>NZ_JBNHFJ010000002.1:0-396934 GCF_059090105.1 Arthrobacter sp. K410C
AATGGGACGGAGCGCTTTCCTGAGAAGTACCGGATCACTGGACGCTAAAGTGGACTCCTCGCACATTCACGAGTCCAACTTTTGGGGACCAGTTCAAAGCGGAGGACCGGGCTTTTCCGGAGTGGGACTACTTGGTGATGGGTTCGAGTACGGGATCGCCCTGGTAAGCGGTCTTCACGTTCTCGGCGGTGACGATGACTGGCTCCAGCAGGTAGGCCGGGACAGTCTTGACCCCGTTGTTGTAGGAGTTGGGATCGTTGATCTCCAGTTCCTTGCCGGCCTGGAGGTCCTTCACCATGGTGATGGCGTGCTCCACGAGCTTGCGGGTGTCCTTGTTGATGGTGGAGTACTGCTCGCCGGCCATGATCGACTTGACAGACTCAACCTCGGAGTCCTGGCCGGTGACGACGGGGATCTCCTTGCCGGCGGCCTTGACGGAGGTCAGGACTGCGCGGGCCAAGGTGTCGTTGGGGGAGAGGACGCCGTCGAGCGACTCGCTGGAGTAGCTGCCGGTGAGCAGGGTGTCTGCGCGGCGCTGGGCGTTCTCAGCCTTCCAGCCCTGCGTGACAGCCTGTTCGAAGTCGGTCTGGCCGGAAAGGACCTTCAGGGTGCCGTCGTCGATCTTCGGCTTGAGGACGCTCATGGCGCCGTCGAAGAAGACCTTCGCGTTGGCGTCGTCAGGGGAGCCGGCGAAGAGTTCGATGTTGTAAGGACCGGAACCCTTCTTCTCTTCGAGGCCTTCCAGCAGTGCCTGGCCCTGGAGCTCGCCCACCTTGAAGTTGTCGTAAGCCACGTAGTAGTCCACGTTCTCGGTGTTCAGCAGCAGGCGGTCATAGGCGATGACGATGGCACCGGAATCCTTGGCCTGTTTGAGCTGGGTGCCCAGCTGGGAGCCGTCGATGGCGCCCACGATGATGACCTTGGCACCCTTGGTGACCATGGCGCTGATCTGGTTCTGCTGTTCGGACACGCCGCCGTTGGCGAACTGCACGTCAGGCTTGAAGCCAGCCTCGCTGAGGCCCTCATTGAACAGCTTCTCCGCGAGGACCCAGTTTTCACTGGTCTTCTGCGGAAGTGCGACGCCAATGGAGGCGCCCTCTTCGAATCCGCCAGCACCCTCGGTCCCGCCGCCCGTGCCGGTTTCCGAACGGCCGCAGCCCGTCAGCGCCAGTGCTGCGATGGCAGCTACCGCTGCGGCCTTTCCTGCTTTACCAAACATACGCATTGTTGGTTCTCTTTCTCTTTTGTGGTGAAACGCTATTCAGGCTGTAAGGCTCAGGCTTCCCGGGCGATTGCTTCCTTGGTGGAGGTGGTCTCGTCCGGCTGGAGGGGGTTGCTGGGGCCGCCACCGGAGGGGCGGTTGAAGTTTTGGGTGAGCAGGCCGATGATCGACTTCTTGCCCTGGCTCTTGTTGTAGACGTCAAAGGCGACGGCGATCAGGAGCACCAGGCCTTTGATGATCTGGGTGAGGTCCGCGCCAATGCCCAGGAGCTGCAGGCCGTTGTTCAGGACTGCCATGACCAGGCCACCGATAATGGATCCGACCACGGTGCCCACACCGCCGGTGACAGCTGCACCGCCGATGAAGACTGCGGCGATGGCGTCAAGTTCCCAGCCGACGCCGTCGAACGGTCCGGATGCGGTGGACCGGCCCACGAAGATCATGCCCGCCAGGCCGGCCAGGATGGACATGTTCATCATGACCAGGAAGTTGACCTTCTTGGACTGGACGCCGGACAGTTCGGCCGCGTGACGGTTGCCACCCACCGCGTAGACGTGGCGGCCCAGGACGGTGCGGGAGGAGATGAAGCCGTAGATCAGGACCAGGACTGCCAGGATGAGGCCGGGGATCGGGAACGACGTGCCGGGCCGACCGGTGGCGAAGAGGTATGTGGCGTAGAGGATGGCGGCCGCGATCAGGACCAGTTTCAGTGCGGTGACCCACATTTCCGGGACCTCCGCGCCGAGGGCCTTGGCGCGTGCACGGGACCGGAGTTCGCCCCAGACCACAAATGCAGCGGCGGCGATGCCCAGCAGGAGGGTGAGGTTGTTGAACCCGGTGTTCGGGCCGACTTCGGGAAGGTAGCCTGCCCCGAGGTACTGGAAATCGCTCGGGACCGGGATGGTGTTGGACTTGCCGACGAACTGGTTGAAGCCGCGGAAGAGGAGCATGCCGGCGAGCGTGACGATGAATGCGGGTATCCCCACGTAGGCGACCCACCACCCTTGCCAGGCGCCGATCAGCGCCCCGAGCGCCAGGCCCAGGAGCACGCCGGCGTACCAGGGGATGCCCCAGTCCCTGATGGCCAGGGCAACGGTGACCCCTACGAAGGCTGCAATGGAGCCCACGGAGAGGTCGATATGCCCGGCGATGATGACCAGGACCATGCCGATGGCCAGGATCAGGATGTAGGAGTTGCCGTTGAAGAGGTTGATGACGTTGCCGGGGGTGAGGGTCCGGCCGTCGGTGGCGATTTGGAAGAAGACGATCAGTGCCACAAGGGCGAAGATCATGCCGAACTGGCGGGTGTTGCCGCCAAACAGCTTTTTGAGGGCGTTCATGGTGTCAGTCCTTGTGTCCGGAAGGTTCTGGGATGATCCAGAGGGTCAGGCGGCTTCGGCTTTTCGTGCGGAGGTCATTAGTTTCATCAGGCTTTCCTGGCTGGCCTCGTCTTTGTTGAGGACGCCGGTGATGGCGCCTTCGAAGATGGTGTAGATGCGGTCGGACAGGCCCAGGAGTTCGGGGAGCTCCGAAGAGATGACGATGACCCCCTTCCCCTGGTTGGCGAGCTGCTGGATGATGCCGTAGATCTCGTACTTGGCGCCAACGTCGATGCCGCGGGTGGGTTCATCCAGGATCAGCAGGTCCGGGTCGGTGAACATCCACTTCGACAGGACCACCTTCTGCTGGTTGCCGCCGGAGAGCTTGGCAACCCCTTCCTCCACGGACGGGGTCTTGGTGCGCAGCGACTTGCGGTACTGCTCAGCCACCGTGAATTCCTGGTTGGGATCCACCACGAAGTTGCGGCTGATCTTCTTCAAGTTGGCAGCCACCGTGGTGGTCTTGATGTCGTCCAGCAGGTTCAGCCCCAGGGACTTGCGGTCCTCCGTGACGTAGCCCAGCCCGGCGTCAATGGCCTGGCGGACGGACTTCAGGGTGATTTCCTTGCCGTCCTTGTAGATCTGGCCGCTGATGAACCGGCCGTAGGAGCGGCCGAAGACGGAGCGGGCAAGCTCGGTGCGGCCCGCGCCCATGAGCCCGGCGAACCCGACGATTTCGCCCCGGCGGACGAAGAAGCTGGAGTTCTTGCAGACCAGCCGGTCCTGCACGTTGGGATGCCCCACGGTCCAGTTCTTGACCTCGAAGAACACCTCGCCGATCTTGGGCGTGTGGTCCGGGAACCGGGATTCGAGCGCGCGGCCCACCATGCCCTTGATGATGCGGTCCTCATCCACGCCGTCGGCCTTCACGTTCAGCGTTTCGATGGACTTGCCGTCACGGATGATGGTGATCTCGTCGGCAATCTGCTCAATCTCGTTGAGCTTGTGGGAGATGATGATGCTGGTGATGCCCTTGCCCTTCAGGCCCAGCATCAGGTCCAGCAGGTGCTGGGAGTCAGACTCGTTCAGCGCTGCAGTGGGCTCGTCCAGGATAAGGATCTTCACGGACTTGTTCAGGGCCTTGGCGATTTCCACCAGCTGCTGCTTGCCGACGCCGATTTCCTTGATGGGGGTGTCGGGGTCCTCGCGCAGGCCCACCCGGGCCAGGAGGTCCAGGGACCGGAGCCGTGCTTCCGCCCAGTCAATGACACCGCGCTTGGTGGGTTCGTTGCCCAGGAAGATGTTCTCCATGATGGACAGTTCCGGGATCAGCGCCAGCTCCTGGTGGATGATCACGATGCCGGCGTGCTCGCTGGCCCGGATGTCCCGGAACTGCTGGACCTGCCCCTGGTAGACGATGTCGCCGTCGTAACTGCCGTAGGGATATACCCCCGAAAGGACCTTCATCAGGGTTGACTTGCCGGCGCCGTTCTCACCGCAGATCGCGTGGATCTCTCCCGCTTTAACCCGCAGGCTTACGTTATCCAACGCCTTCACGCCGGGAAATTCCTTGGTGATGGACCGCATCTCCAGGATGATCGGTTCGTTTTGCGTGGCCTGGGACGTCATAAGCCCTAACCCTCCAATGCAATGACTTCTTTGTCCGGCCGGCAAAGCGCAGGGCCGTCTGATGAAAAAGTAAACTGGATCACAGCTGTTGTCGTCAAGTCTTGAACGCAATTGCCGGATAACGAAACGGTCTAGCTTTTCCTGATTCCGGCATGCTGGAACACCAGCGCCGCCGCCCCAAGCGCTTCGGCGCGGTCCCCGAGGGAGGACATGGTCAGGGTGGTGGTTTCGCCGATCACGGGCACCGCGTGCCGCACGAGGCCGCGGCGGATCGGGTCCAGCAGCAGGTCGCCGAGGCCCGCCAGGGGCCCGCCCACTACGATCACTTCCGGGTTGATCAGGTTGGCGACATTGCCCAGGGCGCGGCCCACGGACAGACCTGCGTCGTCCACGACGCGCAGCGTCGCGGGGTCACGGTTCAAGGCCTTCCGGACGATGTCTGCAGGCGTCAGGGGCCGGTCCTCGCCGCGGCTCAGGAGCTCGATCATGGTGGTGGTGGAGGCAATGGTTTCCAGGCAGCCGCGGTTCCCGCAGCGGCAGACGAGGCCCTGCTCGTGAATGGTCGCGTGGCCTATCTCGCCGGTGATCCCAACGTTCCCGTAGTAGGGGGCGCCGTTGAGGATCAACCCTGCGCCAATGCCCGAACCGATCTTCAGGAACATCAGGTTGCTGACCCCTGTGTGCTGCCCCCAGGTCACCTCCGACCACGCGCCCAGATTCGCGTCGTTGTCAACAAGTACGGGGATTCTCAAGGTTTCCTCAAGGTGCTGGAGGATGTTGATACCCACCCATTCGGGAAGGATGGCCCCCTGCGCCACGGTTCCGGTCCGGCGGTCGATGGGTCCAGGAATTCCGACGCCGGCACCCACCACGGCGGACCGTTCAATGCCGCTGTCCTGCAACAGTTTGTCCAGCAGGACGACGGCGGCCTGGATCCCCTCCTCTGCCTGGTGGCCGAGGGGAAGCATCACCGATTCCTCCGCAATGATGTGGTAGCTGAGCGAAGCGAGGACCACCCGCAGATGCCGCCGGCCAAAGTCGATCCCCACCGCCACGGCACCGTTGCTGTTGAGCCTGACGTTCAGCGCCCGGCGGCCGGAACTGGTGATCGGTTCCGTGGATGCGAGGCCCGTGTCCAGCATGATTTTAACGATGTTGGACACCGTTGCGGTGGAGAGGCCCGTCTGCCGGGCAAGCTCTGCCTGGGTGGACGGACCGCCCATCAGGCTCTCGATGATCCGCTGCTGGTTCAACTGCCGCAGGGCAGACTGGGAACCCGGATTTTTTGGCTTGCTCCTCGTTGAGCGCGGGGTTGCGGACATGCTAAGAAGATTGCCCTATCCGCAGTCTTGGCGTCAAGAAGTTAACGCATTACTGCTGCAGGGCCGCGTGCGGAGGGCCGGGACGATCCGGCCGCCTAGGTTCGCCCTGCGGTGCAAATGGCCCCGTCCTTTGCCCGGCCTCTCTGGCTACGCTGGGAAGAGCGGCCCATCACGCGGCCGCTCCAACGATGGAAGGTGGTAGCGGTGCTGCTGGCACTCTTGCAGGCAAACTCTGCAGTCCTTGATCCTGAGGCCAACTGTGCCGTCATCGATGCCGCCGCCCGGGAAGCAGCAGCGGCCGGCGCCCGCGTGCTGGTCACCCCGGAGCTTTTCCCGGTAGGGTACGCCCCCCGGAAAGTCCGGTCCGGGCTGGATCCGGCAATCCTCCCCGTGCTTCGCGAAAGGCTCGCCGCCACCGCCCGCCATCACGGCATCGGGCTGGTCTACAGCCTTCCCCGTGTCACGGCCGAGGGGGACTGGCAGATCAGCGCCACCCTGCTGGCTGCGAACGGGGATGTGCTGCTGGAGTACGGGAAAATCCATTTGTTCGGACCCGACGAGCGTGCCGCCTTCAGTCCGGCAGCAGAGCGTCCCGCCGTCGTGGACTTCCAGGGGATCCCCACGTCCATGGTCATCTGCTACGACGTGGAATTCCCGGAAGCCGTGCGCGCCGCGGCGGCCGGCGGTGCCGAGCTGCTGTTGGTGCCCACGGCACTGGCCCATGGGTTCGACGACGTCCCCCAGGTGCTGCTGCGGGCCCGGGCACTTGAAAGCCAGCTGACCGTCGCGTACGCCAACCATTCGGGAGTGGAGGACGGGTGCAGGTTCCTCGGCGGCAGCGTTGTGGCCGGGCCGGACGGGAAGCTGCTGGCCGCAGCGGGGGAAGGGCCGCAATTGCTCTTCACGGAAGTGGATGCGGAAGCGGCGAAGCGTGAGCGGGCCGCCGTGCCCTATCTGGACGAGCGCCGCCCTGACCTCTACCGCGCCTGGGAAGCCTAAGTACCTGTATCGCCGGCTGGCGCTCCGCTGCCTGGCAACGCCGCGGAGTCGGCAAACTGCAGGGCGATCCATAGCTCGGCCCGCGTTCCGGCGTGCGCCAGGTCCACATCCAGGATTTCCGCCAGGGCGTTGATCTGCCGGCGGACGCTGTTCCGGTGCAGTCCTGTGTCCTTGGCTGTCGCGTCCCAGTTGCCGTTCGCGCCCAACCATGCACGGAGGACCTGGAGCTGGGCTTGGCGGCGCTCCGGCTCCTGCCCAAGAACAGGCGCCAGCAGGCGGGAAGCCAGCATCCCGCCTGCCTCAACGCCCAAAAGGCCCGTGACGGACCACGTCAGTTCTTCTTCCCGGACGGTGGTCCCGGTGGCCTGGACCCGGGGACGCAATGCCGAAGCGCTGCGGTAGGCGGCGGCAAGGCCTGGCAGTTCCGTGGCCCGGCCCACCACCAGCCGCCAGCCCAGCTGCTCCACCTCGCCCAGCAACTGGTCTTCCACCTTCAGCCGTGTCACGGCGGCAAAGCCGTAGTCCGTAAGTTCCACCATTTTCGTATCGAACAGCCGCCGCCACTGCAGCAGTTCGCGCACGGGACCGTCAGCGGCAGCCGCTGCCTTGGGCCGGATTCCCTGTACCACCCGGACCAGCCCGCTGCGGGTGCCCCCGACGCTCTGCGCCAGCAGGTCCCTCATGGTGTTCAGCTCCGTGGTGCTGGCCCCTGCAATGCTTTCCGGATGCAGGAGCAACGCCGTGGCCAGCTGGCTGGGAGCCAGGGAACCACTGGTTCGCTGCCGGACCAGGAGTTCCAGCAGGCCCACTACCGAGGAGACCACGTTGTTCTGCGCCGGGGTCAGCGGCTTGTCCGTGCCAAGCAGCAAGCCGCCCAGGGTGGCGTCCCTGGTGCTCCGCAGCGGGTGGCCGAACACCAACGCTGATCCTGGAACATCAAAGGCTTCGGTCTCCACGCGCGGGCCACTTCCGGTGAGGAGCCTTTTGAGCAGCGGCTGGAGTGTGGAAAGTTCGACGGCGGTGCCCGCCCGGGCGCGGACCCTGCCGTCCGCGCCAACCAGGATGGCCCATGCCGGAACCCGCTCTGCCAGGGCCGCCAGCAACTCGTGCTCCGGCCGTGGCGACAGGACCGCCCGCATGAGATGGCGGTTGGTCTCGGCGAGCTGGCGGAACACCTGGGCGTTTCCTGATTCCAGCAGCTTGGAGAACTCGAGTCCCAGCGCAGCGAACGGGATGCTGGCGGGCACCGCCACCAGCGTCAGGCCGTGTTTCCGGCAGGCCGCCACAACATCACCGGGCACAGCGGCGAAGTACGGTTCGAGGCCGAACCCGAGTGCCGCGACTCCCGCCGCGACGAGGCGGCGGACGTAGGCGTCGGCGTCGGCCCCCTCTGCGGCTCCCTCGCCGCCGCGGCCCGTACCGCCGTCGTCACCGGGGCCGCTGCCCCCACGCCTGAAAGGAAGCCCGGCGGTCAGCACGAACTCGCCATCAAGCAGGTACGGCGTAGGGTCCTCAAGTTCACTGGGCTCCACCCACCGCAGGGGAGTGTGGCCGTTGCCGGCATCGTGCAGCATCGCCACCCCGGCTGGCAGCCTGGCCAGGAACTGGTTCAGTGTCACCGCGTCCAGCTGGGCAGGCAGCCCGCCGGAAGCGGACTCGCTCTCTGGTGCATTGCGTCTCATGAGTGAAGACTATAGGGCATTTTGCACAGCTTGAGATGCGGCTCACACCCCTACGCTGGGTGAGGGGAAAACCAGTCCAACCATCCACCGACACGAACGGACGTCAACGATGACTGTGCCTACACTTTCGGGCCAGGTACCTGCCCGCGCGGCCGCCCGCCCCACCCTTGGAGCGCAGCTGCTGCGCCGTAAGCCCATCGCCCAGATGGTCAACGAGGCCGAGTCCGGACAAGGCGGACCCCGCCTTGTCCGCAGCTTCGGCGTCCTGCAGCTGACCATGATCTCCGTGGGCGCGACGCTGGGCACCGGCATCTTGGTTATCCTCGGTGAATCCGTGCCGCTGGCCGGTCCGGCCATCTGGATATCCTTTGCGATCGCCGGGCTGGCCGCGCTGCTGTCAGCGGTGTCGTATGCGGAAATGGCCGGCCTGGTGCCCGTGTCCGGCTCCAGCTATTCCTACACTTACGCCACCATGGGCGAGGGCATGGCGTGGATCTGCGGCTGGTGCCTGGTCCTTGAGTATGCGGTGTCCGTAGCCGCAGTGGCCGTTGGCGCCGGGCAATATGTGAACGAAGCCCTGGCCGTGTTCGGTACAGCACTGCCGGACGCCTTCTCCCAGCCTCCGGGCGACGGCGGCATGGTCAACATCCCCGCCATGGTCATCGTGGTGCTGGCCACCGTCCTGCTGGTCCGCGGCGCCAAGGAAAGTGCCTGGATCAACACCGCCATCGTGGTGGTCAAGGTAGGCATCCTGCTCTTCTTCTGCGCCGTCGCCTTCACCGCCTTCAACGCAGGCAACTTCGAACCGCTGCTGCCGATGGGCGCCGCCGGGGTTTCCGCCGCCGCGTCCCGCGTCTTCTTCTCCTACATCGGCTTCGACGCCGCCTCCACCGCCGGTGAGGAAGCCCGCAATCCCAAGCGGGACCTGCCGCGCGCCATCATGCTCTCCATGCTGATTGTCACCACCATCTACGTGCTGGTGGCAGTGGCCGCAATCGGCGCCCGCCCCTGGGGCTGGTTCGACGGCACCGAGGCGGCCCTGGTGAAGATCCTGGAAGAGACCACCGGCCAGCCGTGGATTGCCCTGGTCTTCGCCGTGGGCGCCGTCCTGGCAATCGCCAGCATTGTCCTGACCGTTCTCTACGGCCAGACCCGCATCCTGCTGTCCATGTCCCGCGACGGCCTCATTCCTGCCGTCTTCGGCCGCGTCTCCCGCCGTACCGGCACCCCCGTGGCCGGAACGCTGCTGGTGGGCATCGCCGTCGCGCTGACCGCCGGACTGGTGCCGCTGGGCGCGCTCGCGGACGCCACCAGCATCGGTACCCTGTTCGCTTTCGCCCTGGTGAATGTGGCGGTCATCTACCTCCGCCGCACGCGGCCAGAACTGGAACGGACCTTCCGGGTTCCGCTGTTCCCGCTCACTCCCATCCTTGGCGCGCTGATGTGCGGCTACCTGATGGCCAACCTCGGCGCAGACACCTGGGTGACCTTTGCCGTGTGGATGCTGGTGGGCCTGGCCGCCTACCTCGCCTACGGACGGCGCAACTCCAGGGTGGCGGCCCTGGATGAGGGGGAATACCGTGAATTGTCCGCCATGTCCCCTAACAAGTCCTGACCGCCCCTAGCCGCTTACCGACGCCCCGAATCAACAAAAGGCAGACCTTCCATGACCATCGCCACTGAACTTCCGGCCTCCGACCCGTCCAGCACCTCCACCCTGACAGAGGACGGCGTCAGCCGGCGCCCGGAAGAGCAAACCGCGCCCATCACCATGCTCAATCCGGACTTCCCGTTCAGCTACGACCACTACTTGGCGCACCCGGACGGGCTGGGATCCGTTCCGGAGGACATGCTGGGCACCGAAGTTGCGGTTATTGGTGCGGGGCTGTCCGGCCTGGTGACGGCATATGAGCTGATGAAGCTGGGCCTCCGCCCAGTGGTCTACGAAGCGGACCAGATCGGCGGGCGGCTCCGCACCGCCGCCTTCCCGGCTGCCCCGGGTGTGGTTGCGGACCTGGGCGGCATGCGGTTCCCGGTCTCCGGCAGGGCGTTCTACCACTACATTGACCTGCTGGGCCTGGAGACGCAGGATTTCCCCAACCCGCTGGCCGAGGCCACCTCCAGCACGGTGATCGAACTCGCGGGCAAGAAGCACTACGCGGAGAAGCCCACCGACCTTCCGCCCTTCTTCCGCGAGGTTGCGGACGCGTGGAAGTCGGCAGTGAACGACGGCGCCAAGTTCGCGCAGATGCAGGACGCCATCCGTGCGCGGGACACGGCCCGGATCAAGGAGCTGTGGAACGAGCTGCTGCCACTGATGGACGAGCAGACGTTTTACGGGTTCATCGCCGCCAGCGAGTCCTTTAAGGAGGCAGGGTTCGCGCACCGCGAGGCATTCGGGCAGGTGGGCTTCGGCACCGGCGGCTGGGATACCGACTTCCCCAACTCCATCCTGGAAATCCTGCGGGTGGTGTACACGGATGCGGACGACCAGCACCGGCTCATCCGCGGGGGAGCCCAACGGCTGCCCGAGGCACTGTGGCAGCACGCGCCGTCGGGCATGAGGCACTGGCCCGAGGGCACATCGCTGGCGTCACTGCACTCCGGCTCGCCCCGCGGCGCTGTCGGCAAAATCAGCCGCGACCCGGACGGTAACCTGCGGGTCCGCGAACGGTGGGGCCGCGAAGCCAGCTACCCGGCCGTGGTGACAACGTGCCAGTCCTGGCTGCTGTCCACCCGGATCCACACCGAGGAGGCGCTGTTTCCGGCGGAGCTGTGGACCGCCATCGAGCGCTCTCACTACATGCAGTCGTCCAAGACGTTCGTGATGGTGGACCGGCCGTTCTGGAAGGACATCGATCCGGAAACCGGCAACGAGGTCCTGTCCATGACCCTGACCGACCGGCTCAACCGCGCCACCTACCTGCTGGACAACGGCCCAGACCAGCCCGCCGTCATCCTGCTCTCCTACACGTGGAACGACGACGCGCTGAAGTGGCTCGCCCTGGACGCCGACGAGCGGGTGGAACTGATGCTGCACTCGTTGGAGCAGATTTACCCGGGCGTGGACATCGCCAGCCACATCGTGGGCCAACCAATCACCGTGTCGTGGGAGGCGGACCCCAACTTCATGGGTGCCTTCAAGGCCAACCTGCCGGGGCACTACCGCTACCAGCAGCGGCTGTTCACGCACTTCAAGCAGGACCGGCTGCCCGAATCCCAGCGCGGCATCTTCCTCGCCGGCGACGACGTCTCCTTCACCGCCGGCTGGGCCGAAGGTGCGGTCACGACGGGCCTGAACGCGGTGTGGGGCGTGGTGAACCACCTGGGCGGTTCGTCGGCGCCGGCCAACCCCGGCCCGGGCGAACTGCTGGGCGCCATCGGCCCTATCAACCTGGACTGATTCAGGAGTGAAGCTGCCGGTGCTGGGCCGCGAGCTCGACGTACCGGGCAGCGTTGGCGCGCACGCCGTCGTACTCCTCATCAGTGAGTTCACGGCGCACCTTCCCCGGAACGCCCGCCACGAGCGAGCGGGGCGGGACCACGGTTCCTTCCAGGACCACGGCGCCGGCCGCCACGAGCGAGCCGGCGCCGATCACCGCGCCGTTGAGGACCGTGGCGCCCATGCCGATCAGGCAGTCGTCTTCCACTGTGCAGCCGTGCACGACGGCGGCGTGCCCCACACTGACGCGCTCGCCTACCGTGCAGGGGAAACCGGGGTCGGCATGCAGCACCACGTTGTCCTGCAGATTGCTGCCCGCGCCCACCGAGATGGCAGCGGTGTCGGCCCGCACGGAGACGCCGTAGAAGGCGCTGGCGTCCGGGCCCAGGCTGGCGTTGCCGATGATGGACGCCGTAGGAGCAACGAAAGCTGATTCGTGGACTGCCGGGCTGCTGCCGGCGAAGGGGTACAGGGGAGCCATGGCAACACCCTAGGCCACTCCCGGGCGGGCTGGCTTGTGTGCCCCAAGTATGACTCTGTCGTCCGCGCCTAGTTGGGGGACCCCGGGGTGCGGAGGACCAGGAACTGGTAGTGCTGGGTCCAGGCGCCCCGTCCCGGCCCTGAGTCGTCCCCGGTTCCCTCCGGCCACGTACGGAAGTGTTCCACCTCGCCGTGTTCGCCGAAGATCCGGCGGACGGAAGCGTCGCTCCGGCGGCTGAAGAACCTGCGCGGCTCCTCGTCGTCTTCCGGGTTCAGGACTTCTTCATCGTCCCCGGACCAGAGTCCGACGGCGATGGGCGAGCCAGGCGCGCAGACCCGCACCAGCTCGCTGGCGACCTCGTGGATAAGGCTGTTGGGCACGTGCAGCAGGGTGCTCATGGTCCAGCCGGCAGCGAAGGAGCCATCCGGGAACGGCAGGCTTCGTCCGCTGGCCACACTGGCGTTCAAACCTTTGGCGGCTGCAAGGCGGACGCTTTCGCCGGACAGGTCCACGCCGCAGTAGTGCAGGCCGGCACGGACAAACTCAAGGCCCTCGACGCCCGTGCCGCATCCGAGTTCGATGACGGAGTGCCGGTGTTCGTCCTTCAGCAGCCGGATGAACCACTCCCGGCATTCGACACGGTTGGGTGTGGCAGCCCGGGTGTTGCGGACCCTGGCCTGCCGGTCATAGAACAGTGCGAGGTCGGCCTCGTGGTCCGCGTGCTTCGGTGCGTCAGCCATGGCTTCAGCCTAGGGCCGGGCGGCTGGTTCCGGAGCTAGTTGAAAACCACCGTCCGGTTGCCGTCCAGAAGCACCCGGTGTTCAGCGTGCCACTGCACCGCCTGGACCAGGGTGCGGCCCTCGACATCGCGGCCCATCTGCACAAACTGCTCGGGGGTACGGGCGTGGTCCACGCGGATGACTTCCTGCTCGATGATGGGCCCCTCGTCCAGTGCGGCCGTGACGTAGTGGGCGGTGGCGCCGATCAGCTTCACGCCGCGGGCGTGGGCCTGGTGGTACGGCTTGGCACCCTTGAACGAGGGCAGGAACGAGTGGTGGATGTTGATGGCCTTGCCCGTCAGTTCGGTGCACAGCTCATCGGACAGGATCTGCATATAACGGGCCAGGACCGTCAGCTCGACGTCGTGCTCGGCGATCAGGGCCCGCAGCTTGTCCTCGGCCTGGGCCTTGGTGTCCTTGGTCACGGGGATGTAGTGGAACGGGATCCCGTAGAAATCGGCCAGCCCGGCCAGGTCCTGGTGGTTGGAGACGATGGCCGGAATCTCCACCGGCAGGGTGCCGGAACGCTGCTGGAACAGAAGGTCGTTCAGGCAGTGGGCGGACGTGCTGGCCATCACCAGGGTCCGCACCTTCTGGCCCACGGCGTGCAGGCCCCACTGCATGCCGAAGGCCTCAGCCACCGGCTCAAGCGCCGCACGCAGCTCCGCTGCGGATGCCGCCGTCGTCACTTCCACGCGCATAAAGAAGTTCCCGGTGGCGGGGCTGCCGTACTGCTGTGAGTCCAGAATGTTGCAGCCTGCCACCAGCAGGGCACCTGCCACGGCGTGGACGATTCCGGGCCGGTCGGGGCAGGACAGGGTTACTACATACGCTTGGTTCAGCTGCTGTTCACTCACGCGTACAAGCCTACCCGCGCGGCGGGCACCGGTTTTGGTAGGCTGGAAGGGTCGCAACTGGCGTTGGGTGGCTAACCACCAGGGAGCGGCAATCACGAAGACCACGGATCGTACGCCTGGGCCGAGGGTCATGTCTTGCCGGAAGTGGGGCTGCACTTCGTCCAGTGCTGCAGCGCCATGCCCCGCGCTTTCACGCCCGTTCATCAACGCGGTGCGAAGACGCGCCAGCCGGTAGCCTGACCTAAGCAGTGCCCAATCCCTAGCCAGGAGTTCTCCGTGACTACCACAGCCACCTCAACCACAGCCGTCAGCAACCAGCCGCTGGCCGAGCTGGACCCCGAAATCGCCGCAGTCCTGGACCAGGAGCTTGGCCGCCAGCGCGGCACCCTGGAGATGATTGCCTCCGAAAACTTCGCGCCCCGCGCCGTGATGGAAGCCCAGGGCTCCGTCCTCACCAACAAGTACGCCGAAGGCTACCCGGGCCGCCGCTACTACGGCGGCTGCGAGTACGTTGACGTCGCAGAGCAGCTGGCTATCGACCGGGTCAAGGCCCTGTTCGGCGCCGAATACGCCAACGTCCAGCCCCACTCCGGTGCGCAGGCCAACGCGGCAGCCCTCTCCGCCATGATCACCCCTGGCGACAAGATCCTGGGCCTGTCCCTGGCCCACGGCGGCCACCTGACCCACGGCATGAAGCTGAACTTCTCCGGCAAGCTCTACGAAGTAGCGGCCTACCAGGTGGAGGAAGACACCTTCCGCGTCGACATGGACAAGCTCCGCGAACAGGCCATCAAGGAAAAGCCGCAGGTCATCATCGCCGGCTGGTCCGCCTACCCCCGCCACCTTGACTTCGCAGCCTTCCGCTCCATCGCGGACGAAGTGGGCGCACTACTCTGGACGGACATGGCACACTTCGCCGGCCTGGTTGCCGCCGGCCTGCACCCGAGCCCTGTCCCGCACTCCGACGTCGTCACCTCCACCGTGCACAAGACGCTGGCCGGTCCGCGCTCCGGCGTGATCCTGGCCAAGGAACAGTGGGCCAAGAAGCTGAACTCCAACGTGTTCCCGGGCCAGCAGGGCGGACCGCTGATGCACGTCATCGCCGCCAAGGCCGTGGCCTTCAAGATCGCCGGCACGCAGGAATTCAAGGAGCGCCAGGAGCGTGTCCTTGAAGGCGCCAGGATCATCGCCGACCGCCTGAACCAGGCGGATGTCGCCGAGGCTGGCGTCTCCGTCCTGACCGGTGGCACCGATGTGCACCTGGTCCTGGTGGACCTGCGCAACTCCCAGCTGGACGGCCAGCAGGCCGAGGACCTCCTGCACTCGGTGGGCATCACCGTCAACCGCAATGCCGTGCCGTTCGATCCCCGCCCGCCGATGGTCACCTCCGGCCTCCGGATCGGCACCCCGGCGCTGGCCACCCGTGGATTCGGCGCTGCCGAATTCACCGAGGTTGCCGAGATCATCGCCACCGCCCTGAAGGCCGGCAGCAGCGCCGACGTCGAGGCCCTGCAGGCACGCGTCGACAAGCTGGCCGCGGACTTCCCGCTCTACCCGCAGCACGAGCAGTGGTGACCCATGCCTGAAACCACAACTGCACAGATCCTCGACGGCAAGGCTACCGCCGCTGCCATCAAGGCGGAGCTGACCGAACGCGTGGCCGCACTCAAGGCCAGAGGCGTCGTTCCCGGCATTGCCACTGTGCTGGTGGGCGCGGACCCGGCTTCGCAGCTGTACGTCTCCATGAAGCACAAGCAGTCTGTGCAGATCGGGATGAATTCGATCCAGCGCGAGCTTCCGGCAGATGCAACCCAGGCGCAGGTGGAGGCCCTCATTGATGAACTCAATGCGGATCCCGCCTGCCACGGGTACATCGTGCAGCTGCCCCTGCCCAAGCATTTGGACACCGACGCCATCCTGGAGCGCATCGACCCAGCCAAGGACGCCGACGGACTGCACCCCACCAACCTTGGCCGGCTGGTGCTGAACGTCAACAGCGAGATCACCTCGCCGCTGCCCTGCACCCCCCGGGGCGTCATCGAACTGCTGGAGCGGAACGGCTACAGCCTTGCGGGCAAGCACGTGGTGGTGGTTGGCCGGGGCGTCACGATCGGCCGGTCCATTGGGCTGCTGCTCACGCGCCGGAACGTCAACGCCACAGTCACCCTGACGCACACCGGCACCACGAACCTGTCCGGGCTGCTGCGGCAGGCCGACGTGATCGTGGGCGCCGCAGGCGTGAAGCACATCGTCAAAGCGTCCGACGTCAAGCCTGGCGCGGCCCTGCTGGACGTCGGCGTCACCCGGGAAACCGATCCCGAAACGGGCAAGAGCAAGGTCCACGGCGACATTGACCCCGCCGCCGCCGAGGTGGCGGGCTGGATCTCGCCGAACCCAGGCGGCGTTGGGCCCATGACCGTGGCGCTCCTGATGACCAACGTGGTGGAAGCCGCGGAACGCCAGGCAGGCATCACAGCCTAGTTCCCTTCCAATGCGCACGACGGCGGCGCGGCACCTTTCGCACGAAAGGCGCCGCGCCGCCGTCGTCCGTTAATCCCCTCCGGCACGCCGGAACTGCAAGTCCCCTTCCACATCCCCTGGCCCTCCACTAGTCTGCGGAGGGTGCACAACGAAGCCATCCTGCCCGCGGGCGCACGGGCCGGCAGCCCGCCGCCGCGCGGCACAGTCATCGCGGCCGAAAACCTGACCAAGACGTACGGCGACGTGGTGGCGGTGGACGGCATCTCGTTCACGGTGCCGGCGGGCGAGTCCTTTGGCCTGCTGGGTCCCAACGGTGCGGGCAAGTCCACCACCATGAAGATGATCGGCGGGGTCACCGGGCGCACCTCCGGCAGCCTCAGCATCATGGGCCTGGACCCGGATTCCTCGGGGCCGGAAGTGCGGGCGCACCTGGGCGTGGTGCCGCAGCAGGACAACCTGGACGAGGAACTGCGCGTCCGGGACAACCTCATCGTGTACGGGCGCTACTTCGGCCTGCCGCTGAGCTACCTGCGCCCCAAAGCCGACGAACTGCTGGAGTTCGCCCAGCTGACGGACAAGGCGAAGTCCAAGGTGGACGCCCTCTCCGGCGGCATGAAACGGCGCCTCACCATCGCCCGCTCGCTCATCAACGAACCACGCATCCTGCTGCTCGACGAACCCACCACAGGCCTGGACCCGCAGGCCCGGCACGTCCTGTGGGACAGGCTGTTCCGGCTCAAGGAGCAGGGCGTCACGCTGATCCTCACCACGCACTACATGGACGAGGCGGAGCAGCTGTGCGACCGGCTCATCGTGGTGGACAAGGGACGCATCATGGCCGAGGGTTCCCCGGCCAGGCTCATCCGGGAGCATTCCACCCGCGAGGTGGTGGAACTGCGGTTCGGATCAGAACGGAACGCCACCATCGGCGCGGAGCTGGACGGCATCGGGGAACGGCTGGAAGTGCTGCCGGACCGGGTGCTGATTTATGCGGACGACGGCGAGGGCGCGCTTGAGCAGGTGGCGTCCCGTGGCCTGCGGCCGCTGACCTCGCTGGTCCGGAGGTCATCACTGGAGGACGTCTTCCTTCGGCTTACAGGCAGGAGCCTCGTTGACTGAGCAGGGGCTGCCAGGCCCTTCCGCGCTGCAGGCGCACGGCCCTGAAGTCGCCGCTGCCAAGGCCCGCCGCTGGGGTGCCTTCTACTTCGCGGAGCAAGTGCTCCGGGTCATGAAGAACTACGGCTGGTCCATCCTGATGTACAGCGTGGGCCAGCCGGTCGCCTACCTCTTTGCCATGGGGGTAGGACTTGCCACGCTGGTGGACGGGCAGGGTGCCGACGCTTTCGGCGGAGTCAGCTACCTGACCTTCATCGCGCCGGCGCTGCTGGTGTCCGCCGCGGTGATGACGGCCGCCAACGAGTTCACCTTCCCAGTGATGGCCGGCTTCAAATGGCGCCGGACCTACTTTGGCCCCCATGCGTCCCCGCTGACGCCGGCCCAGATCGCGGCCGGCCACATCATGGCCGTGACGCTCCGCCTGCTCCTGCAGTCCGCTGTCTACTTCGCCGCCGTCGCGCTGTTTGGCGCCGCCCCGTCCGGCGGCGCGTGGGCAGGCATCCTGGTGGCAACACTCGCCGGGCTGGCCTTCGGGCTGCCGCTGATGGCCTATTCCGCGTCCATCACCGAGGACAAGGGCCAGTTCGCCCTGGTGATGCGGCTGATCGTGATGCCGCTGTTCCTGTTCTCCGGCACCTTCTTTCCGCTGGACACGCTCCCGCTGGCGGTCCGCTGGATCGGCTGGATCTCACCCATCTGGCACGGCACCGAACTGGGGCGCGTGGCCAGCTACGGCTACCAGGAACCGCCGCTGCTGACACTGGTTCACGTGGGGGTCCTGGCGGGCCTCGCCGTGATGGGCTGGGTCCTGACCCGGCGCCGGTTCGCGGCAAGGATGGGCCAATGAGCCGGACAGCACCTCCGGCAGGGGGACGAAGCGCCACTGAGGAAGCCCTCAACAGGCCTTTCGGCAGGCTCTATTCGGGCAACGCCAGGGCGGTCATCTCGCGCGGGCTGATGGCCACCCGGAGCAGCAACTGGCTGGTGATGCTGTCCGGGTTCTTCGAACCGGTCCTGTTCCTGGTGTCCATGGGTGTGGGGCTGGGAGCCATCGTGGGGACGGTGGAGGGCCCGGGCGGCGGCGAGATCAGCTACGCGGCCTACATCGCACCGGCCCTGCTCGCCGTCTCGGCCATGAACGGGGCGGTGTACGACTCCACGTGGAACGTCTTCTTCAAGATGCACTTTGCCAAGCTGTACCAGGGCATGCTGTACACCTCGCTGGGACCGCTGGATGTTGCCCTGGGCGAGATCTTCCTGGCGCTGCTGAGGGGGATGCTCTACGCCACCGGGTTCACCGCCGTCATGGGGGTGATGGGGCTGATCACCTCGCCCTGGGCGCTCCTGATGGTCCCGGCCTCGGTGCTCATCGCGTTTGGCTTCGCCAGCATGGGGATGGGCATCACCAGCTTCCTGAAGACCTTCCAGCAGATGGACTGGATCAACTTCATCCTGCTCCCCATGTTCCTATTCAGCGCCACGTTCTATCCGCTCAGCGTCTACCCGCAGCCCATCCAGTGGTTCATCCAGGCCATGCCGCTCTGGCACGGGGTGGAACTGCTCCGCCAGATCAGCGTGGGGACCTTCACTGCCGCAACACCCCTGCACATTGGCTACTACCTGGCGATGACCGCCGTCGGCATGCTGCTGACCACGCTGCGCCTGCGGGCCTTGTTCCTCAAGTAGTCCCCGGGCCCAACCAAGCCGCGCCAACTGTCGTTTTGGCGCCCCGTAACGACAGTTGGCGCTAATGGGTTGGGGGAGGGAGGCGCTGTTCGCCGGAGGTGGAAGCGGGCGGGAGCACACCCCGGGGTTTGAGAGAATAGGTTCATGCAATCTCTGGGCAGCTCCAAGTCATCCGCCAAACCCGCCAGGGGCGGTTTCTCCTTGTTCCGCATCAGCGGTCCCGGGCTGATGGTCCTGGTGACGGCGTTCGTTGTGGCCGTCATCTTCGCGGCCAACCAGAACGACGTCGTGGGCTGGGTTGTTGCCGTGATCGCCCTCTTCTGGCTCCTGCTGGCCTGCTTCGTGGTGTTCAGCATCCAGAAGGCTGCCAAGAAGGCCGGAGCCAAGCTGACTGAAGCCCAGAACGCCTTCACTACGGCAGCCGGCCGCGGCCCGTCGTCGTCCGCGGTCAACCATGGCGGGACGCGCGTGGTGTCCGAACGCAGCGAGGCGGACGAGGTCCGCGACCTTAAGCTGGACCACTCGTTCAAGATCGTGCAGGTGCAGGTCCGCGTGGTGGAGGATGAGCGCGCCAAGGGAGCCGCGGCCAACCAGGACACCATTAACCGTGCCCTGGAGACCATCGAGATCACAGCCACCAACGCCCGCGACATGATCAAGTCTTCGGGCGGCAGCGGAGAACCGGTCACCGGCACCATCATCGACTAGAGTGGAGCGGGTGAGCTCGGCATTGAAGAAGGACCACCTTCGCATCGCATCGGTCAACGTCAATGGCCTTCGGGCCGCCTACAAGAACGGCATGGCGGCCTGGCTGGAACCGCGCGAGGTGGATATCCTTTGCCTCCAGGAGGTCCGGGCCCCGGACGCGGTCGTGCGCCAGCTGCTGGGTGATGGCTGGCACATCCTGCACGCTGAGGCGGAAGCCAAGGGCCGCGCAGGGGTGGCCATCGCCTCCCGGGAAGAGCCCCTGGCCACCCGGAACGGCATCGGTGACGACTACTTCGCCACCGCGGGGCGCTGGGTGGAAGCCGATTTCCGGCTGACCGACGCTGCCGGTGAGCGCGTGCAACTGACTGTCGCCAGCGCCTACGTGCACTCCGGCGAGGCGGGCACGCCGAAGCAGGATGACAAGTACCGCTTCCTCGACGCCATGAGCACGCGCCTGCCGGAACTGACCAAGCACAGCGACCACGCCCTGGTGGTGGGGGACCTGAACGTGGCCCACACGCCGTTGGACATCCGGAACTGGAAGGGCAACCTGAAGAAGGCGGGCTTCCTCCCGGAGGAACGCGCCTACTTTGACCGGTTTTTCGGTGAAGAGATCGGCTGGCGCGACGTCCACCGCACCATGTCCGGTGAGATGGACGGGCCCTACACCTGGTGGTCCTGGCGCGGCAAGGCCTTTGACAATGACGCAGGCTGGCGCATCGACTACCACATGGCGACACCCGCGCTGGCAGCCTCGGCGATCTCCGCCGTCGTGGACCGCGCTGCCTCGTACGACACCCGCTTCTCCGACCATGCACCCCTGGTAGTGGACTACCAGCTCTAAGCCCGCAGCTCCAAGCCCCGAAAGTTTCCTTCCCATGACTAGCCAGACCTCCCCGGCCGCCAAGAAGCGCATCCTCTCCGGTGCCAAGCCCACTGCGGACTCGCTGCACCTCGGCAACTACATCGGTGCCGTCCGCAACTGGGTGGACATGCAAGCGGAGTACGACGCCGTCTTTTTCATTCCCGACCTGCACGCCATCACCGTCGACTTCGACCCCACGGACCTGGCCAGGCGCACCCGGATCGTGGCCGCACAGTACATCGCCGCCGGCATCGATCCGGACAAGAGCATCTTCTTCGTCCAGTCCCACGTGCCCGAGCATGCGCAGCTGGCATGGGCGCTGAACTGCATCACGGGCTTTGGTGAGGCCTCCCGGATGACGCAGTTCAAGGACAAGACCCAGAAGTCCGGTGCGGACGCCGCCACGCTCGGGCTTTTCGCGTACCCCACCCTGATGGCAGCGGACATCCTGCTCTACCAGACGGACTTGGTACCGGTAGGGGAGGACCAGCGCCAGCACCTGGAACTGACCCGCAACCTGGCCCAGCGCTTCAACACACGGTTCGGGACAACGTTCACCGTTCCGGAGGCGACGATCGTCAAGGAAACCGCGAAGATTTACGACCTCCAGAACCCGAGTGCCAAGATGTCCAAGACCGGTGAGTCGCCCAACGGGGCCATCCAGCTGCTTGAGGACCCCAAGATCGCGGCCAAGCGCATTAAATCCGCAGTGACGGACGCGGGCACCGAGATCAGGTTCGACCGCGAGGAGAAGCCCGGGGTTTCGAACCTGCTGACCATCTACTCCTCGCTGACCGGCAAGTCCATCGCGGAGCTGGAGGCGGAGTACCAGGGCAAGATGTACGGCCACCTGAAGGTTGACCTCGCCGAAGTGGTGGTCGAGTTCGTCACCCCGCTGCGGGACCGCACCAACGAGCTGATGTCCGACCCGGCAGAGCTGGACCGGCTGCTGGCCCTCGGTGCTGAACGTGCCCGCGAGATTGCCTCGGTCACCCTTGGCCAGGTGTATGAGCGCATGGGCTTCCTGCCCTCCCTGAGCCTCGCGGGAGTCCGCTAGCGCCATGGCATCCAGCGTAGGCGTCATCCTGGGGTTCCCTCCTGACATTGCGGAGGAGCTGCAGCGCTGGCGGGCGTCCTTCGGCGACCCGCTGGCGGATGTTGTGCCTGCCCACATCACCCTGGTGACCACCACGCCCACGCATGACTGGGAAGCCACGTGTGAGCACGTGCGCGAGGTGGCGCGTCGGCAGAGCCCGTTCATGGTGACGATCGCCGGCACGGGGACTTTCCGACCCGTTTCACCGGTGGTCTTCATCAACGTGGAGGAAGGGTTCGAGGACTGTGTTGAGCTACACGGGAAACTCCAGCAGGGCCCGCTCCAGCGGGAACTTCCCTTCGCCTACCATCCGCACGTCACCATAGCCCACGACGTCGCCCCGGAAAGCCTTGATGAGGCGGAAACGGCGCTGAAGAACTACAGGGCCACCTTCCCCGTGGTTAGCATGGGTCTTTACGAGCACGATGCAGACGGCATTTGGCAGCTACGGGAAGAGCTGGACTTTGGGAGCGAAACTGACAACCACGCCGGCACCAGATTCGCGGAAGCCGCCGCGGAAGCCGCAGCCAAAGCAGGCGGAGCAGCAGCCTCTTCCCACTGAACGTGCCCAGCTGAAGCTTGCCGTCATCCAGAAACGGATTGACTGGGGAAGGGCACGCAGGTCCGGCGGAGGCCCCCTGGCCGCACTGATGGCCATGTTCCAGTGGATCCTGGCCCGGCTCAACGTATTTCGGCCGATGCGCGCGCTCCGGCACTACACCCTTCAGCGCGGCCCGCTGATGAGCGCCGGCATCGGCTTCAACATGTTTTTCTCCATCACCGGCCTCCTCACCACCGGCTTCTCCATTGCCGGCCTGGTCCTGCGGGGACAGCCGGCCCTGCTGGAGACGGTGATCGACAGTGTGGCATCGAGTGCGCCCGGGCTCTTGAAGCTCAACGGCGACCCCGGGCTGGTGGATCCGCAGGACCTGTTGAACCCGGATGGGCTGGGCTGGACAGCTGTGATCGGCTCGTTGGTCACGGTGGTCACCTCGCTGCGCTGGATTTCCGGTATCCGGGAGGGGCTGCGCGGCGTCCTGCAGCTGGCGCCGCTGACGGTCAACCCCATCCTCCTGAAGCTGCGGGATGCCGGAACGCTGCTGCTGCTGGGTGTTGCGCTGGTGATCAGCGCGGGGGCTTCCCTGGTGTTCGGAGCCGCTGCGGGGTGGGTCTCGGACTTCCTGCGGCTCGATGACGCGCTGGCGGGGCCGTTGACCACCTCCGTCAAGATTGCTGTTCCCCTGGTCCTGGGCTGGGCAACGGCGTTCATCATGTATAAGGTCGCTGCGAGCCTCAAACTGTCCCGCAGGGCACTGCTGGAAGGCACCGTCCTGGCGGCGCTGGGCACCGGCGTGCTTCAGATCTTCAGCACCGAACTGCTGGCAGGCGCCAGCCGCAACCCCATCCTTGCGCCGTTCGCCATCATCATCGGCCTCCTGATCTGGTTCAACCTGGTGAGCCAGGTGTACCTGATCTCTGCAGGTTGGGCTGCCATCCGGGAAGCAGACCTTCGGCACGGCCCCTCAGGTCACGACAAGGGCATGTGGGGCGCACGCCAGGTGCAGCCGGGTAAAGTACCGGTCCAGCCCGGGAAGGCCCCGCTCTACTCCGAGGACGGCAAAGCCGCTACTGCCCGGCGTCGAGGTACTGGTCGGCCCACGCAGCGATAATCCGTGCGGCCCGTGCCGCCTGGCCCTTGCCCGTCAACAGATGGTCGCTGCCCTCCAGGGACACAAAATTGCGCGGGTGGCGGGCCGTCTGGAAGATGGTGCTGGCATTCTCGATTCCCACGGTGTTGTCCGTGGGGGAGTGGAGCACCATCAGTGGCTTGTGCAGCTGCCGGATGCAGTCTGTGAGGTCAGCCCTCTCCAGGTCCTCCACGAAGTGCTTGCGGATCTCCACCCGCTTGCCGCCAAGGTCCACCTCGGCGCTGCCCTCACTCAGGATCTTGTCCAGTGCAGCGTCAAAGACATGCGCAACGTGCTTGGGTGAGAAGGGGGCGCCGACTGTTGCGACGGCGTCGAGCTCCGGAATCTCCCTGGCGGCGGCCAACACTGCGGCGCCGCCGAAAGAGTGCCCCACCAGCAGGGAAATCGCCTTTCCTTCATTCCGCATGAACTCGGCAGCCTTGACCGTGTCCGCCACCTTATGGCTGAACGAACCCGCGGCCCACTCCCCGCCGGAACCGCCAAGGCCCAGGTTGTCGAAGCGCAGCATGCCTACGCCGCTGTCCGCCAGGGCTTTGCACATGCGGGAAGCCGACGGTGCATCCTTGCCCAGGGTGAAGCCATGCGAGAAGACGCCCCAGCCCTTCACCGGGCCTTCCGGCACATCGATGATGCCGGAGAGGATTTCCCCCGTGGAGCCGGCGAACGAGACTTTTTCGGAGCGGGACACCGCGTCCCCTTTCTGTCGTTGATACGACGACGGCGCCGCTCACCGTACGTTTTCCGTACAAGTGAGCGACGCCGTCGTCCGCTTGATCCCTGGTCAGATCTTGCGGGAAAGAATTGCCTGCTTGACCTCGGCGATCGCCTGCGTCACCTGGATGCCGCGGGGGCATGCCTCGGAGCAGTTGAAGGTGGTGCGGCAGCGCCACACGCCTTCCTTGTCGTTCAGGATTTCCAGGCGCATGTCACCGGCATCATCGCGGGAATCGAAAATGAAGCGGTGTGCGTTCACGATGGCCGCCGGGCCGAAGTACTGGCCGTCGGTCCAGAACACGGGGCAGGAGGACGTGCACGCGGCGCACAGGATGCACTTGGTGGTGTCATCGAAACGCTCTCGGTCCTCGGCGGACTGCAGGCGTTCCCGGGTGGGCTCGTGGCCCTTGTTGATAAGGAACGGCATGACCTCGCGGTAGGACTGGAAGAACGGCTCCATGTCCACGATGAGGTCCTTCTCCACCGGCAGGCCCTTAATGGGTTCCACCGTGATGGGCTTGGACGTGTCCAGGTCCTTCAGCAGGGTCTTGCAGGCCAGGCGGTTGCGTCCGTTAATGCGCATGGCATCGGATCCGCACACGCCGTGGGCGCAGGAGCGGCGGAAGGACAGGCTGCCGTCCATCTCCCATTTGACCTTGTGCAGGGCGTCCAGGACGCGGTCCGTGCCGTACATGGTGAGGTGGAAATCATCCCAGGTCGCCTCTTCGGAGACCTCCGGGTTGTACCGGCGGACGCGCATGTGCACATCGAACGTCGGGATCTCGCCGCCACCGCCGACGCCGGCAGGCAGTTCAATCTTTGAGGCTGGCTCAGCGATTTCAGCGGACATCTTAGTACTTCCTCACCATCGGCTCGTAGCGGGTAAAGACAACCGGCTTGGTGGCGAGGCGGATGCCGGCAATTGCTTCTGCCGATCCGTCAGCCGGAGCGTGGTCGTCCTTGTACGCCATGGAGTGCTTCATGAATTTCTCGTCGTTACGTTCCGGGAAGTCCTCGCGGAAGTGTCCGCCGCGGGATTCCTCGCGGTGCAGCGCGGCCACGGTCATTACCTTGGCCAGTTCCAGCAGGAAGCCGAGCTCAACGGCTTCGAGCAGGTCCAGGTTGAAGCGCTTGCCCTTGTCCTGGACGTTGATGCGCTTGTACCGCTCCTCGAAGGAGGCGATATCCTGCAGCACCTGGTTCAGCGTTTCTGCGGTACGGAACACCTGCATGTTCGCGTCCATGGTGTCCTGCAGTTCCTTGCGGATCTGCGCCACCTTTTCGTTGCCAACGCCGTTGCGGGCAATGTCCAGCAGTTCGGTGGTGTACGCCGTCGGGTTCTCCGGCAGTTCCACAAAGCTGGCGGTCTTGGCGTACTCAGCCGCCGCGATGCCCGCGCGCTTGCCGAACACGTTGATGTCCAGCAGCGAGTTGGTGCCCAGGCGGTTGGAACCGTGCACGGACACACATGCCACCTCGCCGGCGGCGAACAGGCCGGGGACAACGGTGTCGTTGTCCTGGAGAACCTCGGTTTCGATGTTCGTCGGAATGCCGCCCATGGCGTAGTGCGCCGTGGGGAACACCGGAACGGGCTCGGTGTAGGGCTCGACGCCAAGGTAGGTGCGGGCGAACTCGGTGATGTCCGGAAGCTTGGCGTCGATGTGGGCCGGCTCCAGGTGGGTCAGGTCCAGCAGCACGTAGTCCTTGTTCGGGCCGCAGCCGCGGCCTTCACGGACTTCGTTGGCCATGGACCGGGCCACGATGTCACGGGGTGCCAGGTCTTTGATGGTGGGGGCGTAGCGCTCCATGAAGCGCTCACCCTCGGAGTTACGCAGGATGGCACCTTCACCGCGGGCAGCCTCGGAGAGGAGGATGCCCAGGCCGGCCAGGCCGGTCGGGTGGAACTGGAAGAACTCCATGTCCTCCAGCGGAATGCCCCGGCGGAAGGCGATGCCCATGCCGTCACCGGTGAGGGTGTGGGCGTTCGAGGTGGTCTTGAAGACCTTGCCGGCGCCGCCGGAAGCGAACACCACGGATTTTGCCTGGAAGACGTGCAGTTCACCGGAGGCGAGGTCGTAGGAGACCACGCCCGCCACGCGCTTCTGCTTGTAGGGGGTGCCGTCCTCGCGGACCGCGTCCTCTTCAACCGTCAGGAGGTCCAGGACGTAGTACTCGTTGTAGAACTCGACGTTGTGCTTGACGCAGTTTTGGTAGAGCGTCTGCAGGATCATGTGGCCGGTGCGGTCCGCGGCGTAGCAGGCGCGGCGGACGGGCGCCTTGCCGTGGTCGCGGGTGTGGCCGCCGAAGCGGCGCTGGTCGATGCGGCCTTCGGGCGTGCGGTTGAACGGCAGGCCCATCTTTTCCAGGTCAAGCACGGCGTCGATGGCTTCCTTGGCCATGACCTCCGCGGCATCCTGGTCAACCAGGTAGTCGCCACCCTTAACGGTGTCGAACGTGTGCCATTCCCAGTTGTCTTCCTCGACATTGGCAAGGGCTGCACACATGCCACCCTGGGCCGCACCGGTGTGCGAGCGGGTGGGGTAGAGCTTGGTCAGTACTGCTGTGCGGGCACGCTGACCTGATTCGATCGCGGCGCGCATGCCAGCGCCACCGGCACCGACGATGACGACGTCGTACTTATGGACCTGCATACCAGATGCTCTTTCTCTCAAAATTCGCTATGGAACAACGGGGCGGCGTTGCCTGCTCCGCAAAACAGGGCCCGCGGGAAAGCCCGCGGGCCCGGGGTGGTGCCGGTGCTAGGCAGGGCAGAATCCGCCCGGCAGGGGAACGCCGTCCACGACGGGGCACGGATCGAAGGTGAAGATCACCAGGGTGCCCAGGACGATGATGACCACGGTGGCGGAGTACAGGACAGTCTTCAGCCAGCGGCGGGTGGTGTCCTTCTCTGCGTAGTCATTGATGATGGTGCGCACGCCGTTGGTGCCGTGCAGCATGGCCAGCCACAGCATGGCCAGGTCCCAGAACTGCCAGAAGGGATCCGCCCACTTGCCGGCCACGAAGCCGAAGTCGATGGCGTGGATGCCTTCGCCCACCATGAGGTTCACGAAGAGGTGTCCGAAGATGAGGACTACCAGCACCACGCCGGAGAGGCGCATGAACAGCCAGGCGATCATTTCGAAGTTGCCGCGGGTGCCGCCGTTGCGCCGGTACTGGGGGGCGATCCGCCCGCTGCGGGGGCTCTCGATGGTTGCAGACATGGCTTAGTGGCCTCCGAGGGCGAGGGACAGGTGGCGGATGGAGAAGGCGACCATGGTCACGACCCACAGGCCCAGGACTGCCCACAGCATCTGCCGCTGGTACTTGGCACCCTTCTTCCAGAAGTCGACTGCGATGATCCGCAGGCCGTTGAAAGCGTGGAACACGATGGCGGCGACAAGGCCGGTTTCGCCAAGGGCCATCAAGGGGTTCTTGTATGCACCGATCACGGCGGTGTAAGCCTCGGGAGACACACGCACCAAGGAGGTGTCCAAAACGTGGACCAACAAGAAGAAAAAGATCACTACACCGGTAATACGGTGTCCTACCCAGGACCACATGCCTTCACGGCCGCGGTACAAGGTGCCAGCTGGTTTTGTCGGCACTGATAAACCTCCCTGCAACACAGCGGCGCTGGCATGAGATCCACGCGGGGGGAACGCCTGCTGCGAGAGCACTCGTAGCTCAGGCCTAAATCTAGGCTCAGCTAACAGCTTATTCAATTTAGGAACGCCTTGGTGCCCTGTAGTGGCGCGGATTTCTGAAAATTATGAGACAAACGCCACACCGCCCGCCCGGTTCATGGCCACACTGTGTCAGCGCTCCGGTTCGCGCGGGAGGCTCCAACGGCTCGTCAGCTAAAGTAGGCGGTGATGAGTACAGACAAAGTGACAAGCCCGGCATCACCCCTTGACCGCTTCATCGCGGTGATCCCGGCCGGCGGAGTGGGGACCCGCCTCTGGCCTCTGTCACGAGCCGCAGCTCCCAAGTTCCTCCACGACCTCACGGGTTCGGGCAGTACGCTGCTGCGCGCCACCTACGACCGGCTGCACCCGCTGGCCGGAAGCCGGATGCTGGTTGTCACTGGCAAGGCGCACCGCGATGCAGTGTGCCGCCAGCTGCCCGAGGTCACGGACTCGGATCTGGTGCTCGAGTCCGAGCCCAAGGACTCGGCGGCAGCCATCGGGCTAGCCGCGGCCATCCTGCACGAGCGCGATCCCGGAACCATCATGGGTTCCTTCGCCGCCGACCAGGTGATCAGCCCGGACGATCTCTTCCAGGCGGCCGTCCGCGAGGCCATCCACACCGCCGCCGCGGGCAAGATCGTGACCATCGGCATCAAGCCCACGCACCCCTCCACCGGTTTTGGGTACATCCGTTCCGGCCAGGACCTCCACATCGAGGGCGCACCCAGCGCGCAGGACGTGGTGGAGTTCGTGGAAAAGCCGGACGAGGCGGTGGCGCAGCAGTACGTGGACAGCGGCAACTACGTGTGGAACGCCGGCATGTTCGTTGCGCCGGTTGCGCTGCTGCTCAAGCACCTCGAAGCCAACCAGCCGGAACTGTTCCAGGGCCTGCAGGAGATCGCGCGTGCCTGGGACACCCCTAACCGGGACGAGGTCACGTCGCGCATCTGGCCCACCCTGCCGAAAATCGCCATCGACTATGCCGTCGCGGAGCCCGCCGCGGAAGCCGGGGACGTCGCCGTCGTGCCCGGAACCTTCCGCTGGGACGACGTCGGTGACTTCGCCTCCGTGGGCAGGCTCAACTCCGCCAAGGAAGTGGATGACGTCACTGTCCTCGGCGAAGGCGCGCGCGTCTTCACCGAGAACTCCAGCGGCGTGGTGGTTACCGACACCAAGCGCGTGATCGCCCTGATCGGCATCGAGGACGTGGTCATCGTGGACACCCCCGATGCCCTGCTGGTCACCACCATGGCCAACTCGCAGCGGGTCAAGGCAGCCGTTGACGCCCTCAAGGCCAGCGGCGACACGGACGTCCTTTAACCCAAAGTTTGCCCGCAGTTCTTGCCGTCACGGTTGCCCGGGATGTAACGCGGTAACCGTGATGGCCTGTATTGCGTCCATCCTCGCTAGAGTGATGAAGTGCGCAATTACACTACTGAAGCCGAGCCCACCGCCCTGGTGTCGCCCTGGCTCGAACCGCTCCTGCCGGAACTGATTGAATTCCGCCGGGACCTGCACGCGCACCCCGAACTCTCCTTCAAGGAGTACCGGACCACGGACAAACTGGCCGAGCGCCTCGAGGAGGCCGGCCTGAAACCCCGCCGCCTCGAGGGCACCGGGCTCACGGTGGACGTCGGCGACGGTCCCATTGCCACCGCCCTGCGCGGCGACATCGACGCCCTGCCCATCATCGAGGAAACGGGCCTGCCGTTCGCGTCCAAGAACCACGGCGTCACCCACGCGTGCGGCCACGACGTACACACCGCCACCATGCTGGGCATTGCCCTGGTACTGCACCGCATGCACCAGGAGACCCCCCTGGGCGGGACCATCCGGATCATCTTCCAGCCCGCCGAGGAGACCATGCCGGGCGGTGCCCACGCCTGCATTGAGCAGGGCGTCCTGGAGGGCGTGCCCCGCATCATGGCGCTGCACTGCGACCCGCGCATCGAAGTGGGCAAGATCGGAACGCGCATCGGGGCCATCACCTCGGCATCGGACACCATCCGGATCGAGCTTTCCGGCCGGGGCGGGCACACCTCCCGGCCGCACCTGACGGAAGAGCTGGTGTTCGCCCTGGCCCAGATCGCGGTCAACGTTCCCGCCGTCCTGTCCCGCAGGGTGGATGTCCGCAGTGGAGTGTCCGTCGTCTGGGGCCAGATTTCCGCCGGATCCGCGCCGAATGCGATTCCCGGCACCGGCTACATGGCGGGAACCATGCGCTGCCTGGACCGCGAGGCCTGGCACGAGGCCGGCGAGCTGCTGGACGAGGTGGTCCACCAGGTGGCGGCGCCCTACGGTGTGGACGTCCGGCTTGAACACACCCGGGGTGTGCCCCCGGTGGTGAACTCCGAACACGAAACGGCGATCATTGAGGCAGCCGCGCGCGCGGAAATCGGCGAGAGCGCCGTGGTGCTGACGCCCCAGTCCATGGGCGGGGAGGACTTTGCCTGGTTCCTTGCCGAGCTCCCCGGCGCCATGATGCGCCTGGGCACCAAGACCCCCGGCGGCGAGGAATATGACCTGCACCGCGGCGACTACATCGTGGACGAGCAGGCCCTGGGCCTGGGCATCCGGGTCCTCACCGCGGCCGCCCTGCGCACCATCCGCGACTTCTAAACGCTTTCGGGAAAGCCCGACGCCGGCACGTGCTGAAGTGCCGGCGTCGGGCTTTTTCATGCCTTACCTGCGCCTCGGAGCTGGGTAAGTTGTGCACAACTTAGTTGCCCGCTACTGTTGGTGCCATGAGTGAAGCTCCCCGCCTGGACCGCCAGGTCTGTTTTGCGCTCTACTCCGCTTCCCGCGCAGCAACCGCCGTATATCGGCCCGTCCTGGAAGACCTGGGCCTGACCTACCCGCAGTACCTGGCCATGCTGGTTCTCTGGGAGAACGAGCCGCGGGGCGTGAAGGAACTGGGCGATGAGCTCGGCCTTGACTCCGGCACCTTGTCGCCGCTGCTCAAGCGGCTTGAGGCCCTCGGCCTTGTTGAGCGGCGCCGATCCGGCGAGGATGAGCGCCGGGTGGCCATCCACCTCACTCCAGCGGGTAGGAGCCTGAGCGCAAAGGCGTCTGCCATTCCGCAACGGCTCGCCGATGCTGCAGGACTCTCTGCCGCGGAGCTCGAGCAACTGCGCGAGACCCTGGGCAAGCTCACCGCCGCCCTGCACGCTGCGCTTTGACCGCCTTCCCGGAACCACCCCACGAGTATTGATCCCGACAGAACGGATATATCCATGAAGCCCCTTTACACTGCAGTTGCCCTTGCCTCCGGCGACGGCCGCGACGGCACCGCCCGTACCCGTGACGGCAGGCTGGACGTTTCCCTCGCCAGCCCGGTTGAACTCGGCGGCACCGGCGACGGGACCAACCCCGAGCAGCTCTTTGCCGCCGGGTATGCCGCGTGCTTCCACTCGGCCCTCCGCCTGGTGGCACGCCAGGAACGCGCCGACCTGACGGATTCCGCAGTGGCTGCCAAGGTGCACCTTGGCCGGCTTGACGGCAGGGAGGGCTTCGGCCTGGCCGCCGAACTGGAGGTTGCGCTGCCTGCCCTGGACAGGGATACAGCCGAGGCCCTGGTTGCCAGGGCACATGAGATCTGCCCCTACTCCAATGCCACCCGCGGCAATATCAGCGTGGACATCAAAGTCCTTGAGTACGCGGCATGAGAGCCGCCACCCTTCCTGCCGCCACCCGGGAAATCCGTCTCGCCTCCCGCCCGGTGGGCCGTCCCGCAGCAGCAAACTTCCGGCTCGCAGAATCGCCGCTGCCCGCGCTGGGCGACGGGCAGGTCATGGTGCGGAACCTCTTCATCTCTGTTGATCCCTACATGCGCGGCCGCATGAACGACGTCAAGTCCTACTCGACGCCCTTTGCCCTCGACGAAGCACTCGACGGCGGTGCGGTGGGCGAGGTGATTGCGTCCCGTTCCACGGCGCTCCAGGAGGGCGACGTCGTCGTACATTCGCTCGGCTGGCGGGAATACGCCGTCCTTGACGGGGAAGCCGCGAAGCCGGCCCGCACCGACTTGGCGCCGGCGTCGGCCTTCCTGGGCGCCCTCGGCATGACCGGCCTGACCGCCTACGCGGGACTGCTCAAGGTCGCCGAGTTCAAACCGGGCGACGCCGTGTTTGTCTCGGGTGCGGCAGGAGCCGTCGGCTCGCTGGTGGGCCAGATCGCCAAGGCCATGGGTGCCTCCCGTGTCATCGGTTCTGCGGGTTCCCCGGCCAAGGTAGCCAGGCTCCTGGAGCTTGGCTTCGATGCCGCCTTCGACTACCACGACGGTCCGGTGCGGGACCTGCTTGAAGAGGCGGCCGGCAGCCGGGGCATCGACGTCTACTTCGACAATGTGGGCGGAGAGCACCTTGAAGCTGCCCTGTCCGTGCTGGACGTGGGGGGACGGGTGGCCATGTGCGGCGCCATAGCCCAGTACAACTCTACCCAGCCCACGCCGGCCCCGCATAACCTGGCGCTGGCCATCGGGAAGCAGCTCACCCTCCGCGGCTTCCTGGTGGGCGGCCAGCGGCAGCACTCCGCAGAGTTCGCCGAGAAAATGGCAGGCTGGCTGGCCGACGGCACCGTCCGGTACGACGAGACCATCGTGGACGGGCTGGAAAACGCTCCGCAGGCATTCATGGACCTGCTGGACGGTGCCAACACGGGCAAGATGCTGGTCAGGCTCTAGCACCTCCGCCTGCCCTGCCCAGTAGGGGGTGCCGCGCGGACGCGGCACCCCGTACTGGTTGGTAACAACTTGTAAACAATCTTAAGGAAGTTGCCTTGCCGTGCTATTGGACGTGGCGCAGGCCACTAAAGTGGGTGCCATCAGTGCGCTCCGGCGCAGTGCTGCGAGCCCTCAGTGAAAACAGAATTTCAGTGCAGAAACGGACACTCATTGAATTCGAGCCGTAGCGCCACTCTCTTCATCCTGGAGGAATCTTGATGTCATCACTGCGTGCACACCTCAAGCGCGGTTCCGTTGCCGGCCTGGCCACGGTGGGCGCCACAGCGCTCGTGCTGGCCGGTTGCGGTGCGCCTCCCGAAGCCGGCGGCGGCTCCACTGCCGGCGCCAGCGACTACACGGGCTGCATCGTCTCCGACTCGGGCGGGTTCGACGACCAGTCCTTCAATCAGTCCTCCTACGAGGGGCTGAAGAAGGCCGAGACGGACCTTGGAATCAAGGTCAACCAGGTGGAGTCCAAGACCAACAACGACTTCGAGCCGAACCTGCGGGCCATGGTGACAGCAGGCTGTGACCTCACGCTGACCATCGGCTTCCTGCTCGGCGACGCGACAAAGAAGCAGGCCGAGGCCAACCCGGACAGCCACTTCGCCATCGTCGACTACAGCTACGACCCGCCGATCAGCAACGTCAAGCCGATCATCTACGATACCGCGCAGGCCGCGTTCCTGGCCGGCTACCTTGCCGCCGGCACCACCAAGACCGGAACCGTGGCAACGTTCGGCGGCATCAAGCTTCCCACCGTGACCATCTTCATGGACGGCTACGCGGACGGCGTGAAGTACTACAACGAGCAGAAGGGCAAGGACGTCAAGCTCCTTGGCTGGAACAAGGAAGCCCAGGACGGCAGCTTCACCGGCGACTTCGAAAAGCAGGACGTTGGCAAGCAGCTCACCCAGAACTTCCTGGACCAGGGCGCAGACATCGTGATGCCCGTTGCCGGCCCGGTGGGCAAGGGTGCCGGTTCCGCCCTCAAGGAAGCCAAGGCTGCCGGCAAGGACGTCAAGCTGATCTGGGTCGACTCCGACGGCTACCTCACCGCCCCTGACTACAAGGACATCATGCTGTCCTCGGTCATGAAGACCATGGGTGAGGCCGTGGAAGCCGTGGTTAAGGATGACAAGGAAGGCAAGTTCAGCAACGAGCCCTACGTCGGTACCCTCGCCAACGAAGGCGTCCAGCTGGCACCCTTCCACGATCTTGACTCCCAGGTTCCTGCGGACCTGAAGTCCGAGCTGGAGCAGATCGAGAAGGACATCATCGACGGAAAGCTGAAGGTGGAATCCGCGGCCAGCCCGAAGGCCTGATTCCTGCATGAGCGCCACCGCCCGGCCCGTTACCGACAGGCCGGGCGGTGGCGCTTTTTGCTGGCCGCATTTCGGGCCCGCCGCCCGCTCATCCTCCGGCTGCACCCACTAGGCTGGTGCTGCAGCCTCATATCCCGTCCGGTGGACCACCGGACGCTTCGAGATTGGTCAGAGTTTTGAAACTTGAACTCAGAGGGATCACCAAACGATTTGGCACGCTGCTGGCCAACGACCACATAGACGTGGTGGTTGAGCCGGGACAAATCCACTGCCTGCTCGGCGAGAACGGGGCAGGAAAATCAACCCTGATGAATGTGCTGTACGGGCTGTATGAGCCCACTGACGGGGAAATCCTCGTTGACGGCAAACCCGTAACCTTCCGCGGACCGGGCGACGCCATGGCCGCCGGCATCGGCATGGTGCACCAGCACTTCATGCTGGTCCCTGTTTTCACAGTGGCCGAAAACGTGGCCCTGGGCGCCGAGCCCACCAAGGCCGCGGGCTTCCTGAACCTGGACGAAACCCGCCGCCGGATCAAGGAGATCTCGGACCAGTACGGGTTCGACGTCGACCCCGACGCCCTGGTGGAGGACCTTCCGGTGGGCGTCCAGCAGCGCGTGGAGATCATCAAGGCCCTGGTCAGGAACGCCAAGGTCCTGATCCTTGATGAGCCCACAGCCGTCCTGACGCCGCAGGAGACCGACGAACTCCTGGACATCATGCGCCAGCTGAAGTCCGGTGGTACCTCGATCGTCTTCATCTCGCACAAACTGCGGGAGGTCAAAGAGGTGTCCGACACCATCACGGTGATCCGGCGCGGCAAGGTGGTGGGTTCGGCCGATCCCTCCGCCGCCACCTCGGAGCTGGCCTCCATGATGGTGGGCCGTGCTGTCAGCCTCAACCTGGACAAGGCGCCGGCAAAGCCCCAGGAAAAGACGCTCGTGGTGCGCGACCTCACGGTGATCGCACCGAACGGCCAGCATGTGGTGGACGGACTCGGCTTTGACATCGCCCGGGGCGAGATCCTCGCCCTCGCCGGGGTGCAGGGCAACGGCCAGACCGAGCTGACGGAAGCCATCCTTGGCCTGCAGGAGCGGGTCTCCGGTTCGGTCACCCTCGACGGCAAGGAACTCCTGGGCCGCCCCGTCAAGGAAGTCCTCAAGGCCGGCGTCGGTTTCGTGCCCGAAGACCGCAAGGTGGACGGCCTGGTGGGGACCTTCTCCGTGGCGGAAAACCTCGTCCTGGACCTGTATGACAAACCGCCGTTCGCCAAAGGCATCAGCATGAGCCCGGCAAGGATCCTCGAAAACGCCAAGGCACGGATCGGTGAGTTCGACGTCCGCACCCCCTCCGCGGCCGCGGCCGCCGGGACACTGTCCGGCGGCAACCAGCAGAAGGTGGTGATGGCGCGGGAGCTCTCGCGGCCCCTGCGGCTGTTCATCGCCTCCCAGCCCACCCGGGGCGTGGATGTGGGCTCCATCGAATTCCTGCACCGCCGGATCGTTACCGAGCGCGACCAGGGCACGCCCGTCATGATCATCTCCACCGAACTGGATGAGGTGATGGAGCTGGCGGACCGGATCGCCGTTCTCTACAAGGGCAAGCTGGTGGGCATCGTCCCGGCCGGCACCAGCCGTGAAACCCTGGGCCTCATGATGGCCGGGATCCCGCCGGAGGAGCACGCGCACACTCCACAGGCCGGACCCGCCGCGGCCACAACCACCGCTTCCACTCCAGACGCCGAGGGAGACGACCATGTCTGACAACCATCCCCCCAAGCACGCGGCCGGGGAAGGGCATGGCACCAAGCCTTCCGGCAAGCCCCACCACAAGGCCAGCCAGGCGGAGGAGGAAACCGCCGCCGTCGTCTCCGTTGACACCGCCGGCGGTGCCATGGAGCCCTCCGCCGTACCTGCCACCGCCCAAAGCGGACAGCTTCCGGGCGGCCCCGACACGGTGCTCCGCAGGATCTTCACCGGCAGCGGCATGGTCTCGCTCCTGGCGGTGCTGCTGGCCCTCATCATCGGCGGCCTCCTGATCGCCAGCACCGATGCGCGGGTGGCCGCCACCTCCACCTACTTCCTTGCCCGGCCCACGGACTTCCTCGCCGCCGTCTGGGACGCAGCCACCCGATCCTACGTCGCCCTGTTCCAAGGCTCAGTGTTCAACCCCCGCGGAAACAGCGTGGCCGCCCAGTTCGCGCCGTTCATGGAAACGCTCACCATCGCCACGCCGCTTATCACGGCCGGCCTGGGTGTGGCACTGGCGTTCCGGGCAGGCCTCTTCAACATCGGCGCCCAGGGGCAGATCATCGTGGCGGGCATCCTTGCCGCGTGGGTGGGCTTCGCGCTGCACCTGCCGTTCGGCTTGCACCTCCTCCTGGTGCTGGTGGCAGGGATCGTCGGCGGCGCCCTGTGGGGCGGGCTGGTGGGCGTGCTCAAGGCACGAACCGGTGCCCACGAGGTCATCCTCACCATCATGTTCAACTACATCGCACTGTATTTCCTGCGGTACCTGCTGAACACGCCGGCGTTCCAGCGCCCGGGGGAGTCCAACCCCATTTCCCCCATCCTGGACCCCTCGGCCGTCTATCCGCAGATCTTCGGCACGCAATACCGGCTCCACCTTGGCTTCATCCTGGCCATCGGCGCCACCTTCCTGGTGTGGTGGCTGCTGAACCGCTCTACCGTCGGGTTTGAATTCCGGGCTGTGGGCGCCAACCCCAAGGCGGCCCAGACCGCCGGCATTAACGTTTCCCGGTCCACCATCCTCGTGATGGCCATGGCCGGCGCACTGGCCGGAATGTCCGGCGTCGCGCAGGTGGCCGGAACCGAGAAGGTGCTTACCGACGGCGTTGCCGCCACCTACGGTTTCGATGCCATCACCGTCGCGCTGCTGGGACGTTCGACGCCGTGGGGCACCTTTGCAGCCGGCCTGCTGTTCGGCGCCTTCCGCGCCGGGGCCGTCCAGATGCAAATCCAGACCGGCACCCCCATCGACATCGTCCTGGTGGTCCAGTCCCTGATTGTCCTGTTCATCGCGGCGCCGCCGCTGGTCCGCGCGGTCTTCGGACTGAACCCGCGGCGGAAGAAGCCTGCCCGTCCGGCGAAGTCCCGGCAGGCAGCAACTACCGGAGGTGCAGCATGAGCACAACAGTTTCGTCCCCGCGCCCGGGAACACCCCAGCCAGCCGGAACCGACGCCGGTGCCGCCGCCCTTTCCGCCAAGCCGGTGGGCTGGAAGACGCCCGTCCTGCTGGCAGCCTTCGGGCTGATCGCACTGGTCTTCTTCGGCCTCCTGGCCCCCAACCAGACGGCAAGTTTCGGCATCTCCACCGGCGAGGACTTCTTCCAGCTGCCTGCCCTGGCGGTGAACGCGTTCGCCGGCGGCATCGTGCTGTCCGTGCTGATGCTGGGGCTGGCCGCTTACGCGGTCTACCTCAAGACCAAGGACCGGGCCGCGCCGGGCTGGCTGCCGGTGACCTTCATCGTCCTGTTCGTCGCAGCATTCCTTATCTGGGTTGTGGGCGGCGCCCGCACCCCCAGCATCTCGCTGGCCGGGCTGATCGCCGGCTCGGTCACGCTGGCCGTTCCACTCGTGTTCGGCTCGCTCTCAGGCGTCCTCTGCGAACGGGTGGGCGTGGTCAACATCGCCATCGAAGGCCAGCTGCTCGGCGGTGCGTTCACTGCTGCCATTGTGGCCAGCATGACGCAGAACCCGTTCGTGGGGCTCCTGGCTGCCGCGATCGCCGGTGCACTGGTGTCCATGGTGCTGGCACTGTTCAGCATCAAGTACCTGGTGAACCAGATCATCGTCGGCGTCGTCCTGAACGTGCTCGTCTCCGGCGTCACCGGCTTCCTGTTCAGCACTGTCATGCAGGAGGACAGCGAACGGTTCAACTCCCCGCCCGGGCTGGAGGCCATTGAGATTCCGGTCCTCTCCAGCATTCCGGTGATCGGCCCCATCCTGTTCCGGCAGACCCTGGTGGGTTACCTGATGTACATCGCAGTCTTGGTGGTCTGGGTGGGCCTGTTCAAGACCCGGTGGGGCCTGCGGGTCCGGGCTGTAGGTGAACACCCGCAGGCCGCGGACACCCTGGGCATCAACGTGAACGCCACCCGCTTCTGGAACGTCACCCTGGGCGGTGCCGTCGCCGGGATCGGTGGTTCCTTCTTCACCCTGGTGGCCATTGACAGCTTCACCAAGGAGATCTCCGGCGGCCGCGGCTTCATCGCCCTCGCTGCCCTCATCTTCGGCCGGTGGAACCCGATCGGTGCGTTCTTCGCGGCGCTCCTGTTCGGTTTCGCGGACAACCTGCAGAGTATCGTCACCATCATCGGAACCCCGGTTCCCAGCCAATTCATGGCCATGCTGCCGTACCTGGTGACCGTCCTCGCAGTCGCCGGCCTGGTGGGCAAGTCCAGGGGACCGGCAGCCAGTGGCATACCCTACGTCAAGGGATGACCGGCGTGGACCAGGCAACCACGGTGGACTGGCAGGCGCTGGAAGCCGCCGCCGTCGCCGCCATGCGCAACGCTTACGCCCCCTACTCCAAGTTTCCGGTGGGGGCCGCTGCCCTCACCGGTGACGGGAGGATCGTCAGCGGCTGCAACGTGGAGAACGCCAGCTACGGGCTGACCCTCTGCGCCGAGTGCGCCCTGGTAGGCAACCTGCAGATGACCGGCGGCGGACTGCTGCGCGCGTTCTACTGCGTGGACGGCAGCGGCAACATCCTGATGCCCTGCGGCCGCTGCCGGCAGTTGCTCTACGAATTCCGCGCCCCGGACATGGAACTCATGACCACCCGGGGCATCAAGACCATGGACCAGGTGCTGCCCGACGCCTTCGGTCCCGAACACCTGGAGGAAACCCGGTGACTGACAGCAAAGCTGAAGCATTCGACGCCGTTGACATCATCCGCATCAAGCGGGACAAGGGCACCCTGAGCCCCGAACAGATCGACTGGACCATCGACGCCTACACCCGGGGCGCCATCGCCGACGAGCAGATGGCCGCGCTGAACATGGCCATCCTGCTGAACGGCATGAACCGGACGGAGATTGCCCGCTGGACCGCAGCCATGATCGCCTCCGGCGAGACCATGGACTTCTCCAGCCTCCGGCGGCCCGACGGCGGCCTGAAATACACCTCGGACAAGCACTCCACCGGCGGCGTGGGGGACAAGATCACACTGCCCCTGGCCCCACTGGTTGCCGTGTTCGGGGTGGCAGTGCCGCAGCTGTCCGGCCGCGGCCTCGGCCACACCGGCGGGACGCTGGACAAGCTGGAGTCCATCCCGGGCTGGCGAGCGTCCCTCAGCAACGAGGAAATGATGGCACAGCTGCAGGACGTCGGGGCGGTCATCTGCGCCGCCGGTGCCGGCCTGGCCCCGGCGGACAAGAAGCTGTACGCCCTGCGCGACGTCACCGGAACCGTGGAAGCCATCCCCCTGATCGCCTCGTCCATCATGAGCAAGAAGATCGCCGAGGGCACCGGCTCCCTGGTCCTGGACGTGAAGGTGGGCAGCGGCGCGTTCATGAAGGACGAAGCCTCTGCCCGTGAGCTGGCCGAAACCATGGTGGCGCTGGGCAAGGACGCAGGGGTCAACACCGTCGCCCTGCTCACCAACATGGACACCCCGCTGGGCCTCACGGCAGGAAACGCCATCGAGGTGGAGGAGTCCGTGGAGGTCCTTGCAGGGGGCGGCCCGGACGACGTAGTGGAGCTGACGGTCCGGCTCGCGGAGGAGATGCTCGCCGCCGCAGGGGTGCACGACGCCGACCCCGCGGACGCCCTCAAGGACGGCCGGGCCATGGACGTGTGGAACCGGATGATCCAGGCGCAGGGCGGCGATCCCCGCGCCAAGCTGCCGGCGGCGCGGGAATCCGAAACGGTGTACGCACCGGCCGACGGGGTCCTCGTGGAACTGGACGCCCTGGCCGTTGGCGTTGCCGCATGGCGCCTGGGAGCAGGACGCGCACGCAAGGAGGACGCGGTACAGGCAGGCGCCGGCGTCAGGATGCACGCCAAGCCGGGCGCAGTGGTCCGGGCCGGGGAACCGCTGATGACCCTGCTTACCGACACCCCAGAGAAATTCACGCGGGCCAAGGAGGCCCTGGAACAGGCTGTGGTTATCGCCCCGGAAGGATCAAGGCCGGCGCAGCGGCTGATCCTGGACCGCATAGCATAGGGGATCATGCACGCCATCAATGACTTCATCGTCGCCGCAGCCGGGCAGCCCTGGGTGCTCTTCCTGGTGTTGGCGTGCTGCATCATTGACGGCTTCTTCCCGCCCATTCCCAGCGAGTCCGTGGTGGTGGGGCTGTCCGCCGTGGCCGCCACGGCGGATGTCCCCAACCCCTGGCTTTTAGTGCTCGTGGCCGCCCTGGGCGCCTTCTCAGGGGACAACATCGCCTACCTGATCGGGCGCCGTGTCGGCACCACCCGCTGGTCCTGGATGCGGCGTCCACGCATGCAAAGCGCCTTCCGCTGGGCGGGCGGCGAACTGCGGAAGCGCCCTGCATCACTCATCCTCGTTGCGCGGTTCGTGCCCATTGGCAGGGTCGCGGTGAACCTGACGGCGGGTGCCACGCAGTACCACCACCTTCGCTTCATCGCCCTCACAACCCTTTCGGCCGTCCTCTGGGCGGTGTACTCCGTGGGGATAGGGCTGTTCTTCGGCCAGTGGTTCGAGGAGAACCACCTGCTGGGCGCCGTCATCGCCATCGTGTGCGCCGTGGCGCTCGGCATCGTGGTGGACGTGGTGATCAACCGCCTGCGGCGGCAGACCCCCGTGGTCGAACGCATGCGGGAACCCGAGGCCTGACCGGGACCGGAAAATCACCCCCAGGGACGACGCATCGGGCCCCGGCCGGGGATAGCGTGGGAAAGGTGTTTCCCGGCCCCGGGCGTAGCGGACGGAGCCCGGGCCATGGGACACTTAGGAACGATTTCCGCTACGGCAGCGTCGCTATAGCTGCGTCATCATTGTCTAGGAGCAAGACCGCGTGGAGTTTATTAATGAGGCCGTGCTCCATGCAGCGGGCCAGTGGTGGATATACCCGGTCCTGCTCGTGTTTTTCTTCGTGGACGGCTTCGCCATGGTGGTGCCCAGCGAAACCCTCATCGTCGCCCTGTCAGCCTTCGCCCGGCACAGCGGCGAGCCCAACCTCTGGATCCTTGGCACCACCGCGCTGATCGGGGCCATCGCCGGGGACAACATGGCCTTCATGCTGGGACGCCGGATCGGGCTGGACCGGTGGAAATGGATGCGCCGGCCCAAGGTCAGGAAGGCCTTCAGCTGGGCGCGCTACGAGCTCGACAAACGCGGGGCGGTCCTGATCTTCACGGCCCGCTACATCCCCTGGGGCCGCGTGGCCGTCAATTACGTCGCGGGCAGCACCGGCTTCGGCCACCGCAGGTTCTTCCTGTTGGATGCCTTCGCGTGCATCACCTGGGTGGGCTACTCCATCGGGATCGGGCTGCTGGCCAGTTCCTTCCCCTGGCTGCACCACAACCCGCTGCTCAGTGCCGGCATCGCCGTTGTCTTTGCCATCGTCCTGGGCATCCTGATCGACCACCTGCTCCGCTGGTGGCACAAGCACCTTGCCCGGAACGACGCCCAAGAAGTGGACGAATGGCTCGACGGCGGGCCCTCCGGTGCCCGCAACGGCAAGCCCGGGTCCGGCGTCCTCGCGCCGTCCGCCGACGGCGGGCCGGCAACACCCTAGCCGCTGGCTTTGCGCCCCCGCCCACCCTAAGGTGGGAACGTGACTGAGCCTATTGTTGACGCTGCCCCTGCCATCGATTTTGACCTGAAGAACCTGCCCAAGGTCTCGCTTCACGACCACCTGGACGGAGGCCTCCGTCCGGCCACCATCATCGAACTTGCCGAGGCAGTCGGGCACACCCTTCCGTCCACCGATCCCGTGGCACTGGGCCAGTGGTTCCGGGAGTCGGCCGATTCCGGTTCCCTGGTCCGTTACCTGGAAACCTTCGACCACACGGTGGCGGTTATGCAGACGCATGAAGGCCTGTACCGGGTGGCCAAGGAATTCGTCGAGGACCTGGCAGACGACGGCGTCGTATACGGCGAAGTGCGGTGGGCCCCCGAACAGCACCTCCAGAAGGGACTCACGCTGGATGAAGCCGTGGAGGCCGTCCAGGAAGGCCTGGAAGCCGGGGTCGAGGCGGTAGGGGACAGCGGCCGCGAGATCCAGGTGGGCCAGCTGATCACGGCCATGCGCCATGCCGACCGCGGCCAGGAGATCGCCGAGCTCGCCGTCCGCCACCGCAACCGCGGTGCCGTGGGCTTCGACATTGCCGGAGCGGAGGACGGCTTCCTGCCGTCCCGTTTCAGGGACGCCTTCACCTACCTGGCCCAGCAGAACTTCCCTGCCACGGTGCACGCCGGTGAAGCCGCCGGACTGGAAAGCATCCAGTCGGCGCTCGTGGACGGCCGCGCGCTCCGCCTGGGCCACGGCGTGCGGATCGCCGAGGACATCATGGTGGAATTCGACGACGACGCCGAGGACACCATCGGCCTGGTCACCCTGGGCGACCTGTCGAGCTGGATCCGCGACCGCGGCATCGCCCTGGAAATCTGCCCTTCCTCGAACCTTCAGACCGGTGCGATCGCGCCCTTCGGCGAAGGTATCGACAGCCACCCCCTGGACATGCTGTACCAGCTGGGCTTCAACGTCACCATCAACACGGACAACCGGCTGATGAGCGGCGTCACCCTCACGGACGAGTTCGAGCTGCTGGTGGAGACGTTCGACTACGACCTCGACGACCTGCTCGAGCTCACCCTGAACGCCGCCGAGGCTTCCTTCCTGCCCCTGGAGGAGAAGGAGGCGCTGGTGGAGTACATCAACGACACCTACGCCAACCTTGGCTGAGCAGCCGGACCACAGCACCCCCGTGGGGGAGCTGTTGTCCGTGATTGCTGCGCTCCGCGAGCACTGCCCCTGGATCGGCGCGCTGACGCATAGCTCGCTCGTGGAGTACCTCCTCGAGGAAGCCTACGAAGTTGCCGAAACCATCGAGGCGGGCCATCCCGACGCCGAGCTCCAGGCCGAGCTGGGTGACGTCCTGCTCCAGGTGGTGCTGCACGCCCGGCTCGCCGAGGAGCGCGGGGCATTTAAGTTCGACGACGTTGCCCGCGGCCTGGCTGCCAAGATGGTCCGGCGGAATCCGCATGTCTTCCGTCCCGACGGCTCGCTGCAGGACACTTTCCCGGCCACGGTGGATGAGATCGTGCGGAAGTGGGATGCGGTGAAGCGGGCGGAGCGGCCAGCGCGCACCAGCCACTTCGAAGGGATCCCGCACGCCCTGCCCGCGCTGGCCCGGGCGCAGAAGTCGGTGGACCGCGCAGCCCGCGCGGACGCACCCCTGCCGGCAGGGACGCCCGTCCCCGCAACTGAGGAAGAGCTCGGGGAGCTGCTCCTCGCCCTCGTACGCTCCGCACATGACGCCGGATTCGACGCCGAACGTGCCCTGCGCGGGGCTGTTCGGCGCTACCAGCAGGAGAAATCCCCCTCCCAACACCATCATGACGTCCGCGGCCCGGACCGGTTTCCGTAACCCGCACCACTCTCGACTACGCTGGTCCGTGACGAGTACGTCGAGTCTTTCTGCAAGATCCCCCGTTAATCGCCCATAAGGAGCAAATTCATGGCGCTTATCGATGCCATCCACGCCCGCGAGATCCTCGATTCCCGTGGCAACCCGACCGTAGAAGTTGAGGTCCTGCTCTCCGACGGCCAGATTGGCCGGGCAGCAGTACCTTCCGGCGCTTCCACCGGCGAGCACGAGGCCGTCGAACTGCGTGACGGCGACAAGGGCCGCTACCTTGGCAAGGGCGTCCAGAAAGCTGTCGACGCGATCATCGACCAGATCGCACCGGCGCTGACCGGTTTCGACGCGACCGACCAGCGCTCCATCGACCAGGCCATGCTGGACCTGGACGGCACCCCGAACAAGGGCAAGCTGGGCGCCAACGCCATCCTGGGCGTTTCCCTGGCCGTGGCCAACGCAGCCGCCGCCTCCGCCGACCTGCCGCTCTACAAGTACCTGGGCGGCCCCAACGCGCACGTCCTGCCCGTGCCGCTGATGAACATCCTGAACGGCGGCTCCCACGCGGACTCCGACGTCGACATCCAGGAATTCATGATCGCTCCCATCGGCGCCGAAACCTTCTCGGAAGGCCTGCGCTGGGGCGTTGAGGTGTACCACAACCTCAAGTCCGTCCTGAAGGAAAAGGGCCTGTCCACCGGCCTGGGCGACGAGGGCGGCTTCGCCCCGAACCTGCCCTCCAACCGTGCCGCGCTGGACCTGATCCAGGAAGCCATCAAGAACGCCGGCTACACCCCGGGCAAGGACATCGCCCTGGCCCTGGACGTGGCATCCTCCGAGTTCTTCAAGGACGGCGCCTACCAGTTCGAGGGCAAGTCCCTGAGCTCGGCCGAGATGAGCGCCTACTACACCGAACTCGTGTCCGACTACCCGCTGGTGTCCATCGAGGACCCGCTGGACGAGAACGACTGGGACGGCTGGAAGACCCTCACCGACGCCATCGGCGACAAGGTCCAGCTGGTGGGTGACGACCTCTTCGTCACCAACCCCTCCATCCTGCAGCGCGGCATCGACACCCACACCGCCAACTCGCTGCTGGTGAAGGTCAACCAGATCGGCTCCCTGACCGAGACGCTGGACGCCGTCAGCCTGGCGCAGCGCTCCGGTTACACCACCATCACCTCGCACCGCTCCGGCGAGACCGAGGACACCACCATCGCCGACATCTCGGTGGCAACCAACGCCGGCCAGATCAAGACCGGCGCGCCGGCCCGCTCCGAGCGCGTTGCCAAGTACAACCAGCTGCTGCGTATCGAAGAGGAACTCGACGACGCCGCACGCTACGCAGGCCGCAGCGCGTTCCCGCGTTTCAAGGGCTAGTAGCCGCATAAAGCAATAAACGGTGGCTATGGTTGAAAAGACCATAGCCACCGTTGTTGTTTCAGCAGCATCCGTCAGCCCGGTTGTTGTCCAGCGCCGTTTTGTTGTTCAGCACAGACAGTGGCGGCCGCAGGCAGGCCGCGATCAGGAGTGTCATGGCTACCCGCCGTCCCAAAGTCCCCAAGGTCAGCCCCGCCCGTCCAGGAAGCGAAACCTCCGACGGCGCCGACGTCATCCAGGCGGATTTCGGCTCGGCCAAGGACAACCCGGGCCCGGCAGGACGCCCCGGCGCCGACAGCAAGCCCCCGAAGGCACCAGCCGGACAGGCACCGGCCACGGGCGCACCCGCAGGGCGTGCCAGGCCGGGAAAGGGCAGCAGCGCAACCAACGGTGCCGCGAACCAACCCGCGGAAGAGGAGCAGCACCCTGTTCCGGCGAAGGCTTTTTCCGGCCGGATGCTGGCACTGGCCGTGGTGATGGTTGCGATCACCATCATGCTGGCGCCCACGGTGAAGATCTTCTTCGACAAGAAGTCGGAAATCGACGCGCTGAATGCCGATATCGCCGCCCGCGAGGCTGAAGGCGACCGGCTCCGCCAGCAGGTCTCCCGCTGGCAGGACCCCAACTACGTGAAACAGCAGGCCCGGGACCGCATTAACATGGTTATGCCGGGCGAAACCGGCTACTGGGTCTTCGGCAGCGATTTGCCCGCGGGAGAAGCCAGCAGCCACACCGGTGCAGCAGCACAAGACCCCGCCGATCTGCCGTGGGTGGATTCCCTGTGGGAGTCCATCGAGCGCGCGGCCACAGACTGAACCGCAAAAGGAAGGACGGCCCGCGACAGTGGAACACAACACGGCAGCCGCCCGGGACGACTCCCGCCAACCATCAGCACACGATCTTGAAGTATTGAGCCGGCAGCTGGGACGTCCGGTCCGCGATGTGGTGGAAATCCCTGCCCGCTGCGTGTGCGGCAATCCGCTGGTGGCGGCAACGGCTCCGCGGCTGAGCAACGGCACCCCGTTCCCCACCACCTTCTACCTGACGCATCCCGTGATCACCTCCGCGGTGTCCCGGCTTGAGGCGGCGGGGGTCATGAACACCATGAACGAGCAGCTGGCCGCCGACCCGGAACTGGCAGCCGCCTACCGGTCTGCGCATGAAGCCTACCTTGCCGCGCGGGACGCGATTGGCCGGCGGTCCGGCATCGGCGCTGTCCCGGAAATCGACGGAGTCTCCGCCGGGGGCATGCCCACCCGTGTCAAGTGCCTGCATGTCCTGGTGGGGCAATCGCTCGCTGCCGGACCGGGCGTGAATCCGCTGGGGGATGAGGCGCTGCAACAGATCCGCGAATGGTGGACGGCGGACAGGTGCTACTGCGAGGGGGCCTGGGACACCACCGGTGAAGCTCCTTCCCGGGACCTCAGCCGGCACGGTCCGCAGGGCCTGCCGGACATCGTGGGCCGCCCCGCCCCTGTGCGGAAGTCGGCCAATCCTGCCGAGGCTGCCCAGTGACCCGGGTAGCCGCCATTGACTGTGGCACCAATTCGATCCGCCTGCTGATCGCCGACGTACACCGCAGCAACGGCACCACCAGCCTCACCGACGTGGTGCGCGAGATGCGCGTAGTCCGGCTTGGGGAGGGCGTGGACGCCACCGGTGAACTCGCCCCCGCAGCACTGGAGCGCACGTTCGCCGCCACTGCCGATTACGCACAGCTGATCCGGGACCACGGCGCTGAGTCCGTCCGGTTCGTTGCAACCTCCGCCAGCCGGGATGCCCGGAACCGGGACGTCTTCGTGGATGGAATCCGCAACCTCCTGGGCGTGGAACCGGAAGTGATCTCCGGCGACGAGGAAGCTGCGTTGTCCTTTGCCGGTGCCAGCAGTGTCCTGCCCATCCTGGACGGCCACCAGGTTCTGGTGGTGGACCTGGGCGGCGGCAGCACCGAGTTCGTCCTCGGCACCGCACAGGGCGTCACCGCGGCGAAGTCGGTGGACGTCGGCTGCGTCCGGCTGACCGAACGGCACCTGCGGAACGATCCGCCCAGCGCGGAACAGATCGCGGCGGCGGAAGCTGACGTGGACGCAGCCATGGCCCTCGCCGGACAGCACGTTCCGCTGGAACAGGCAACCGCCGTCGTCGGTGTTGCCGGCTCCATCACCACCATCACCGCCCACGCCCTCCGGCTGCCCGAATACAAGCCGGACGTCATCCACGGCGCGGAACTGCCCATTGACACCGTCCGCGCCGCCTCGACGGACCTCCTGGAGATGGTCCGGTCCGAGCGCGCCGGACTGCCCTACATGCACCCGGGACGCGTGGATGTTATCGGAGCAGGGGGACTGGTGTGGCGCAGGATCCTGGAACGCCTGGGCGAACTCACCGGCGGCAGGATCACCACGGCGACGGCCAGCGAGCACGACATCCTTGACGGCATCGCCCTGAGCATCGGCTGAACCCGGATGCGATCCATCACCCACCCCGTATTGCGCCGGACCGGAGCGGCGGCGCTTGCCTTGGTCCTCGCCGCCTGCTGCCTCGCTGCCGGTCTTATCACGGCTCCGGCGGCCCAAGCGGACGAGTGGCGGGACAAGCAGTACTGGCTCGCAGACTCCGGCATTACCAAGGCCTGGGAAGTGTCCAGGGGTGCCGGCGTCAAGGTGGCCGTCATCGACAGCGGCGTGGACGCGCAGCATCCGGACCTCAAGGGCGCGGTGGCAGGCGGCTACGACGCGTCCGGCTCCGGCCAGCCGAACGGCCAGAAGAGCGTCGGGTCGAAGCCCGAACACGGCACCCTGGTGGCCACTATGCTTGCCGGCCGGGGACACCAGCCCGCCGACAAAACGGCCACCCCCACGCCCGGCCCCGCTGCGCCGCCACCGGACGGCATCATCGGTGTGGCCCCCGAGGCCCAGATCCTGTCTGTGTCCACATGGCTTGGCTCACCGAACCCCTCCGGCAAAAGTGACCAGGACCAGATTCCGGAAGCGGTCCGCTGGGCCGTGGACAACGGAGCGAAAGTCATCAACATCTCGCTCGGCAGCACCGCCCCGCAATGGCCGCAAAGCTGGGACGCCGCCTTCCTGTACGCCGAGCAGAAGGACGTGGTGATCGTCGCGGCAGCCGGCAACCGGATCGGCGGCAACACCCAGGTGGGAGCCCCGGCCACCATCCCGGGCGTCCTCACTGTCGCCGGCCTGGACCGCTCGGGGACTGCCAGCGTCGACGCGTCCTCGCAAGGCATCAGCATCGGCGTGGCAGCACCGGCCCAGAACCTGCTGGGCGGCCTCCCGGGCGGGGGGTATGCCGAATGGGCAGGGACCTCCGGATCCACACCCATCGTTGCCGGCGTGGCGGCACTGATCCGCTCCAAGTGGCCTTCCATGAGCGCCGAGCAGGTCATCAACCGCATCGTCTCCACCGCAAAGGATGCCGGACCGCCGGGCAAGGACCCCCTCTACGGCTATGGCATCCTCAACGCCGAAGCGGCGCTGAAGGATAACGTGCCCGAAGCGAAGAACAATCCCCTGGGAACCATCGCCGAGTGGATCAGGGTGCACCGGCGCGGCAACCTTGCCACCCCCACCCCGGTCCCCACGGCAGAGGCGCCGGTTGCTGCGCCGGCACTTCCGGAGGCAACCGTCCCGGCTGCAGAGCCGCCGTCGAAGCGTGATACTGCCATTGGAGGTGCGGTCGTCATCGGATTTGCCCTGCTGTTCGCGGCCATCATCGCTGCGGCCGCGATCCAGCTGCGGCGGGCGGCGCGGGACCCGGCGCTAGCGGGCGAGGAACCGGAAACAGGTGTGCTGGAAAAGGTGCATCCGGTGCGGAAAACCTAGCTTTACGGGCGCTTCGAGCAGTTAGTGAAGATTTTCACAAACTGCGCTATCCTTAAACTATGGCAACCACCCCAGAGCTCCAGGACCGTCCCAGGGTACTCGTCGTCGGCGGCGGGTACGTCGGCCTGTACGTAGCACTCAAACTGCAGAAGAAGATCGCGAATGCCGGTGGCATCGTCACCCTCGTGGATCCACTGCCTTACATGACCTACCAGCCGTTCCTCCCCGAGGTGGCGGGCGGCAACATTGAAGCCCGCCACGCGGTGGTATCCCACCGCAAGCACCTCAAGCAGACGGAACTGATCCAGGGCCGCGTCACCTCGATCGACCACACCAACCGCACTGCGGTCATCGCTCCGTCCGACGGCGGCGAAAACTTCGAGGTCCCCTACTTCGACGTCGTCCTGGCGGCAGGTGCCATCACCCGTACCTTCCCCATCAAGGGCCTCGCGGACAAGGGCATCGGCCTGAAGACCATCGAGGAAGCCGTTGCGCTGCGCAACAAGGTCCTGGAGCGCATCGAGGTTGCCTCCACCATGACCGATCCTGCCGCGCGCGCCAAGGCCCTTACCTTCGTGGTGGTTGGCGGTGGTTTCGCCGGCATCGAGTGCATCACCGAAATGGAGGACCTGGCCCGCGCCGCGGTCCGGAACAACCCGCGGATCAAGCAGGAAGAAGTCCGTTTTGTCCTGGTGGAAGCCATGGGCCGCATCATGCCCGAAGTCACTGCCAAGCAGGCCGAATGGGTCGTTGAGCACCTGCGCAGCCGCGGCATCGAGGTCCTGCTGAACACCTCGCTGGATAGCGCCGAAGGCACCCTCAAGCTCATCAACCTCCCGGACAAGTCCCCTGCCCAGGAGTTTGAAGCCGACACCCTCGTGTGGACGGCCGGCGTCCAGGCCAACCCGATGGTCCGCTCCACCGACTTCCCGCTGGAGCCCCGTGGCCGCGTCCGCGTCCTCCCGGACCTCCGCGTTGCCGGAGACGAAGGCATTGTGGACAACGCCTGGGCTGCGGGCGACATCGCCGCCGTGCCCGACCTCACGGGCAAGGGCCTGCCTGACGGTACGTGCGTTCCGAACGCACAGCACGCGCTCCGCCAGGCCAAGCGCCTGGCCAAGAACCTCTGGGCTTCGCGCTGGGAAAAGCAGCTGAAGGACTACAAGCACAAGAACCTCGGCGCCGTTGCAGGCTTTGGCGAGTGGAAGGGCGTAGCCAACATCAACCTGGTTGGCAGCATCGGGCTCAAGGGCGGGCTCGCCTGGTTGGCCCACCGCGGCTACCACGGGCTGGCCATGCCCACGTTTGAGCGCAAGTTCCGGGTGATCTTCAACTGGATCATCAGCTTCTTCGTCGGCCGTGACACCACCCAGCTGATGGACCTGGACAACCCGCGCGGTGCTTTCGTTGCCGCAGCCACCCCGGCGCCCAAACCGGCTGCTGCAGCCGCACCCGCGGCGACAGCCCCGCCGGCAGCCAGTGGTACCGGCTCCACAGCGGTGCAATCCAAGGAATCTGTGACGGCACAGGCCAAGTAGCACACGCAGTGCCCGACGGCGGCTGTCCCCTTCGCGGGGGCGGCCGCCGTTTGCGTCCCGGCGGCCATTCAGCGGACAGGCACCCATTCCTGACCCCGGTCCTGCTGCCGGTGCTGCCTGCCTCCTAGACTGGGCCCATGACTGCCGAAGTGAAGCTGCAGGAGCTGCTGGCCGGTATGCACCCCGTTCAGCGCGAGGGGGAGTACGTCTACGTCCTGTGGCCGCACGGACGGCCCCTGGCAGCCGGCATCGAGGCGGCAGTACGCGAGGCTGAGGGCCTGACAGTGGTCCTGCCGCGTGCTGACGCGGACCGGCAGGGGCTCAGCTATGACTTTGTGGGAGCCTGGATCACGCTGCAGGTCCATTCGGCCCTCGAGGCGGTGGGCCTTACCGCAGCAGTCAGCAGGGCCCTTACGGACGCCCGCATCAGCTGCAACGTCCTGGCCGGTTTCCATCACGATCACCTGCTGGTGCCGGTAGCGGATGCGCCGCGGGCCCTTGAAGTCCTGGCCGAACTCGCTGCCCGGAGCCGGGATGCCCCGCGCCGGGAGCTGGTGCTGCGCAGCGAGAACCCTGCAGACCGGGACGCAATCCTGGCCCTGACGGCCGACGCTTTCGCAATTTCGCCGGCCACAGGCCTGCCGGCAGGAGGGGAGCCGGTGGAAGTGGGGGTGCTTCGCGCACTCTTTGACGCCGAGGAGTACATCCCGGACCTCAGCGTAGTGGCCGTCCAGGACGGGGAGATCGTGGGCCATGTCATCAGCACCCGCGGGTGGGTGGGGGATCAGGCGCTCCTCGGCCTTGGCCCACTCGGTGTCACTCCGCGGCTGCAGCGGCAGGGCATCGGTTCGGCACTCATGCGCGAGACAATCGACAGGGCCAATGCCGCTGGGGAGCGCGGCATCGTCCTGCTTGGAAGCCCGGACTACTACTCCAGGTTTGGCTTTATCCCGGCGTCCAGTTTTGGTGTCCAGGCGCCCGAACCGGAGTGGGGCGACTACTTCCAGCTCCTGCCGCTCGCACTGTGGTCCGGCGGTGTCCACGGTGTGTTCCGGTACGCCGGACCATTCTCACTCACCTGACGGGATACCATGGACCCGGCGCCCCAGTAGCCCAATTGGCAGAGGCATCGGACTTAAAATCCGCGTGTTGTGGGTTCGAGTCCCACCTGGGGTACAGAGAAGCAGGGGACTTCAGGGTCTCCGCGAGGAAGCCGCCCGCATCTTATGGGCGGCTTCCGCCGTTTAATTCCACATATGCAACGACTGTTATAAGGATGTGACCTCAGTCACTTATCTTCGCCTGTGATTTGCATTAGCTTGAAGCTAAATCAGGAATCCCTGATTTTTCGTGTCGAAGGCCGTTCGCACCTTTAGATCGAGGAGCTCGTAAATGACTTTATTCCCCCAGGCGGGAGCCCGCGCTGCCAAGCTGACAGCGCTTGGCATCGGCGTTGCCTTCATGGCAACGGCTTGCGGCGGTCCGTCCACACCCACGGCCACCGAAACCACAACTGGAGCAGCAGCGGCCGGAATCGCATGCCCGGCACCGGGCGCAACCGGCGAAACCAGCGCGCCGGCCACGGGCGGCGCTGGCGGTGGTTCGGTGCCGCCGTCCACTGGAACAACCGAGACTCCTTTGAAACTCGGCTCGCTGTTGCCCACCACCGGTTCCCTGTCTTACCTCGGGCCACCCGAAATTGCCGGTGTGAACCTTGGCGTGAAGGAAGTCAACGACGCCGGTGGTGTCCTGGGCAAACCTGTGGAAGTAATCCACCGCGATTCAGGTGACACCAAGACGGACATCGCCACCCAGTCGACAAATGCCTTGCTGGGGCAGGGTGTCAACGCCATCATCGGTGCAGCCTCGTCGGGTGTCTCCAAGACCGTCATCAACCAGATCACAGGTGCTGGGGTCATCCAGTTCTCGCCGGCTAACACTTCGCCGGACTTCACCACCTGGGACGACAAAGGACTGTACTGGCGCACGGCACCATCCGATGTCCTTCAAGGCAAGGTCCTTGGCAACTACATGGCTACCTGTGGCGCCCAGACAGTGGGCATGATCGTCCTCAACGATGCGTACGGCACGGGCCTGGCAAAGAACATCAAGGCCGCGTTCGAGTCCGCAGGCGGCAAGGTTGTGGCCGAGGAGCTGTTCAACGAGGGTGACACCCAGTTCAGCAGCCAGGTGGACAAGGTTATCGCGGCCAAGCCCGACGCAATTGCCCTGATCACCTTTGACCAGGCCAAGAGCATCGTTCCCCTTATGACAGGCAAGGGGATCGATCCCACCACGATGTTCCTGGTGGACGGCAACACCGCAGACTACAGCAAGGACTTCCAACCTGGCACCTTGCAGGGTGCACACGGCACCTTCCCGGGGACATTTGCAAACGAAGCGTTTACAAAGAAGCTCCTGGAGATCGATCCCGCACTGAAGGACTTCACCTACGGCGGTGAGTCATACGATGCTGTCAACCTGATCGCCCTCGCTTCTGAAGCCGCAGGGAGCACCAGCGGCGTCGAAATCGCAAAGCAGCTCAAGGCGGTCTCGGAGTCGGGTGAGAAGTGCAGCGACTTCCCCTCCTGCGTTACTTTGCTGCGTGAGGGCAAGGACATCGACTACGACGGCCAGTCGGGTCCGATCACCTTCTCCGACGCCGGTGACCCGACCGAGGCTTACATCGGTATCTACGAGTACACCGCGGACAATAAGCTCCAAGCCGTACAGTCGGAATTTGGCAAGCTCTAGTAATCGTCAGTACGCACGAAGGAGCCCCCGTCCTGCCGGACGGGGGCTCCTTCGTGCAGTTCTGCTGGCCGCTACTAGACGGTGTCGGCCAGGGTACCGAGATAGAGCTGGATGACCTTGGGATCCTTCATCAGTTCACGGCCGGTGCCGGTGTAGGCATCCCGGCCCTGGTCCAGGACGTAGCCGCGGTCGCAGATCTGGAGGCAACGGCGCGCGTTCTGCTCCACCATGATCACTGACACCCCTGCACGGTTGATCTCATGCACGCGGAGGAACGTTTCGTCCTGCTTGACGGGGGAGAGGCCCGCGGACGGCTCATCCAGGAGCAGCACGGCCGGGTCCATCATTAGGGCACGGCCCATGGCCACCATCTGCCGCTCGCCCCCGGACAGGGAACCTGCCCGCTGGGCACGCCGCTTGCCCAGTTCGGGGAAGAGGCTGGTGACAAAGTCGAACCGCTCCGCAAAGTCCTTGGGCCGTTGGAACATGCCCATCTGGAGGTTCTCCTCGATGGTCAGCGTGGCGAACACATTGTTGGTCTGCGGGACGAATCCGACACCACGCGTCACCAGTTTGTTGGCCTTCAGCCCGGTGATGTCCTGGCCCCGTACCACGACGGTACCCGAATGGACTTTTACCAGACCAAACATGGCCTTCAGGAGCGTGGACTTGCCAGCGCCGTTTGGACCGATGATGCCGATCAGCTCACCCTTACGGGCCTCGATGCTGCAGCCGTTGAGGATGTTGACCCCGGGCAGGTAACCCGCCACAACGTCGGTGACTTTAACGACGGACCCGCCATCTTCCACCGGCTGTGCGGCGGCTGCCGCGCTGGTGCTGCTCATTGAGTGTCCTTCCCCGTGCTGCCTGTCTCCGTGCTACCGTGCCGGCCCTGCGGCTCCGTGCCGCTGGGCCGCTTCCCGCCCCGGCGGGCCTCTTCGGCTTCATTGGACACAACGTCCAGCGAGATGATGCCGGCATTTTCGGTTCCGACGATGGATTCCTCGTCGGCCTCGAGCTCGGCTGCCAGTTCCTTGAGGCCCTCGGAGTCGCCAAGGTCGACGTCGTGGTGGGCGCCAAGGTAGGCATCGATGACGGCGGGGTCCTTCATCACTTCGCCGGGCGGGCCCTCTGCCACCACTTTTCCCTCCGCCATGACCACTACCCAATCGGCAATGTGCCTGACCATATGCATGTCGTGTTCCACGAACAGGACGGTCATGCCCTCGGCCTTGAGGTTTTTGATGTGGTCCAGCAGCGATTGGGTCAGCGCCGGGTTGACGCCGGCCATGGGCTCGTCCAGCATCACGAGCTTGGGCTGCACCATGAGGGACCGGGCCATCTCCAGGAGCTTGCGCTGGCCGCCGGAGAGGGACGCTGCGTAATCGTCCTTTTTGACGTCAAGCTTGAACTTCTCAAGGAGCACGTTTGCCTGGGCCGTGATCTCCTTCTCCCGGCCGCCCCAGATGCCCTTGAACAACGCCCTGGAAAGGCGCTCGCCGGACTGGTTGGCCGCGCCGAGCCGCATGTTCTCCATGACCGTCAGCTTGCCCATAACCTTGGTCAGCTGGAAGGTCCGCACCATACCCATCCGTGCAACCTTGTAGGGTGACACCCCCGCGAGGCTCTTGCCCTCGAACTGCCACTTTCCGCTGTTGGGGGTATCGAACCCGGTCAGCAGATTGAAGAGCGTTGTCTTGCCGGCGCCGTTGGGGCCAATCAGGGCAGTGATTTTGTGGCGGGGAATCTCCAAGTACTCGACGTCCACGGCATTAATGCCGCCGAAGCTGCGGGTGACATTCTCTGCGACAAGAATCGGGTCGCGCTTTTTGCAGCCCGGGCCCGTTTCGCCGGCCGGAATAGGACGGTCGTCGGTCATGTAGTCCGGCGAGTCGGTGCCGGTGGTTGCAGGTATCTCGCTGTGCATGCTCATGCGAACGCCAGCTCCTTCTTGTTTCCGAACACGCCCTGCGGCCTGAAGATCATCAGCAGCATCAGGGCGACGCCAACCAGGATGTAGCGCAGCTGGCCGGCCTGGACCGTGTTAAGCCAGTTCACAGCACCCGACTCGATCAGGCCATACAGGATGCCCTGGGTCAGGGACAGGACCACCCAAAAGATCATGGCGCCGATTACCGGCCCGAGGACGGTACCAAGGCCGCCGAGCAAGAGGCAGGTATACAGGAAGAACGTCAATTCCGTGCCGTAGTTCGCCGGCTGGACTGCTCCGCGGGGGAGCGTGAAGACCATGCCGGCAAGGGCGCCGAGCACACCGCCGATGATCAGTGCCTGCATTTTGTGGGCGTAGACGTTCTTGCCCAGCGAGCGGACGGCGTTCTCGTCTTCGCGGATGCCCTTCAGGACGCGGCCCCACGGGCTGCGCATCAGCAGCCATACCAGCGTGCAGCACAGTGCGACCAGAACCCAGGCGACAACCCGGATAAAGAAGTCGCGATTGTTCATGCCGAAGTAGTCACCCTCCGGGAAGGGGTTCATGGCGTAAAAACCGCCTTCAAACGCCGCCAGTCCGTTGGCCGACCCCGTGATGGAGGTGAGCTGGTTTGTGGTCACGATATAACGGACGATCTCCGCCGATGCGATGGTGACGATGGCGAGGTAGTCAGCCCGCAGCCTCAACGTGGGGATGCCGAGCAGCAGGGCGAAAATCGAAGAGGCGAGGACGGCGATCAGCAGCCCGACGAAGAACGGCACCCCGAAGGTAAGGGTGGAGATGGCGAACCCGTACGCCCCCACCGCCATAAAGCCGGCCTGGCCGAAGTTCAACAGCCCTGAATATCCGAAGTGCACAGCGAGTCCGAGGGCGGCCAAAGCGTAGGCGGCGGTCGTCGGACTGAAGATTTCACTGGCAGCGCTGGCAAGAATGAATCCAAAATCCACGTCTGTCTCCTAACCCACGCGCTCGCGCCGGCCCAGGATGCCCTGCGGCCGGAACAAGAGGACAACGATCATGATGAACAGGGCTCCCACGAACTTGAGGTCGGCGGCGAGGCCGAACACTGTGGTGAGCTCGACGAAGATTCCGACGATGACGGATCCCACCAGTGCACCGAATACGGTTCCGAGCCCGCCAAGGGTGACGCCCGCGAAAATCAGCAGGAGGATGGCGGATCCCATATCGAAGGTGACGCCCGGCCGGTAGTAGGCCCAGAGTATGCCGCCCAGGGCAGCCAGCATCCCGCCGGTGATCCACACCAGCCGGATGACGGCGTCCACGTCAATGCCGGAGGCAGCAGCCAGGGCGGGATTGTCCGCCACAGCGCGGGTGGCCTTGCCCAGCCGCGTCTTCAGTAGGACGATGCCGAGAATCGTGATCACCACCGCACTGATGCCCAGGGACCAGAGGTTGTTGGGCGAGATGGATACCGGCCCCAACTGGATTTCCGGGCTCTGGGCAAAGGGAAGCTGTTGCGTGGCGCCGCCAAAGTAGAACTGGATGACGTAGCGCACGGCCAGCGCGAGGCCGATGCTGACGATCATCATGGGCACCAGGCCGGTCCCGCGGCGTCGCAGCGGCCGCCACAGGCCCCGGTCCTGGGCATACCCGAAGAGGGCGCCGCCCAGCAGGGCCAGGATCAGTGCCAGCCAGAAGGGCAGCCCGGCCGCATTGAATGCAAACACCAGCACGGCGCCCAGGGTCACCATCTCACCATGGGCAAAGTTGGTGAGCCCGGTGGTTCCGAAGATCAGTGACAGTCCCACGGAAGCCAGCGCCAGGAGCAGGCCGAAGCTCAGACCTGCCACCAGGCGGTTGAGCAGGTTCTGCCCGAAGTTCTGTTCCTGGACCACGATGCCTTTGCCGAAGGCAAAGATCACTGACAGGTTCGAGGTCTGGCTGAAAGTGACCTCACGCGGGTTATCCTGGCCCTCGGCGAGGGTGATGCCCTCAGGCAGGGTGGATTCGTCCAGTTCCACGGTGTAGGTGCCCTGCTCGGGCACGCCGATGTTCCAGGAGCCGTTCGCTGACGACTTGGCCGTGCCGGTGAAGTCGCCCTTCCTGGCAGTGATGGTCACATCCGCCAGGGGTGCGCGGGTGTCGTCGCGGAGGAAACCGCTGATGTTGTTCTGGAAGGTCTGGTTCGACGGGGATGGTGTCGGTGACGGGGAAGCGGCCTGGGTTGCCGGTGCCGCGAGGAGGAGGATCGCCAGGATGGTTGCACTGATGGCTCCCATGATTCCCGGCAAGCCCCGCCGTCGTTTGGCCGGCTGGCCGTGGGGTGTACTTCTCAAGGTGAAAAACCTCCACTTGGGGGCGGTCTCGGCTGCGCCATTGCAACCGCTGCGAACGGGCGCAGGGCGGGGATGCGCCATCTCGCCCGGCACCCTCACGCATGTGTGAGTTCCGTCACCCTGCTTGGCTTATGCTACAGCGCGCAGGATGCCGCAAATGCCGAGGTCCAGGCCTTGTTGGTAGCGATCAGGTAACAACTCGGGCAACGCGGGCGGGCCGGACGGGAGGAACGCCTTGAGAAACCTTTGTTGAGCCACGGTATTTTCGAGGCCCGCTGGATGCAGCCCGGCAATGACAGCGGAGCCGCCTGCGTCACGGTTGCGTTGCATAGCAGCCCGTTCGGGAACTTTCAGGGGCGTATTGGCGTGGTAATTGGTAGCGTAAACCTTAAGGTTCACATCACACCCACACGGAGGAATCCAGCAATGGCACTTGGCGGCAACCCGATCTTCAACGGAAAGAATTTCCGTGGAGCCACCCAGGCACCGCCTGTCCCGCAGGCTCCCTACGGACAAGCTCCGTACGGCCAGGCACCTTACGGACAAGCTCCGTACGGCCAGGCACCTTACGGCCAGCAGGGCTGGAACACCCAGCCGCAGGGCATGACGGACGAGCAACTGCAGCAGATGTACAGCAGGCCTTCCGCCGGCCCCGCTGACACCGGACGGATGACGTTCGACGACGTCATCGTCAAGACTGCTGCCTGCCTCGGAGTGCTGCTCGCCGGTGCCGCGGTCACCATGGTGGTGGGCCTCGGCCTGGCATCCCTGCTGATGGTGGTCGGTGCGCTGGGCGGCTTCGTCCTGGCGCTCGTGAATACGTTCAAGAAGCAGCCGTCACCGGCTCTGATTCTTGCGTACGCGGGCCTCGAAGGCCTCTTCCTCGGCGGCCTCACCCGGGTCCTTGACACCATGTACCCGGGCGTTGGGCTCCAGGCTGTCCTCGGCACGCTGTCCGTCTTCACCGTGACGCTTGTCCTCTTCAAGAGCGGCAAGGTGCGCGCCACCCCCAAGGCCATGAAGTTCTTCATGATCGCCCTGATTGGCTACGCACTCTTCTCCGTGGTCAACCTCGTCATGATGCTGACCGGCCTCACCTCCGAACCCTTCGGACTGCGAAGCGGCATCATCGGCGTCGTCATTGGCATCCTGGCCATCGGCCTTGCGGCATTCTCGCTGGTCATGGACTTCACCAGCATAGAAGCCGGTGTCCGCAGCGGCGCTCCGCAGCGCTTCTCGTGGACGGCCGCGTTCGGCCTGACCGTCACCCTGGTCTGGCTGTACGTGGAGATCATCCGCCTGCTGGCTATCCTCCGCGGCGAGGAGTAACCGGCAAGGCGGTCCCACCACAGGACCGTGACAGCAACGGAGGGCCCCACCAGATTTCTGGTGGGGCCCTCCGTTTGTCTCCGTCCGGGTATCCTGCGGCTCAGGCGATGCGCATGGCCCCGGCGGCAGGCGACACGGTGAAGATGTCCGGCGCTGTGAAGCCGGCCCGGGCAAACGCGTGCACGACGGCGTCGCGCACCTTCTGTTCGCTGGCGGCGGGGGTCAGTGCGATGGCTGCACCGCCGAACCCGCCGCCGGTCATCCGGGCGCCGATGGCACCGGCCGCCCGCGAGGTATCCACGGCGAGGTCAAGTTCCGGACAGGAGATCTCGAAGTCATCGCGCATCGACGCATGGCTGGCGTCCAGCAGATGACCAATGGCAGCGGGCCCCCGGTCGGCGAGGAGTTCAACGGTCTGCAGCACCCGGTCGTTTTCGGTGACCACGTGCCGGACGCGCCGGAACGTCACCTCGTCCAGCAACCCGCCAGCCTCCTCCAGGTCACCCACCTGCACGTCGCGCAGCGCTTTGACCCCCAGCACTTCAGCGCCCAGTTCGCATGATGCCCGCCGGGAGGCGTATCCGCCGTCGGCATGCGAGTGCGACACCTTGGTGTCGATGACCAGCAGCACCAGCCCGGCGGGTTCCGTCTCGAACGGAACAAGGCTGGCGTTCTGGTCCCGGCAGTCCAGGAACACGGCGTGTCCGCGGGCGCCGCGCAGCGAGGCGGACTGGTCCATGATGCCGGTGGGGGCTCCCACAAAGTCGTTCTCCGCCTGCTGGGTGGCCAGGACCATGTCCTGTGCTTCCAGGCCGGCCCCGGTCAGGTCGTTCAGCGCCGTGATGACGGCACATTCAATAGCGTGCGACGACGACAGGCCGGCCCCCAGGGGGACGTCTGAATCCAACAGCAGATCGACTCCCGGGACGTCGATGCCGCGCCGGCGCAGGACCCACATGACGCCAAGCGGGTACTTCGTCCAGCCCTTGGCCGACCCCGGCTCAAGGGACTCAAGCGCGGTGGCTACGACGCCCTGGTCGCCGTAGGTCGATAGCAGCCGGACAGTTGAGTCCGCGCGGACTCCGACGGCCACGCGGGCTGTCCTGTCGATGGCGAAGGGCAGGACGAAGCCCTCGTTGTAGTCCGTGTGTTCACCGATGAGGTTCACGCGGCCGGGCGCCTGCCAGATGCCGTCGGGAGCGCTCCCGAACTCTTGGGTGAAACGGGCAGCCAGGTCCCCTGCCGGGGCAAGGGCCGGCGCGGTGGAGGGATCGGGTGCGGTGCTCAAGCGGGGGCTCCTTCAGACATGCCGGCCAGGGCCGGCGACGTGGGCGACCCCGGAACGGTGACCGAACGCAGGCGCTCTGCCACGCTTTCCGGGGTGGTGTCGTTGATGAACGCACCCATGGCGGCCTCGGACCCGGCAAGGTATTTCAGCTTATCCGCAGCGCGGCGGGGTGACGTCAGCTGAAGGTGCAGGTAGCCCGCGGGCCGCAGGACAGGATCCAACGGGGCCTGGTGCCAGGCGGAGATGTACGGGGTGGGGGTGGGATACAGGGCGTCCACGCGTTTGAGCAGATCCAGGTAGACCTCCGCCAGTTCGTCCTTCTCTTCGCCGCTCAGGGCCGCCAGGTCCGGAACATGGCGGTGGGGAACCAGGTGGATCTCAAGCGGCCACCGGGCAGCAAAGGGGACGTAGGCACTGAAGTTTTCACCTTCCATCACCATCCTGCCCCCGTCCTCCCGCTCAGCACGCAGCAGGGATCCGGTCAGGGTCTCCCGGCCGTCACGGGCGTCATGAAATTCCTGCGCTGCGGTGCCGATCACGGCGGCGCGGGGTGTTACGTACGGGTAGGCGTAGATCTGCCCGTGCGGATGGTGCAGGGTGACGCCGATGTCCGCGCCGCGGTTCTCGAACGGGAACACCTGCTGGATCCCGGGCAGGGCGCTGAGGGCGGCGGTCCGTTGTGCCCAGGCCTCAATAACGGTGCGGGAGCGGGTCCGGCTGAGTCCGCTGAAGGACCCGGTGTGCTCCGGAGTGAAGGACACTACCTCGCAGCGGCCGTACGCCGGACCTTTCGTTCCCCATACTGCATCCTCCGAAACGGGGCCCAGCGCCGGTCCGAGGGAGGGAAAGCGGTTCTCGAAAACCACCACATCGTAGTCCGCGGCCGGTATTTCCGAGGGGTTGCTGCCGGTGGTGGGGCAGATGGGGCACTGGTCTGCCGGCGGGAGATGGGTCCGGGTCTGGCGGTGGGCCGCGACTGCCACCCACTCGTTGGTCAGGGCATCGAACCGGACCTCGCCCGGCTCGCCCCGGGGAGGAAGGCCGCGGTGGTCCATGGTCAGTTCGGCTGCGCGCGAAACAGTAGTGCCCGCGTCGTCGAAATAGATCAGCTCCCGGCCGTCGGAGAGTCTGGTACTGGTGATCCCTGTCATGCAGAAAAGTTTGGCATACCCGATCAAAAAAGAATAGTTAAGAACAAAAGACAACATTAACCATTGGTGCCGTGAACGGCAGCCGGGGTACGGTATGCCCATGACATCGTCTTCCCAGCAGGAATCCCCGGCCGGTTCGACTCCGCAGGCCTATGCGACGGGGCGGCAATATGAGCTGCGGCGCGGCGATGCCCTGGCGGTGGTCACCGAGCTGGCGGCAGGCCTCCGCTCCTTCCACCGCGGCGGCGTACTCCTGACAGAGACATATGGCGACGACCAGATCCCGCCCGGAGCCACCGGAATCACGCTTGCCCCCTGGGCCAACCGCGTGGAGGACGGCAAGTGGTTCCTGGACGGCAAAAAGCAGCAGCTGGACATCACCGAAGTTGCCCGGAACAACGCCAGCCACGGCCTGCTGCGCAACACTGCGTACGCCCTGGTCGACGAGTCGGAGCACTCCGTCTCCCTGGAGGCCACCATCTTTCCGCAGCACGGCTATCCCTTCCTGCTGCGGCACCGCGTCCAATACCTCCTGGACCACACCCTGGGCCTGGTGGTCCGGCAGACCCTTGCCAACCATTCCAAAGCTTCGGCCCCGTTCGTCCTGGGAGCGCATCCATACCTCCGCCTGGGTGATGCGCCCATCGAGGAGCTGGTGCTCACGGTTGCCGCGGACACCCGGCTGGTGGCCGATGAACGGCTCATTCCCCGCGGCTCAGCACCGGTGGCGGGAGACACCGATTTCCAGTCCGGCCGGCGCATTGCGGACCTCAGCGTGGATGTCGCCCTCACCGGCCTCACGCGCGTGGACGGCAAAGCCCGGCATACCCTGAGTGCTGCCGACGGACGCAGTGTCAGCCTCTGGCAGGATGCAGCCTGCGAGTATGTCCACGTCTTCGTGAGCACCGAGTACCCCGGCCGCAGCCGGGCCGTCGCAGTGGAGCCAATGACCGGACCGGCAAACGCCTTCAACTCCGGCGACGGACTCCGCTGGTTGGCGCCAGGCGAGGCCTTCACCATCGAGTGGGGAATCGACTACAGCGCAGGCGGGGACCGCTAGCAGTTTCCCATTAGGGCACCGCTGCGGAATTATTAGGCTATGACGCCAACCGGGGATGCCGTACCGCCTTCAAGCCCAGCCTCCGTACAGCAAAAACCCGTTCCAGCACCACCGACGCTGCGGGTTCTCGCTGACCGGGAGCTGGACCGGGACATTCCCTACGGAATCCGTATCGCGGCGTCATGGGCATGGCGGCTGGGCCTGATCCTCCTGGTTGGCGGTGCCCTGGTGTGGCTGCTGAGCCACATCAGCTTCCTGATCATTCCCGTCCTGGTGGCCGCGCTCCTCGCAGGGCTCCTCAACCCGGTGGTGGGCTGGCTCAAGAGCTACCGGGTGCCCGCCGGACTGGCAGTGGCCATGACCGTGCTCGGCTTCATCGGACTCATCGCCGGTGCGCTGGCACTGGTGGGTAGGCAGCTCTGGGTCGGTTTCGGAGAACTCTGGTCGGAATCGCTGGCCGGGGTCAAGAAGATCCAGGACTGGCTGGCGGACGGACCGCTCCACCTGACGGCGGACCAGATGGACCAGTACCTGAAGGAAGCCACTGCGGCCCTGCAGGACAACACCAGCAGCATTGTCAGCGGCGCGCTCTCCTTCGGCAGCACTGCGGGCCACTTTGCCGCAGGCCTGGTCCTGGCCCTCTTCATCCTGATTTTCTTCCTGCTGGAGGGCGACAGGATCTGGGTATTCCTGGTGCGGCTCCTCCCCAGGAAGGCGCGGGCGGCAGCATTCGGCGCCGGACGCAAGGGCTGGACTTCCATGGTCAGCTATGCCCGGATCCAGATGTTCGTTGCGTTCGTTGACGCGGTGGGCATCGGGGTGGGAGCAGCAATCATCGGTGTTCCCCTTGCGCTGCCGCTGGCGGTGCTGGTCTTCATCGGCTCCTTCATCCCCGTGGTGGGTGCCCTGGTGACCGGCGCCATCGCCGTGCTGCTCGCGCTGGTGGCCAACGGGCCGGTCAACGCCCTCATCATGCTGGGCATCGTCCTGCTGGTCCAGCAGCTCGAAAGCCACATCCTGCAGCCCCTGGTCATGGGCAAGGCCGTGGCACTGCATCCGGTGGCCGTCATCCTCACCGTCGCTGCCGGCTCATACCTCGCCGGCATCCCGGGTGCCCTGTTCTCGGTACCCATTCTCGCCGTCGCAAATTCGGCCATTCGCTACATTGCCGCCAGAACGTGGGAACATGAACAGGTGCCGCTAACGCCGCTGGCGGCCGGTGCCCCGGCGGACAACACCATCAAGGATGTTGCCCGGCCTGCAGTGCGCTGGCACAGCAGGGACGCCGCAGCAGGCACCACAGCAGAAGATCCCGATGTCCGCAGCTTTCCCAAGCCGGGCCCCGGGGACGAATCCAGAGGAGAATAGTCCGTGAACATCCTTGAAACCCTTCCCGTCACACTGGACGATGTCCTGGAGGCGCAGAAGCTGCTTGACGGGATTATTGCGCGCACTCCTGTTGAATCGTCGCGGGCGCTGGGAACAATGGTTGGCGGCGACGTCTACTTCAAGTGCGAAAACCTCCAGCGGGCAGGATCGTTCAAGGTCCGCGGAGCCTATGTGCGGATGGCCAGGCTGTCCCCGGAAGAGAAAAAGCGCGGCGTGGTGGCCGCCTCGGCAGGCAACCACGCCCAGGGCGTGGCCGTGGCTGCCAAGAGCCTTGGAATCAAGGCCCGCATCTACATGCCGCTCGGCGTGGCGCTGCCCAAGCTGGCAGCCACCCGCAGCCACGGCGCGGAAGTTATCCTGCACGGGCACAACGTGGACGAAGCGCTCGCAGAAGCCCAGCGTTACAGCAATGAAACGGGCACCGTGTTCGTCCACCCCTTCGATAACGTCGACGTCGTTGCAGGCCAGGGCACGCTCGGCCTCGAGATCCTCGAACAGGTGCCCAACGTGGATACCGTGCTGATGGGCGTTGGAGGGGGCGGGCTTTTGGCCGGTGTTGCCGTGGCCATCAAAGCCCGGGCAAGGGAGCTGGGCCGGGAGATCCGCATTATCGGTGTGCAGGCCGAAAACGCAGCCGCCTACCCGCCGTCGCTCGCCGCCGACGCCCTGGTACCCCTGAAGAAGGTGTCCACCATGGCTGACGGCATCGCCGTGGGCCGCCCCGGCCAGTTGCCGTTCAGCATCATCCGGGAACTGGTGGATGACGTGGTCACCGTCAGCGAAGACTCGCTGGCCCGGGCCCTGATCTTCCTGCTGGAGCGGGCCAAGATGGTGGTGGAGCCCGCCGGCGCTGTGGGCGTCGCCGCGCTGATGGACGGGAAAATCGAGAACCCGGGAACCACGGCCGTGGTCCTGTCCGGCGGCAATATCGATCCCATGTTGATGCTGAAGGTGATCCAGCGCGGCCTCTCGGCGGCGGGACGCTACATGACTGTCCGGATGATGCTGGACGACAGGCCGGGCTCACTGGCCACCATCGCCAGGATCATCGCCGAAAACGATGCCAATGTGACCGGCCTGGACCACACCAGGGTGGGCGGCTCCATCAGCATGGGAGACGTCTCCATCACGGTGAACCTGGAGACCAAAGGCCACGAGCACGGCGCCCAGGTCCTCAGCGCCCTCCGCGCCGAAGGCTTCCAGCCGATCGTGGTGCACTAGGAGGTGCCGTGGAAGGGCTGACCGGGGACGGGGGCATCAGGCAGCGCCAGACCGTGGCGGCAAGGGCTAAGGGCGGCTTGCTGGTCCTTGGTGCTTTCGTGGTCCTGCTCTTTGTCATCGAGCTCTTCAACATGGTGATGCTCCGCTCGCTCAACGCGACGTTCGGGCTCCGGCCCCGCAGCGCTGACGGGCTGCTGGACATCTTCACCTTTCCGCTCCTGCACGCGAACCTGAACCATCTGCTCTCCAACAGCCTGCCGCTGATCATTTTCGGCTTCCTGGTGTTCCTCTCCGGACTCCGGGTGTTCATGACTGCCTTGGCCTTCAGCTGGCTGGGGTCCGGCCTCACGGTCTGGCTGATCGGCGACGGCGGCATCACCGTGGGCTCATCCGGCCTGGTTTTCGGCTTGTTCTCCTTCCTCCTGGTCCGGGGTTTCTTCAACCGCAGCTGGCGCCAGATCCTCCTGGCCGTGGTTCTTTTCATGGGATACGGGAGCATCCTGCTGGGGATCCTGCCCATCGTTTCCGGATTCGTCTCGTGGCAAGCACACCTGGGCGGCGCGGCCGGGGGACTGGTGGCGGCGCTGCTGCTTCGGACGCGGACGACCCGCTGACCTGACCGGCTGCGGGATAGAACGCATAAGCGCCGGCCCCCTTGCGGGTGCCGGCGCTTTTAGTGCGTCTGGAACTAGGCCACGTACGGCTTGGCGGACAGGATTTCCACCTTGATGTCCTTGCCGTTCGGTGCCGTGTAGCTGAGCGTCTCGCCTTCCTTGTGCCCGAGGATGGCAGCTCCCAGCGGAGACTTCTCACTGAACACGTCCAGGTCGGAATCGCCGGCAATTTCACGGGAACCGAGCAGGAAGGTCTCCTCGTCGCCGGCGATCCTGGCGACGACGATCATGCCGGGCTCAACGATTCCATCGTCAGCGGGAGACTCGCCCACGTGGGCATCGCGGAGCAGGACCGTGAGCTGGCGGATGCGGGCCTCAATCTTGCCCTGCTCCTCCTTGGCGGCGTGGTAGCCGCCGTTCTCCTTGAGGTCCCCCTCTTGCCGGGCTGCATCGATCTTCTGGACAATTTCCGCCCGGCCAGGGCCGGAAAGGTGGTCCAGCTCTGCCTTCAGGCGGTCAAAAGCTTCCTGGGTAAGCCAGGCTGCAGCTGCGCTGTTGGTGGTAGACACGGACTTCTCCTCTAATGGTCCTACATGCAAAAGACCCCGCCACAGTGGCCACTTGTGGAACAGTAACCAGCTCAGCGGGGTGAAGGTATTGCTCCATTGTAGTCAATCCTGTGGACTTATCCCAACAGGGGAGCGGCGCACGTCACATCCGCTAGCCCTCTTTATCCGCTATCCAGCAATCGTCCACCACGCCGGACACGGAAGGCGATTCGGTGCGGACGGCCACGCGCTGCGTTACTGTCCTGCCGCCGTCAGCCGCTCCTTCCCGGGCATCGGCCGGGATGTCCACTACTTTCCAGCCCACTATGGCGAACTTGGAATCAAGCGCCTTGACGGCACACTGCACGTTTGTCCCCGGTTCCCTGGTCACCTGGAAGTCCACCTCGGCCAGCGTGCCGTCAGGGGTGCTGTAGCCGATGTCCTTGAACGAGATATCGGTCAGGGAATTGGACGTGGAGACCCATGCAATGAAGCCGATGCCGCCGGCCAGTGCCACCCCGGCTATGGTCCGCTTGGCGGCGGCCGAAATCCCGCGCTTTTTAGCACCATAGCGATTGGCTAGGCTAGTGTCTGCGGGCGCGGATGGGGCCGGCTGGTCCGGGGAAGTCACCCGTCCAGTTTAGTGCCCATTCCGCCGGTGCCGGTCCTGCACCAGTGGGAGGCAGCGGCCCGCCGCCGTTGAAACAGCCACAACCAAAGATGAATGAGGAGCCGTCCCTCCATGACAGCGTCCAGCAACTCCCCGGCACCGCTACGGCTGCTTGCAGTCCATGCCCACCCGGATGACGAATCCAGCAAGGGCGCTGCGACGATGGCCAAGTACGCCGCCTCCGGCGTGGATGTCATGGTGGCCACGTGCACGGACGGTTCCCGCGGGGACATCCAGAACCCTGCGGTGGAAGGCGAACCGCACCCCAAGCGGGATATGGCCGGAGCCAGGCGCCTTGAAATGGAGAGCGCCGCCAAAATCCTGGGAATCAGGCAGCGGTGGGTGGGGTTCGTGGATTCCGGGCTTCCCGAGGGGGACCCACTGCCGCCGTTGCCAGCAGGCGCCTTTGCCACGCTGCCGCTGCACCGGGCCGCGGCGCCCCTGGTGCGGCTGGTGCGCTCCTTCAAGCCGCACGTCATCCTGAGCTACGACGAGAACGGCGGATACCCCCATCCGGACCACATCATGGCCCACCGGGTGGCAGTCGAAGCCTTCGAGGCTGCAGGTGACCCTTTGCGCTATCCCGATGCAGGGGAGCCCTGGGAGCCCAGCAAGCTCTACTACGACAGGGCTTTCAGCCCGGAGCGTTTCCGTGCGCTGCACTTCGCGCTGGAGGAGGCCGGCCTGCAGTCTCCGTATGCCGAGCGGTTGGCCGCCTGGCTGGAGTCCGACGCCGAGGGGCACACGCCGCCGCCGGCACCGCATCCGACCACCACGCAGATCGATTGCGGAGATTTCTTCGAGGTGCGCGACGACGCCCTGCGTGCGCACCGGACGCAGGTGGATCCGCTGGGGTTCTTTTTTGCCGTGTCTGCGGAGATGCAGCGGCGGGCCTGGCCGTGGGAGGACTACTCGCTCATCCATTCCCGGGTGCCTTCCGAGCTCCCGGAGAAGGACCTGTTCGCAGGGCTAAGATAGTAGCGGCAGGCAATTTCTATGCCGCGTAGAAGATAGGCCAGCCCTCCGGCCGCGCCGTCCGCTGCCACCCGTTCCACAGAAGGTTTAAACGTGCATCATCTGCTCCTCAGTCTGGCCACCACCCCCACGCCGCTGCCCACCCCCACGCTGCGGGAAGGCATCTCTGAGGACCAGGTGACGCCGGGCCTCCTGGGCTTCATCATGACCGCTTTCTTCGTGGTGGCCACCGCCCTGCTGATCGTGGACATGGTCCGGCGGATCCGCCGGGTCCGCTACCGCGCGCAGGTGGAAGAGGACCGCCTGGCAGCCGCCGCAGCTGCCGATGTGGCGGCGGCTGACGCGCAGGACGGGCTGGAATCCGCTCCCAGGCAGTCCGACGGCGATGGCAACGGCATTGCCCCCGGCCAGTCCCGTCCGCAGGACTAGGCGCGCAGCCTGCTCGAAGGACGTTACCCGAGGACGGCCAGGGCGATGGCCGTGAAGTGGGCCGCGAAGGCGAAGACCGTGAAAGCGTGGAACAGTTCGTGGAAGCCGAAGTGGTGGTAGCTGAAGTTCGGCTTCTTCAGGGCATAGAACACCGCCCCGGTGATGTACAGGACGCCCCCCACGCAGATCAGCACGGCGGCCGGAATGCTGGCTTGGAAGAACTGCGGCAGGTAGACGAGGGAGCCGCAGCCCAGGGCTATATAGATCGGTACATACAGCCAGCGCGGGGCATCAGTCCACAGCAGCCGGAAGAGCACCCCGAGGATGGCACCGGACCAGATGACCCATAGCAGGAGAACAGCCTGCTGCCGCTCCAGGAGGGTCCAGGCCAGCGGCGTGTAACTGCCGGCGATGACGAGCATGATGTTGGTGTGGTCGAGCCGCTTCAGCACCATCTTTACGGCCGGGGACCAGTTGCCGCGGTGGTACACAGCGCTGACACCGAATAACAGCACGCCGGTGGCTGCATAGATGGCCGAAGTGATTTTTCGGTCCGCGGTGGGTGCAAGGGCCACCAGCAGAATGCCTGCGGCTAGGGCCAGCGGAGCGGTCACGGCGTGGATCCAGCCGCGCCATTTCGGCTTGATCATTAACAGCTCTGCCAGCCGCACTGCCGCCTCGTCGAGGGCGTCCTGCCCGGCGCCTTCTGCCGCGTTTCCGCCCTGTGGTTGGGGCAGGTGCGGGGCATCGGGGGAGTCGCTGTTCATCCTCCAAGAATAATCTACGGTCCGGTAAGTTACTCGCGGGTAATACGACGGCGGGCTGCCGCCGGCACCAGCCGGACTTCCCGCCATTCAGCGGGCGGTAGCCTAGGATGTGCAAGTACGTACAGCGAGGAAGTCAGGTGAGTCGACGCGTGGAGTTGCCCGGGTTCCTTTACGGCTTCTACGAGCGGCGGCTCCTCAAGGACCTGCCCCGCGACCGCATTCCCCGCCATATCGGCGTCATGGTTGACGGCAACAGGCGCTGGGCAAAGCAGTTCAACGCCCCCACCAGCCAGGGCCACCAGGCCGGCGCAGACAAGATCCATGAGTTCCTCGGCTGGTGCCAGGAACTCGGGGTCAAGGTGGTCACCCTCTACATGCTGTCCACGGACAACATGAACCGGTCCAGCGAAGAGCTGGACCTCCTGATGGGCATCATCGCCAACACCCTGGACCGGCTGGACGAGGATGCCAACATCTCTGTCCATGCGATGGGTGCCCCGGAGCTGCTCCCCGGCTACCTCGCCGAGCGGCTCAACAAGCTGACTGCGCGGACGCCCATCCGGGAGAAGATCCACGTCAACGTGGCTGTTGGCTACGGCGGGCGGCGGGAAATCGTGGACGCGGTCCGCGAACTCCTGCATGACGCCGTGGCCAAGGGCACCGACATTTCCCGGCTCGCGGATGAACTCTGTGTGGATGACATTTCCCGCTTCCTCTACACCCGGGGCCAGCCCGACCCGGACCTGGTGATCCGCACCTCCGGCGAACAAAGGCTCTCAGGGTTCCTGATGTGGCAGAGCGCGTACAGCGAGTTCTATTTCTGCGAGGCGCTCTGGCCCGCCTTCCGCAAGGTGGACTTCCTGCGGGCCCTCCGCGATTACGCGGGCCGGCAGCGTCGCTTCGGGACCTGACATCTCCGGTTCACGGGGAGTTCATGCCGGTGCAACAGGAATCGCCGCGTAATGGTTGCGGAAATTACCTGGAGTGGATTTACGTTATATCCATCAGCAGGCAAAACCGCCGGCTGATCGGGGAGGCCAGTACATGGAGCGAAACATCGCACCGGTTGTATGGGAGGCCGGACCCGGCCTCGTGGCCGAGCCGCCTCACCAATAACAATTCCGGGCTTGCCCGGGGCTGGAGTCGATGTGGCTACTTCTGAACAACTGCCCGAGGTCCTTTTCGACCAGGGAGAGAAAGCTACCTCTCGCGCCACGCGAGCCACTACACAAACCGGCGCAGCAACGGATGCAGCGGCCGGTTTTGCCGTCTCCGGAAGGGAAGCCCTCATCCACACGTTCGTGATCGACACGTCAGTCCTCTTGTCCGACCCGCGCGCCCTGCTTCGCTTTGCCGAACACGAAGTCATCGTCCCGGTGGTGGTCATCACCGAGCTTGAAGCCAAACGGCACGACCCCGAACTTGGCTACTTCGCCCGCAAGGCCCTCCGGCTCCTCGATGACCTCCGCGTCAAACACGGCGGACTGAACCAGCCAATCCCCATCGGTGACGACGGCGGCACCCTCATGGTGGAGCTGAACCACATCTCGTCCGAGGTGCTGCCGATGGGCTTCCGCAGCGGGGACAACGACAGCCGGATCCTTGCGGTGGCGAAGAACCTCTCCAACGAAGGCCGGGACGTCACGGTGGTGTCCAAAGACCTGCCGATGCGGGTCAAGGCCTCTGCAATGGGGCTTACTGCCGACGAATACCGCAACGAGCTGGTGAAGGACTCCGGCTGGACCGGCGTCGCCGAGGTTGAAGCCAACGAGCAGGAAATCTCCACCCTTTACGGCCACGAGCCCGTCTTCATCCCCGCGGCAGCCGAGATGCCGGTCAACACCGGCCTGGTGCTGCTGTCCAACCGCGGCTCAGCGCTGGGCCGGGTAGGACCCGACAAGCAGGTCCGCCTGGTCAAGGGTGACCGTGACGTCTTCGGCCTCCACGGCAGGTCCGCCGAGCAGCGCCTGGCCATCGACATGCTGATGGATCCCGCCGTCGGCATCGTGTCCATCGGCGGCCGTGCCGGCACCGGCAAATCAGCCCTTGCCCTCTGCGCAGGCCTCGAAGCGGTGCTGGAGCGCCGCGAGCACCGCAAGGTGATCGTCTTCCGACCCCTCTATGCCGTCGGCGGCCAGGAACTTGGCTACCTGCCCGGTTCCGAGTCCGAGAAGATGAACCCATGGGCCCAGGCGGTCTTTGACACCCTCGGCGCGCTGGTCAGCCAGGAAGTGGTGGAGGAGGTCATGGACCGCGGAATGCTCGAGGTCATGCCGCTCACCCACATCCGCGGACGCTCCCTGCACGACGCCTTCGTAATTGTGGACGAAGCCCAGTCGCTCGAGAAGAACGTCCTGCTGACCGTCATGAGCCGCATCGGCCAGAACTCGAAGATTGTCCTCACCCACGACGTCGCCCAGCGCGACAACCTCCGGGTCGGGCGGCACGACGGAATCGCCGCCGTCGTCGAAACCCTGAAGGGCCACCCGCTCTTCGGCCACGTCACCCTGACCCGCTCCGAAAGATCCCCGATCGCCGCCCTGGTAACAGAACTGCTCGAGGGATAGGTCAGCCGGACCCGTAAGGTGCGTGGGGCACCCTTCCTCTTCGTGCTGGCTCCTTCGTCGCCTTTGACGCACGCTGCCGGAAGGCTGCCCCACGCACACGTCCGGTCCCAGTGCTTCGTGTAGGAGCGCATCGCCGACCAAAAGCGGTGCGCAGGTCGCCCAGCGACCGAAGCGGCGCGACGGGAGGTGTCTAAGCGACGGCGAAGCGCTGGGGCGGACGAACCCAACCACTGCCACCTACGTGACCCTCAGGAACGCCGCCGCGGTTTCGTGGCCTTCTACCTGTAGCTGCCAGTCCGGGCGCTTGAATGTGTCTGGGGTGAGGCGGACGTGTTGGACTGTTTCCACCTTGGTGCCCCAGGCCTTGCGGGTGGTTCCGTTGAGCTCGTAACCGAGGCTGCGGGAGACGCCGAGGGAGGCCTTGTTCCAGACTGCGGCCTCGGATTCGGCCACGTCGGCGCCCAACCAGTCAAAGGCCCACAGGACGACGGCGGCGCGCATCTCCTTGCCAAGGCCGCGGCCCTGGACGGACTGCTTCAGCCACGATCCGGTGGTGACGGTCTTGAGGGCGGCGAAATCCTTGGCCCCCACGTCCTGGCAGCCGACGAACTCACCCTCGTGCCAAATGCCCAGGAGAATCATCCAGGACTCGGGGCTGCACTCTGCCCGGCAGCGCCAGTACCAGCGGGCCATGTTGGAGCCCAGCTCCTCCCCGGGAATCTCGGTCCAGGGAGTGCTGAACGGACTCTTCCCGGTCTCATGGATACCGCTGCGTGCGGCGTCGACGGCCGCGGGAATGTCCCCGTCCCGGACGGGGCGGAGTTCCAGCCGCGGAGTGGTCAGCTTGAGGTCGAAAAGTGGCCAAACGGAGCCCAGCGTAGTCATCAGCGAAGCCTAGCCGATCAGCATCACGGGGCCTGTCACATCAGGCGGGAATGTCCCAGCTGATGTGCCGCCGCACGTCCGTAAGGTTCATGGATTCGGCCAGGAACAGGTCATCGAGCATGTATTCGTCCACGGCAAGGATCCGCAGCCAATGGCCGTATTCGCCGGTGGACGGTTCCAGAGATTGGCTGGCAACGCAAACTCCGGTTCCCAGGTCCATCCGGATACGGTTGCGCCCGGCAAGGCAGAGAGGCGCAGCAGGATCGGCCGGGTGGTAGGCCGGAGTGGGGGTTACCACGGCCTCCAGCGCTGGTCTGCCTTCGTGTTCAACCGCACGGTGCTCCTCAACCAGCACGGCGTTGCTGCCCGGAAACTCAAGGGGAACGGGGGAGTTGCCCGCAAGTTCAACCGGATCCAGGGCGGCGGAGAAGCGGCCGTTTCCGAATCCCGGTTCCCCATAGGCGGCTTCGGGCCGGCGTTTGACCAAGCCGGAGCCGTCGTAAACGGGCGTGACCAGCTGCGGCGGCAGCAGCCACGATTTGCGGGTGGAGCTGACGTAGAGACCGTCACGGGAATCGTTGATTCCGGTGGTGCTGTGGAGGACCAGTCCGTCCGGGCTTTCGAGGCGGAGGGCACCGGGCCGGCGGAGCCAGGCCCGCACGAGGGGAGCCGTGGGGGACGGGGCCTCCGTGAAGGGTTCGTCCCAGTACTCAAAGCGCAGGGACTGCCACTTCCAGGGCGAGGACCGGCACAGGTTGCGGAACGTGGCGATTGGGTCTGCGGATGATGCGCCGCGCTCCGGATCCGGCCGGTGCCGGGAATCCCATGTCGCCATATCCACAGTTTACGCGGGCACGGTGCGGCAGCCACGGGAATTCCAGTAGCATCCGAGGGGTGATTGGTCGTCTGGGGGATCTGTGGCAGCACATGCCGGCTGCCTTTTGGCTGGTGCTCGCGGCGTGCCTGTACTTCGCGGTGATGGCTGTCCGGCTGACAGTAATCGACGTCCGGCACCACCTGCTGCCCAACCGGATTGTCTTCCCGTCTTATGCCGTGGCCGGCATCCTGCTGCTCGCTGCCGCCATTGCCGGCGCCGCCGCCCCGGCGGGCGGCAATCTTGGTGCCGCCTTGTTTGCCGTGCCGGCGCTCCGGGTGCTGGCCGGCGCGGCCGTGCTGTGGCTCTTCTACTTTGTGCTCCGCTTTGCCTACCCGCCAGGCATGGGCTTTGGCGACGTGAAACTGGCCGGGGTGCTGGGGATGTACCTCGGCTACCTCGGCTGGGGGCATGTGTTCGCCGGGACTTTCCTGGCGTTCCTGCTCGGCGCGCTTTGGTCTGTTGCGCTCCTGGCGGCCCGGCGCGGGACACTGAAGTCGTCCATTCCGTTTGGTCCCTTCATGCTGGCCGGGACCGCCGTCGCCATGCTCCTGCCGGCGTGAAGGCGCCGCGCTGGATAGGCTGTCCGTTTCCCCCTGCCCAAGAATCTTTGTCCAGATATGGAGGGTTTAAGGGCTGCTAAGGCGCCATATCTGGACAAAAACTCCTTAGAGTACGACGGCGGCCGGTCACCTTCCGTTCGAAAGGTGACCGGCCGCCGTCGGGCGTTCGGGGGTGGTGCGGCTCTATGCCTTGTGGGCCGGGGCCGTCATGGTGGTGACGTCCAGTGCCTTGTCCAGGTCAGCCTCGGAGACCTTGCCTTCGCCGTCTCCGACGAAGCCGAGCTTCTCGGTGGCCTGGCGGATGGTCAGGCCCTCCGCGACGGCCGTCTTGGCGATTTTGGCGGCGTTCTCGTAGCCGATGTACTTGTTCAGCGGGGTGACGATGGACGGCGAGGCCTCCGCCAGGAAGCGGGCGCGTTCCACGTTGGCGGTGATGCCGTCAATCATCTTGTCCGCCATGACGCGGCTGGTGTTGGCCAGCAGGCGGATGGACTCCAGCAGGTTGGCGGCCATGACCGGGATGCCGACGTTCAGCTCGAAGGCTCCGTTGGTGCCGGACCAGGCGATGGCGGTGTCATTGCCGATGACCTGCGCGGCCACCATGATGGACGCCTCGCAGATGACCGGGTTGACCTTGCCGGGCATGATCGAGGAACCGGGCTGCAGGTCGGGGATGGCGATCTCGCCCAGGCCGGTGTTGGGGCCGGAGCCCATCCAGCGCAGGTCGTTGTTGATCTTCATGAACGAGATGGCGATGTTGCGCAGCTGGCTGGACGCCTCGATCAGGCCGTCGCGGTTGGCCTGTGCCTCGAAGTGGTCGCGTGCCTCCGTGAGGGGCAGCCCCGTGTCCGTAGCGAGCAGTTCAATGACCCGCTCCGGGAACCCGGCGGGGGTGTTGATGCCGGTGCCCACGGCGGTGCCGCCCAGCGGAACCTCGGCAACGCGGGGGAGGGCGGCGTTGATGCGCTCGATGCCGTAGCGGACCTGTGCCGCGTAGCCGCCGAACTCCTGTCCCAGGGTTACGGGCGTGGCGTCCATGAGGTGCGTGCGGCCGGACTTCACCACGTCCTTGAACTCAACGGCCTTGCGCTCCAGCGACTCGGCCAGGTAACCCAGCGCGGGGATCAGGTCATTGATCAGCGCGGAGGTAGCTGCAACGTGCACGGAAGTGGGGAACACGTCGTTGGAGGACTGCGAGGCGTTGACGTGGTCGTTCGGGTGGACAACCTTGTCGCTGCCGGCGGCCTTCAGGGCGCGGGTGGCCAGTTCGGCGAGGACCTCGTTCGTGTTCATGTTCGAGGAGGTGCCGGAACCGGTCTGGAAAACATCGATGGGGAAGTCGCCGTCGTACTTGCCGGCAGCAACCTCGTCAGCGGCGCCTGCGATTGCCTTGGCCAGCTCGCCGTCGAGCACACCCAGTTCAGCGTTGGCCTGGGCGGCAGCCTTCTTGACCCGGGCCAACGCCTCGATGTGGGTGCGTTCCAGGGTCTTGCCGGAAATCGGGAAGTTCTCCACTGCCCGCTGCGTCTGCGCGCGGTACAGTGCGTTCACGGGGACGCGGACTTCGCCCATCGTGTCATGTTCAATGCGGAACTCTTCAGTGGAAGTCATGGGGCTAGCTTATGGCGACCAGCCACCCATCGAAAACCGTGAAGAGCATGCTACGGAGCCCTTGCCGGGCCCCGTGCGGAGGCCTTCTAGAGCTCGCCAATTCCCGAAACTAGGTTCGCACGGCCCTCTGCCAGGCTGTACGAAAGACCGATGACTGCCGTCCGGCCTTCCTCGATTGCGTCCGAAATCACACGCGAGCTGTCCGCCAGCCGCTGCGAGGTCTGCTTGACGTGCTCCACCACCATGTCATTGACCTCGGTTTCGTCGTTCCGGAGGGAGGTCAGCACGGAAGGCGTGATGCGCTCCACCAGGTCGCGGATGAAGCCGGCGGGCATCTGGCCCGTCTCCACGGCCGACTTGGTGGCGCTGACGGCGCCGCAGCTGTCATGGCCGAGGATGACGATCAGCGGCACTCCCAGCACCCCCACGCTGTACTCGAGGGAGCCCAGGACGGCATCATCGATCACCTGGCCGGCCGTGCGCACCACGAAAACGTCACCGAGTCCGACGTCGAAGATGATCTCGGCCGCGAGGCGGGAATCGGAGCAGCCAAAGATTACCGCAAAGGGGTGCTGGTTCTCCACGAGGGAGGAGCGGCGCGACGCGTCCTGGTTGGGATGGGACGTCTCGCCGCTGACAAAGCGTTCGTTTCCTTCGCGCAGACGGCGCCAGGCAAGTGCAGGAGTCAGGTAAGTAGCCACGCGACTACGTTACGGTGCAGGAGTGGCCAAGGGTGAAACTGTGACGGCCGGGCTGCTTTCCATGGACTTCACGACGGCGTCCGCCAGGATGGCGAACTCGTCCAGCTGGGCGGCGCCGGACAGGATGACGGTGGTCCCGCGGTAGTCCAGGACCAGGGATTTCTCGCCCTTGCCGGTGTCGCGGATTTCCCATTCCTGGCCTCCGGCGTTCCGGGAACCGGTCACCGGTGCGTTCCGCGTCTGCTGGAGCAGCCAGGTGGGGTTCGCCTTGCTGGTCTGCACCAGGGCGATGAATGAGTCCTTGGGCGTCAGGAAGCCGACCTCCCAGGTGGGGACCCCGCTGCCCGTGCCTGCCTCCCAGCGCGCGTAGTTGGGGCGGAAGGCGCCGCCGGTCTCGGGCGCCGCGGGTGTGAATCCTGCCACATCCGTGGCATTGCGCGAGACGGCCGCCACATCGATGTCGGGGCGGTAGCCGTCGGTCTTGGGCAGCGGATTCATGAGGATGATCGGCAGGAAGGCTGCGATGCTGACCACCAGTGCAATGATCATGCCGATGGCTGAAGCATTCGCCCGCTTGGCGGCAGCAGCCGGAATGACAGGCTTTACCGGAGCTTCGCCAGCCGGACCGGCTGCCTGCCGGCCGCCCGCAGGCTCCGCTGGCTCGGGGCTGGGACTGGTCTTCTCCTGCATGTCATTCACCCTTCTATAGTCGCCCATGCCGGCGGGCAACTTCCATTCGGCCGGCTCGCGCCGCAGAACGTCCCCTGCAGGCACATTGCGCCGCCACGTCATCCGCCGCCCGGCAGGCGGCCCCGCGACTATGATCGGAAGTAGAGGAATCACCGTCCACCTGTTCCGGCGGGCGGGTTCAATGATCGCCACTCGAAGAAGAGGTTCACGTGTCACCAGCGTCCATGACCCAGAAGTACTCCACGATCTCACCGTCCCTGGCGGTGGGCAACGACGAACCGGACCGCAACCTTGCCCTCGAGCTTGTCCGCGTTACCGAGGCGGCAGCGATCGCCGGTGGCCACTGGGTGGGTTTCGGCGACAAGAACACGGCGGACGGTGCCGCCGTGGACGCCATGCGCTCGTTCCTGCAGACTGTCCACTTCAACGGCGTGGTGGTGATCGGCGAAGGCGAGAAGGACGAAGCGCCCATGCTCTTCAACGGTGAGCGCGTTGGTGACGGCACCGGCCCCGAGGTGGACGTCGCCGTCGACCCCATCGACGGAACCCGCCTGACCGCACTCGGCATCAACAACGCCCTCGCCGTGCTGGCCGTCGCCGAACGCGGCTCCATGTTCGACCCCTCCGCCGTCTTCTACATGGAGAAACTCGTCACCGGCCCCGAAGCCGCTGACATGGTGGACTTGCGCCTGCCGGTGAAGCAGAACCTGCACCTGATTGCCAAGGCCAAGGGCGTGAAGGTCAACCAGCTCAACGTGATGATCCTTGACCGTGACCGGCACCGTCCGCTGGTGGAGGAAATCCGCGAGGCCGGGGCGCGCACCAAGTTCATCATGGACGGTGACGTGGCCGGTGCCATCGCCGCGGCCCGCTCAGGCACCGGCGTGGACGCCCTGATGGGCATCGGCGGTACCCCCGAAGGCATCGTGGCCGCCTGCGCCATCAAGTCCCTGGGCGGCGTCATCCAGGGCCGGCTGTGGCCCACCAGCGACGAAGAGAAGCAGAAGGCGATCGACGCCGGCCACGACCTGGAACGCGTCCTCTCCACCAACGACCTCGTCTCCAGCGACAACTGCTACTTCGCCGCGACGGGAATCACCGATGGCGACCTCCTCAAGGGTGTCCGCTACTCCAAGGACAAGGTCCTGACCCAGTCCATCGTGATGCGCTCCAAGTCCGGAACCATCCGGTTCGTGGACGGCGAGCACCGCGCAGACAAGTGGGAAGGCTACGCCCGCAAGAGCTGAGCCACCCAGCTGGACCGCCGGAGTCCCGGAGCACTGTGCTCCGGGACTCCGGCGTTAAAGCCTTGGTATAGGGTTTAAGCCATGATTCCAGCTGTTGTTCCCTGTACTGACCGCGCCCTTTGGGATGACCATGTAGACCGGTTCCAGGGACATCCGCAACAGCTCTGGGGCTGGGGCGAGACCAAGGCAATGCACGGCTGGTCCGTCGACCGCGTGCTCCTTGAAGCCGGCGGCACCACCATCGGCTGTGCCCAGCTGCTGGTCCGGCGCCTCCCGGTTCCCTTCCGCGCCCTGGTCTACATTCCCCGCGGCCCGATGTGTTCCGTGGAAGACACTCCGGCCGTGCTTCGCAGCCTGGCCGACCACGCTGCGTCGCGCCACCACGGCGTTGCCTTGAGCATCGAACCCGACTGGGACCGGGATTCCCCCTATGCGGAGGCCGTTGCCGGAGCAGGCTTCCGAGAGACCACCAACACCGTCCTCATCCCGCGCACCCTCATCCTCGATCTCACCAAGTCTGATGACGAGCTGATGGCGGACATGTCCAAGACCACCCGCGCAAACATCCGCAAGGCCATGCGCAGCGAGGTGGAGTTCCGGAAAGTCAAGAACGAATCCGAGCTCGAACAGGTGCTGGGCATCTACCACGAGACGGCTGTGCGGGCCGGCTTCGGTATCCACGAGGACCAGTACTACCGGGATATTTTCCGCAACCTGGGGGAGGGCTCACCCATCATTGGTGCGTTCGACGGCGAGCAGCTGCTGGCCTTTGTCTGGCTGGCACGCAGCGGTGCCACTGCGTTCGAGCTCTACGGCGGCGTTTCCGCGGAGGGCCAGAAGAAGCGAGTGAACTACGGCGTCAAGTGGGCAGCACTGCAGGCCATGCGCGAGGACGGGTGCTCACGGTACGACTTCAACGGGCTGCTCAACGATGGCATCTCGGACTTCAAGAAGCAGTTCGGCAAGCATGAAAACATGCTCCTGGGAACCTGGGAAAAGCCGCTGTCGCCGTTCTACCCGGCCTACTCCCGGGCAATGCCGCTGGCGCGGAAGGGCATCCAGGCGGCGCGCCGGCTGGCGAAAACCGCAGCCGGCCGCGCCCGTGCTCTGCTCCGCCGCTAAAGGCCCGTAGTCACCGCGAACGCCAGGGCAGGCTCCGCGCTGCCCGCCACCGGGTGGACGTTCACAGGCGCTTCGGCGGCAGCGAGGAATGCGCTGCCGCCACGCGCGAGCTGCAGGTCGCCCTTCGGCGAGTCCAAGTACACTTGGCCCGCAACCACGATCACCACCGCGGCACCTGACTGGGCCAGCGGGACGGGGGCGGCGTCTGGCTGCAGTTCGATGCGCTGAAGCTGGAACTCTGCGAAAGGCGGGCGGTAGAGCTCCTGGTCAAGGACACTCTTCTCGGCATCGAGCATCGGCACGGCCACCGGGTGGAAATCGATGGTGCGCAGGAGCTCGGGCACGTCGACGAACTTGGGTGTCAGCCCGCCGCGCAGCACGTTGTCCGATGATGCCATCACCTCCACGCCCAGGCCATGGAGGTAGGCGTGGACGTTACCGGCGGGCAGGTAGACGGACTGGCCCGGCTGCAGCGAAATCCGGTTGAGGAGCAGCGAAATCAGCACCCCGGGGTCGCCCGGATACTTCTCGTTGAGGCTGATGACCGTTCCCAGCTCGGCCTCGTAGGGTGCAAGGGATCCGCCGGCCAGAAGCGATGCCACCACCTGGGCGGTGGCATCGGACACGGACTGTCCGCCGGTGATGAGGCGTTCAAAGGCCTTCCGGAGGCCCGTCCCCTCATCGGCCTCGTCCAGGTCCACCAGCAGAGCAGGCAGCAGGGCGGGAACCTGCCCCTCCACTGCCTCAAAGGCCGACGCAACGCGCTGCAGTACGTTCCGGGTCTCGGCTACCGGGCGGAAACCGCACAAGGCCTCAAAGGGCGTCAGCGCGAAGATCATCTCCGGCTTGTGGTTGTCATCGCGGTAGTTGCGGTGGGGCGCATCGGGGGCCACGCCGTCGGCGTTTTCGCGGGCAAAACCGGCCTTGGCCTGTTCCAGGCTGGGGTGGACCTGCAGCGACAGCGGCTGGGCTGCGGCGAGGATTTTTGCCAGGAAGGGCAGCCGGGGGCCAAACCGCGACACGGACCCGGCGCCCAGGAAGTGTTCCGGATCCTTGGCGATCAAGGCGTCCAGCGGGGTGGAACTGCCGTCTTCAGGCACATGGGCTACGGACGGCGAATCGGGGTGGGCACCGATCCAGAGTTCCGCTTCGGGCCTGCCGGATTCGGGCCGGCCCAGGAGCGCCGCGATGGCCGTTGTGGAACCCCAGGCGTAATCCCGGAGGACGTTGTCAATCTCGTACAAAACCGGTTCCGTTTCTTTAGGTCTGATTGCGGGGGCTAGAGCGCCGCGCACATGCCGTTGCTGGCCACGAGTTCGCGGATGGCCTGCTCGTTGCCCTCACGCTTGAGCTGGTTCAGCATCTCTTCGGTGATCGGCTCGCCGTCGGGCGTGGTGGTCACCGGGGTGAAGTCCGACGGCGTGGGCTGCCGTACGGCGCTGCCCGCAGCCAGCGGGATGGCCGGGAAGGCTCCTGCCGCCTGGATGGAACCGGCGCCAGAGGCCGGGACAACCATGACGTCGTCGGCAGCTCCTGCCGACTGGGCGTCCTGCGCCGAGGCCGAGGCCAGCAGCTCGTCCACGCGATCGTGGATCTGGTCGAAGTCCGGCACGGTGGAGAAGGAAGCGTCGAAGTCGGGCGGGCCGATGGTGAGCCGCTTAATATCCTGGCCCTTCGCCTTCATGGCGAGGTCCACGAAGCTGCCCAGCTGGGAGGAGGAGATGTTGGAATCGACCACCTTGGTTCCCGCGTTGGCGATGTCCTCGAACTTGGACAGCAGTGTGGCAGGGTCAAGCTGTTTGAGCATTGCCTGCTGGACGCACTGCTGGCGCTGGATCCGGGCGTAGTCGTCCACGAATTCCCTCGAGCGGCCGTACCAGAGGGCGAGGTCGCCGTTGAGCCGGTGTTCGCCGGCCGGGATCCAGCCGAGGGGCATGCCGTGGATGCCGTTTGCCTCGTCGATGACGTCGCCGCTGATGGGGACCCAGCCGCCGGCCTTGATCCTGATGCCGCCCATGGCGTCGATCAGCTTTGCGAAGCCTTCCATGTCCACCAGGACGTAGGCCTGCACGGTAATGCCCAGGGTTCCGGAGACGGCCTCCAGCGTTGCCTGGGCACCCGGATCGGCCACTCCCGGGTAGAGGTCCGCGTACTCGTTCGTAACCTCGGTGTTGATGGCGTTGATCAGGCATTGGTCGCCGCAGTTGTACCCGTCAGGGTAAATGGACCGCATCGGTGAATCCTCGCTGAACTGAGCGTTCTGGAGGTTGCGGGGCACTGAGATGATGGCTGTCTGGCCGGTTTCGGCGTCCACGCTCAGCACGGAGAGGCTGTCCGGGCGCCTTCCGGTGCGGTCGTCGCCGGCGTCGCCGCCCATCATCAGGAAGTTGTAGCGGCCGTCCACGGGATCGATTGCCGGGCCGGAGGAGAAGATGCTGCCGATGGCATTGCGGCTGACGTTGAGCAGGTATGCTGCGTAGCCGAGTGAGCCGCTGCCGGCCACCAGGGCCAGGACCAGGGTCACGACGACGGCCGGCCGGGTCCGCGGCGCCAGCAGCACGGGACGGATGAGCCGCAGGGTGTTGATGAACAGGACGGCCCAGCCCGCCGCGAGGGCCACCAGTGCGATGACGATCACCAGCGAGGCAAACGGGTTCGTGACAATGGTCACCAGCGCTGTCCGGTTGGCAACGAGCAGGAGGACCGCCAGCAGCAGGGCAGCCCAAACGCAGAGCGTTACGCGGAGGGCAGCCCGGCCCAGCTTGCGGTCGCCCGCCACCAGTTGCGCACTGCCCGGGACCAGGAGCGTCAGCAGGATCAGGACGAATGCACGCTTGGTCCGGACCGGAGCGGAAGCGCTGACCGGGTAGCGGACCGGGTCCGTCAACGCGGTGTCGGACGGCGACTGCGGAACTTTGCTGCTGGACATGCCGGCGGTCCTAACGGCTGCCCCGCTGGGAGCTGTTGCCTTCAGCGAAGACTTCGCTGACTTTCTGCCGGAGGCTGGCCCCCTTACGGCTGGCCACGGCGTTCAGGTCGGAAGCGAAGTCCAAAAGGTCGGTGCGGAGGGACACGGCAAACTCGTCCGTTCCCGCGGCAAGCATCCGGACAGCCAGGAGTCCGGCGTTGCGCGCGCCGGCGATGGACACCGTGGCTACTGGCACGCCGGCAGGCATCTGGACAATGGAGAGCAGTGAGTCCATGCCGTCCAGCGTTTTCAGGGGAACCGGAACACCGATGACCGGCAGGGGAGTGACGCTGGCCAGCATTCCCGGCAAGTGCGCGGCGCCGCCGGCTCCGGCGATGATCACCCGCAGTCCGCGCTCATGGGCTGTCTGCCCGTACCGGATCATTTCGGTCGGCATCCGGTGGGCGGAGACTACGTCCGCTTCAAAAGGGATCCCGAATTCGGCCAGGGCGTCGGCAGCGGCCTCCATCACCGGCCAGTCGGAGTCGGAGCCCATGACCAGGCCCACCAGGGGGCTTGCGGCGGCACCGGCGGCGGGGTTTGCTGGGGTGCTCATGCAGTCTCCTCGAAAGTGTGTGGCGCTTCATCCGCCGCTGCCCGCCCGTCGCGGATGATGTTGGCCACCATGGCGGCGCGGCGCCGGACAGAATCGACGTCGGCTGTGGACGTGCCTACGAGGTTCACGTGGCCGATCTTGCGGCCCGGACGCACCGACTTGCCGTAGCAGTGCACCTTGGCGGCCGGTTCGCTGGCCAGCGCGAGCGGAAACGCGGAATACAGGTCCTGGTTCTCGCCGCCAAGGAAGTTCTTCATGACCGTCACCGGGGCCAGGGCATCGGTTGCACCGAGGGGCAGGTTCAGGACGGCGCGCAGGTGCTGCTCGAACTGGCTCGTCACGGCCCCGTCCTGGGTCCAGTGTCCGGTGTTGTGGGGGCGCATGGCCAGTTCATTGATCAGGAAGCCCGCACCGACCCCAGGGGTTTCGAACATCTCCACGGCCAGCACTCCGGTCACCCCCAGTTCGCCGGCGATCCGCAGGGCTGCGTCCTCGGCTGCCGCGGCAACCTCCACGGGGATGTCCAGGGCAGGGGCAATCACTTCGTCACAGACACCGTCCACCTGGATGGTGTGCACTACCGGCCATGCGCGTGCCTCGCCATCGGGAGTCCGGGCGACCAGCGCTGACAGTTCCCGGGTGAACTCAACCTTGGCTTCGGCCAGGAGGGGCCTCATCGCCTGGAACCAGTCCTCGGTGCCGGCTGCTTCCTCTGCCGAATTGATGACCCGGACGCCCTTGCCGTCGTAGCCGCCGCGCGGCGTTTTCAGGACCACCGGCCAGCCGGTGGCGTCACCGAAACTGACGAGGGCGGCCACATCGTCCACCGGGGCCCAGGCAGGGTTGGGCAGTTCGAGCCGGTCGATCGCGGCGCGCATCACCAGCTTGTCCTGTGCGTGCACCAGGGCGTCGGGCCCCGGCTGGACGTTCACTCCTGCTTCCTGCAGGGCCCGAAGGTGGTCCGTGGGCACGTGTTCGTGGTCGAACGTCAGCACGTCCAGGCCCTGGGCGAAGTCAACCAGGGTCTGCAGATCCTTGTAGTCGCCCACCGGGGAAGTGGAAACCGCGGCTACTGCCGACACGTCGTCGCCTTCAGCCAGGACACGGAGTTCGAAGCCGAGTGCAGTTGCGGCTGGGGCCATCATTCGCGCAAGTTGGCCGCCGCCAACCACACCTATTACTGGAAAAGTCACATGGGCCAGCCTACCGAAGACCGCCCGGTATCCCGGCCTCCGGCAGCGGTGGTGGAGGCGATTTTGTGTAACGTGGGGCTGCCCCGTGCATCCTTGGGAGGCTGGCTCCATGTTTTGGGGGCTAAAATAGGCCTCTGGCCAGGTGGCCCATAGTTGAACGGCCATGGAGGGTCATGTATACCGCAGTAGCAGATCGTATCCGGGGACTGGCCTCGCTTTTTTGGCGCGAAGTGGCCAAGTTCGGCGCAGTCGGCGGTGTGGCGTTCGTCATCGACAACGGCATGACCTACTACCTGATGCATGGCCCGATGTCGGACAGCGAAGCCAAGGCCCGCTTTGTGGGTGCATCAATAGCCACGGTCTTTTCCTGGATTGCCAACCGGTTCTGGACGTTCCGGCACCGCCGCCAGGACAATGTCCTGCGCGAATTCCTCATGTTCATCCTGATCAACGGCATCGGCATCGGCATCTCCACGGGCTTCACTGCGGTGGCCAAGTACGGCCTGGGGATCACGGACAAAAACCTGCTGTTCTTCGCCGGCGTGTTCGGCATCATGGTCGCCACAGTGGTGCGCTTCTTTGCCTACCGCTTCCTGGTCTTCAACAAAGAGCTGGACCAGGAGCCTGAGTTCTCGCACGACCACGAACTCATCGAAATCCTCCACCACCACAAGGAATCCGCGGCCGCCGCCGAGCGCGAGCCTTCGCCGGACAGGTCAACCCAGCCGTAGGGATCCCGGGACTGCCCTGGAGCGCCCTGGACGAACAGCTGTCAGCTGCCGTGGATGCGTTCCGCTGCCAGCAGCTTGTCCGTCAGTTCCACATCAGGATGGGTCAGCACGACGGAACCTCCCCGCTTCCAGGCGCCGAGGGCATGGGCCAGGGCTTTTTCCAGTCCGTCCGAGGCAGGGATGTGCAGCCGCACGCCCTCCTCGTGGGCCAGGGCGAAGGTATCGAACAGCTCCCCGTGCAGGTGTCCCCGGCCCTCGCTGTCCACGATGGCACAGGCGCCGGGGTCGGCATCGGCGTGGGACATGAAGACGTCGCCGTGGCTGCGGACTTCTGCCGCGTAGTCAATGCAGCCGGGCGCGAGTTCTCCCGACCAGCGCATGGCCAGGGCGGGGAGCGCAACGGCGATGACGGCGTCGTAGTTCCCATCTGCTGACTGGGGATCGGCGGTGACCAGGAAATCGGCGTCGGGTCCCGCGATTACCGCCTCAAGGCCAAGCTGCCACGCGGAAAGCGCCCAGACCAGTGCCTTCCAGTGGGCCGGCAGCTCCAGCCGCAGCCGCATCCCCGGTTCTGCGTCGAGTTCGTCCTGCAGCAGGTTGCTGGTCTTGGCCACCCAGTTGTCCAGGACCCGGCCGGAGAGTTCCACGCGTTCGGCGTCCGGGCCGTACCACGTGAGGCGGGGAGCCGTGGAATTTCCTGAGCGAAGGTTCGCCATCAAATCGAGCGCGGGTGTAGTCATGGCACCATCCTGCCACTGCTTCGGCACACGGTCATCGGGTGCTGATGCTATGGAAACGCTCAGGCTCCCGAAGTGATATTTATCACAAGTAAAGGTAAGCGTGCTTGCTATTTATCCCTTTACGGGGTATTTTTCGCGCAACTACGGGTTTTTTCGGCCATTTTCCGCAAGCAAAGAGGTGCCTGGCGGGCTGTTCCCGTGATGGGGAGGAAAAAATCCCGGGCGTGGCGTGACCATCGTTGGGGAAGTTCACTGATTATTATCCCGGCAGCGGCTTGACTCGCCCTAGTTACACACGTGTAATTAGGTATCTAAAGCGACTGCGTAAATACCGGCACACAACCGAGTGCCTGCGTATCCAGGCATGGGCTGCAACATCAGGAGGGTCGCCGTGGGGCATGTAGAGCGTATCCAGGAAGATGCCGTCGTGGCCGGTCAGGCAACGGCAAAGTACCGTGCACGGGGGGTGCCAGGTGACTGGTTCGTGGACCCTGCGGATCCTGGGGCCGCGGAGCGGTATAACCGCGATGCCGGCGGCCTCCTGGAGGACCAGGCCACGGCATTCCTTGCGGCGCATGAGGCCCTTCTGGCCGGGGGACAGGACGCCGAAGACGAACTTGATCCACCCATGGAGCTGCGCGCCCCTGACTCCGTCCAGCCGGTATGGATAGGACTGCCGTTCCAGCAGGACTTCGACGACGAAGGCGAACTTGGTTGGCAGACTGACGCCTTGTGCGCCCAGACGGATCCGGAGGCGTTCTTCCCCGAAAAGGGCGGTTCCACCCGTGACGCCAAGAAGGTGTGCGGTGCCTGCAATGTACGGTCGCAGTGCCTCGAGTATGCCCTGGCCAACGACGAACGGTTTGGCATTTGGGGAGGCCTTTCCGAGCGTGAGCGCCGGCGGCTGAGGAAGCGAGCAATCTAATTCACCAGGATGTCCTTGTCACTGCCGTTGTGGTCGCCCACAACGGCAATGACTACCTGCCCAGAACCCTGTCAGCTTTGGCGGACCAGACCCGGCCCGTGGACCGTACCATTGGTGTGGACGCAGGCTCCCGCGACAACTCCCGCGCCCTCCTTGAGCGGGCTTTGGGCGCGGCCAGCGTGGTCAGCCATGACCGCGGCAAAGGCGGCATGGGGGCAGCGGTTTCCGCGGGACTGGCGGCGCCGGCCGCTCGGAAGGGCAGCGCCCAAGACAGCAGGCAGGAATGGATCTGGCTGCTGCATGACGACGCCGCCCCCGCCCCCGAAGCACTTGCCGAGCTGTTGGGTGCCGTGGAGCGGGCACCCTCCGTGACCGTCGCAGGCTGCAAACAGCTGGACTGGCACTCGGAACGCCGGCTGATCGACGTCGGCCTTTCCACCAGCCGCTGGGCCGAGCGGCTCACCCTGATTGACGCCGACGAACTCGACCAGGGGCAGTACGACGGCCGCAGCGATACTTTCGCCGTCAACTCCGCAGGCATGCTGGTCCGCCGCGACATCTGGGAACAGCTCGGCGGCTTCGACCCCGCACTCCCCGGCAGCGGTGACGACGTCGACTTCTGCTGGCGCAACCGCCTGGCCGGCCACCGCGTGGTGGTAGTTCCTGCGGCGCGGATGTTCCACGTCAGCCACAGGCCGCACGCTTTGGGGAACCCGGCAGCGGCACGGAAGGCGCAGGTCCACCTGCGGCTCAAGCACGCCCCGGCATGGATGGTTCCCGTGCACGCCGTCGGCGCTCTCCTTGGCTGCCTCTTCAGGCTGGTCGTGAGTATTGCGCTGAAGGACCCGGGCCACGGTATTACCCAGTTCCTTGCCACCGTCGCTGCCCTGGCCCGTCCGCGGGCTGTGCTGCGCGCCAGGCGGACGGCCCGGCAGACGCGCCGGATCCGGCGGTCTGTCATCCGGAAGCTTCAAACTCCCCGCCGCGAAGTCTGGAGCCACCGGCGGTCCCTGATGGAAGCCATCGGCTCGGACGGCAGCCAGGCTGACGACCTCGAGCAGGACCCGCTGGCACACCAGCCCAGCGGTGATGCTTCCGACGATTTCGCTGCCCTGGCAACCACCAAACGGGGCTGGGTGGGCAACGGCGCCCTCGCGGCGGTCATCATTGCTTCCGTAGCAGCCCTGCTCGGCCTGGCCGGCCTCTTCAGGGCAGACGCGGTGGCCGGCGGTGCCCTGATCCCCGTTTCCTCCGGGCTCGGGGACATCTGGAACCATGCCTCCAACTGGTGGATCACCCTCGGCGCAGGTCTTCCTGGCAAGGGAGACCCGTTCGGCTATGTCCTGTGGCTCCTCGGCGTCCTCGGCGGCGGTGACGCCAACGCGGCCATGGCCTGGCTGCTGCTCCTCGGCACGCCCCTGTCCGCCCTCACTGCCTGGTTCGCGGCCGGAGGACTGACGGTCCGGCGCCGGCTCCGCCTCGCGGCGGCCCTGTTCTGGGCGGCCGCCCCTGCCCTGCAGGTAGCCCTGAACCAGGGGCGGGTTGGCGCCCTGGTGGCCCATGTGATGATCCCGCTTTTTGTCCTCGCGTTGTTGCGTGCCACCGGGTCGGCGGTGGGCCATGGGCGCTTTTCGCTTCCTGCCCCGGCCGAACGGCGTGGCGAGAAACCCCCGGTCCGGCCTGGAATCAACGGCATGCCATCATGGACGGCTGCCGCGGCAGCCGGCCTGGCCATGGCCATCGTTACCGCCGCTGCCCCCTCACTCCTGGTCCCCGCCGCGGCAGTGATTGTGTTCTGCGGGCTCGTGCTGGGCCGCCGCGGCCGCACCGTCTGGTGGGCACTGCTGCCAAGTGCCGCGCTTTTCATCCCGTTCGGTCTGTCCGTGCTGGACAAGCCGCGGGCGCTCCTGGCCGACCCCGGCCTGCCGCTCGGCTTTGATGCTGCACCGCTTTGGCAGCAGCTCCTGGGCCAGCCGTTGGAGTTTGCGCCGGACAAGGGCCTGGATGGACTGCCCTACTTCCAGGACGGGACCCTGCCATGGGCCCTGCTGATGGCCCTCCTCCTGGCCGTCCCGGTCCTGGCCCTTGCCGTGGCGGGGCTGTTCAGCGGCCACCGCGCCGCGAAGGCGAAGTTGCTGTGGGCTGTTGCCCTGGTTGCCCTGGCAGGTGGCTGGCTCGGTTCACACGTCGCCGTCGCCATGGACGCTGACACCCTGGTGGTGCCTTTTACTGGTCCCGTGGTCTCCGCCGCATCGTTCGCCCTCCTGGGCGCCGGACTCCTCGGCGCCGAACAACTCCTCAGCGTGGCGGACAAAGCGGTTGCCGGCCCGGCCAGGCAGAAGACGGCCGTACGCTCGGCCGTGGCTTTCGGCATGGTGCTGCTCCTTGTTGGCCCGTTGGCCGGGATGGCCGCCTGGTCCGCCCGGAACCTGCTTCGTCCGGCAGCTGTTTCGGCCGCCGGTTCCCCGGTAGAACCGGCCACGGTGGCGGACGCCTCCGAATCAGGAGGTTCCGGATGGGGTACCCACCGGCTTGTCGAGGCTGCCAGCCCGCGCACCCTTCCGGCCACAGCCATTGACCGTGGAACGGGGCCGGAGCAGACGCGCACGCTCCTTATCGAAACGGGCGAAAACGGCACGTTTGACGCCGCCCTGATGCGTGGCGCCGGCACCACGCTGGACAGCCTTTCGGCCGTGGCAGCTGCGCGCAACATCCTGGGTGCCCCCGGGGCCGAAACGGTCCGCGATGATGACGACGTCACCACATCAGTCCGCCGGGCGGTCGCAACGCTGGTGGCCGGGCAGGGAGTGGACCCCCGCAGCGACCTCGAACAGCTCGGCGTGGGCTTTGTGGTACTCCGCTCCGCTGACACGGCAGCCCAGTTGACCGCAAGCAGGATGGACGCCGTGCCGGGCCTGGTGGCTGTGGGGCAGACCGACGTTGGATGGCTTTGGCGGGTCGCCCCCCTCAACCAGCCGGTGCTGCAACCCGCGGACATTGCCCACCGGGTCCGGATCGTGGACGCCCAGGGCTCCACGGTGTCGCTGGTCCCGTCCGCGTTCGACGGCGTCGACGCCCCGGTCCCGGCAGGACCCGAGGACCGCCTGGTGGTCCTCGCGGAACGGGCCGATCCCGGCTGGAGCGCCTGGCTCGACGGCCGGAAGCTGACCTCCACCACGTCGGATTGGTCGCAGGCCTTCACGCTGCCCGCTTCCGGCGGCCAGCTGACAGTCCGATATGAAAACCCCTGGGCCCCCTGGGCGGGAATTGCGCAGGGCGTCGTGTTCGGGCTGACCATCATGCTGGCCATACCCATGCCCGCCCGGAGGCCGAGAACCGGCCTTTCCCGTGGCGAGGGCTCCCTGCGTAAGGAACAGCAGAATGCGTGAGCACACCATGTCAGCCGACACCACCGGGGCTGAACAGATCCCCGGCCGGCCGGACGCAGGACGTCCCGGCCGGAAACGCCGTCCTGGTACCGTGGCCGGCGCCGCCACGGCAGCACTCGTCCTTGCTGGTACCGGCGCAGTGGTGGCAGCCGGATCACTGCTCCCCGCTCCCCAATCCGCACGGAGCGTGCCTGCTGCCGTGGCAGCCGTTCCCGCAGGTGAAAGCGTTGGGGTATGCCCCGGACCGGCCCGGCTGCTGGAAGGCACGGAGGCAGGAACCGATTCGCAATTCAGCCCGGTATCGGCCACGGCCGCAACCAGTGTGACTGCTGCCGTCCTTGGCGCCTCCGGTGTGCTGCCGGCCAGCCGGTTGTCGCAGCTGGACGGGACAACCGCCGTCGACATCGCCAAAGACAACGGACAGCCACCGGCCGAAGGCGCCCGCCAGGAGTTGCTGGCAGGGGCCGTGGCCAACCGGCCGGTAGACCAGGTGACAGTGCTTAGCGCCGATGCCCTGGCCAACCAGCAGGCTTCCGCCGCTGGTGCCATGAAGTTCAGTGCCACCGACGGCGACCTGCAGGGATCCGCTGCGGCCAACTGCCAGCAGCCCTCCACCGACCAGTGGCTGGCCGGAGCCAGCACCACCGTGGGGCGCGCCTCGGTGTTGCTCCTCACCAACGCCTCCACCACACCGGCCACCGTCAGCCTGGAACTCTTCGGCGGCGGCGGACAGATCCAGGCCCCCGGCAGCCGCGGGCTACTGGTGGCTCCCGGCACCACAAGATCCGTGGTGCTGGCCGGCCTGGCCCCGGGAGAGGAACAGCTCAGCGTCCGGGTGCGGAGCGCCGGGGGTCCCGTGGCGGCTGCCATCCAGCAAAGCGTCCTGCGCGGCCTGACACCGGGAGGCGTGGATTTCATTGCGCCCGGTGCCGCTCCGGCCGTGCGTCAGGTCATGACCGGCGTGGATATCCAGGACCCGGCGGGAATTTCCGCCCTCACAGGAAAATCGGGCTACGAGGACGCCGGGCCCGCCCTGCACGTCACTGTTCCCGGTGCCTCTGATGCGGTAGTGGAAGTGAAACTGTACGGCCGCGACGGCCAAAAGACACTCCCCTCCGGCGGGGTGATCACCGCCAAAGCCGGATCCGTCACCGAAGTTTCCCTGGCGGGCATACCGGCGGGCCACTACACGGTGTCGGCGGAATCGGACGTCTCCTTCGTCGCCTCCACGCGCATCAGCCGTGGCCTCCAGGCGGACCAGCCGGCCGACGTCGCCTGGGCCGCCTCCGGAGTACGGCTTGGCAGCCAGCACGTGGTGCCGGTCCCGCGGGCCGGGAGCCGCCAGTTGGTTTTTGGCGTCCTTGGCACCCGGGCCACCATCAGCTACTCGGCCATCACGGCGGACGGGAAGGTCCGCGCACCGGCCACCGCCGATATCGCCGGCGGAACCACCGCGTCCATCGCCGTCCCGGACAAGGCAGACGAAGCCGACGTGGTGGGCTATGTCGTGTCGGCGTCGGGTGACGCCGCTTACGGCGCAGTGCTGGTCCAGCAGGACGGCCGGAACGACGTCTCCACCCTCGCTTTCCAGCCGGCAGCCGCCGGGCAGGAAACCGTCCCGGTGACCATCAACTATTAGAAGGCTGCCGTCCGGCCCGGCCGACGTGCGGCGGCGGCGGACCACCCAAAGGGAGAGGGGCGTCAGTAGCGGCGCCGGTACACCGGATCCAGGGTCTCGGGGGCCACGCCCAGCATTTCGGCGGTGTGCTCCACCACCACGTCATGGACCAGGTCCTGCAATTCTTCAACTCCAGGACACGCCTGCTCCACCACCCGGCGATACACGGTGATCATCGGTCCATCCTCATCCGTCGCGGGCGAGTAGGACCCCATGGGGACCGGCGCTGAACTGGCGGCCAGGAGTTCCAGGTCCGGGGGAATCTCGTCGACGCCAAACCTGACACCGTCCAGGGTCTTTCCCCAGATATCGTGCAGCCGCTGGGCGGAATCCAGGACCATGTCATCAAAACGGTCCGAGCGGGTGCGGTACCCGGGATGCGTGGGCAGCATCACTTCACCGCGAAGCCCGCGCCCGTGGCGGTTCCGCCGGCGCTGCATGAAGCTCCTGCCAGTGGACTCTCCGCCCTGGTCCGCGCGGGCGTCCGGGTCAGCCAACCGGACCGTAAAGCCTGATTTCTGGTTCGATGACTGCATACATCGACTGTAAACCCGGGAAATGATTAACGCGATAGATTCCCCTTGAGGCGAAGACGCGTCCCGTACCGGGCGACAATGCGGCGTTTTGGCGGCAACAGCGAGTAGTCTGGGATGTCGTGGGAGCTATCCGTCAGTGTTCAAGATCTGCCTGCCGCCAGTCGGCGGTGGCCACCCTGACGTACGTGTATGCAGACTCCACCGCTGTCCTCGGCCCCTTGGCCACCTACGCTGAACCGCATTGCTACGATCTCTGCGAGCAGCACGCCGATTCCCTCACCGTGCCCCGGGGCTGGGAGGTGCTGAGGCTGGCCATGCCGTCCACGCCCCAGCAGCCCGGCCCTGATGACTTGCTCGCCCTGGCGAACGCGGTCAGGGACGCGGGGGCACTGCCCGTCCGGGCGCAGCAGCAGCCTGCGCAGCGGGGCCCCCACGCAGCACTGGAAGCCCCGGCGGGTACCGAAGGGACCCGCCGGGGCCACCTGCGGGTCCTGCGCGAGCCTTCCTGAACCCCGTCTGGCGGTACGCTGGAACCTGCACACAAGTCCGCTACCGGCGCCACCGCGCCCGCCAGGGAGCATGAACCCAATGCCAAAGATCAGTCCTGAGCTGCTGTCCGTCCTGCGTTGCCCCGTGACGGGTTCACCCCTGGTCCAGGACGGCGACGAACTGGTGGCCACCGCCGCCGCGGAAAGCGGCGCAAAGCCCCGCTACGCCATCGAGGACGGCATCCCCCTCCTCCTGCCACCGGAGTTGCTGGCCGCGGCAACATCGGCCGGCTCAGACCAGCACGATTCCGCCCGGCACCAGCCTGGGCAGGGAACCGGTTCCCCCGCCTAGCGCCAACACGGCTTTCCTCCACTCTCCCTAACCGGCGCCGCAAGCGCCAGCACACAGCGCCGTCCAGCACGGACACAGCAGCACCGGATACAGCAAAGGACCACCCATGACTTTCGACTACAAAGTTGCCGACATCTCCCTGGCTGAAGCAGGGCGCCACCAGATCCGCCTGGCCGAGCACGAAATGCCCGGCCTCATGTCCTTGCGCGAGGAATTCGGCGCCAGCCAGCCGCTGAAGGGTGCCCGGATCGCCGGCTCGCTCCATATGACGGTGCAGACCGCCGTCCTGATCGAAACACTGACCGCGCTGGGTGCGGAGGTCCGCTGGGCCTCATGCAACATCTTCTCCACCCAGGATGAAGCCGCGGCGGCCGTCGTCGTGGGCAACGGCACCCCGGAGGACCCTCAGGGCGTGCCGGTCTTCGCCTGGAAGGGCGAAACGCTTGAGGAATACTGGTGGACCGCGGAACAGATCCTCACTTGGCCAGGCGCGGAATCCAACCCAGAACTGGGACCCAACATGATCCTTGACGACGGCGGCGACGCCACCATGCTGGTGCACAAGGGTGTGGAATTCGAAGCGGTGGGCAACGTCCCGTCCGCGGGTCCCACGGACTCGGAGGAATACGGCATCTTCCTCGAGGTCATCCGCCGTTCCATCGCAGCAGACCCACAGAAGTGGACCCGCACCGCCTCCACCATCAAGGGCGTCAGCGAGGAAACCACCACCGGTGTCCACCGCCTGTACCAGCTCGCTGAGCAGGGCAAGCTGCTGTTCCCCGCCATCAACGTCAATGACTCCGTCACCAAGAGCAAGTTCGACAACAAGTACGGAATCCGGCACTCCCTGCCCGACGGCATCAACCGGGCCACGGATGTGCTCATGGGCGGCAAGGTCGCCGTCGTCTGCGGCTACGGCGACGTCGGAAAGGGAGCCGCTGAGGCGCTGCGCGGCCAGGGCTCTCGCGTGATCGTCACCGAAATCGATCCCATCTGCGCCCTGCAGGCGGCGATGGACGGCTACCAGGTGGCCAGGCTGGAATCCGTCCTCGCCCAGGGCGACATCTTCGTCACCACCACGGGCAACAAGGATGTCATCATGGCCGAGCACATGGCCGGGATGAAGAACAAAGCCATCGTCGGCAACATCGGGCACTTCGACAATGAGATCGACATGGCCGGGCTCGCAAGGATCCCCGGCATCAAGAAGGTGGAGATCAAGCCCCAGGTCCACGAATGGGTGTTCGAGTCCGGAACCGACGCGGAGCGTTCCATCATCGTGCTGTCCGAAGGCCGCCTGCTTAACCTGGGCAACGCCACGGGGCACCCGTCCTTCGTGATGAGCAACTCGTTCGCCAACCAGGTCATCGCCCAGGTTGAACTGTGGACCAAGAAGGACCAGGACGCCGGCCAGCGGGAGTATGAGAACCAGGTGTACGTCCTGCCCAAGGTCCTTGACGAGAAGGTTGCCCGCCTGCACCTCGATGCCCTCGGCGTGGAGCTGACCGAACTGACCAAGGACCAGGCCGAATACCTGGACATCGACGTCGCCGGTCCGTACAAGCCCGAGCACTATCGTTACTAAGAAGTGAAGCACCCGGGTGCCCCGAGCACCCGGGTTGTTACTTCCAAGCCCTAGGATCGGAACATGGAGCCCGAAGCCCAGCCGCGCCGCGCGCGGACAGCAAAAAAGATTCTCATCGTCGCCGTCGTCTGCCTCCTGGCAGCTGCCGGCGGTGTTTTCGCTGCCGTCGCACCCGGACTCGCCGGCGCGGCGCTGGAATCCGAAGCCGGCTCCGCCGTCCGGACCTCCCCGGGCCTCGCCGCGCCCGTCATCGCCCCGGTGAAGTCGGACGCAGCACCCGCTAACGGTGCCAAGCAGGTCAATCCCGCGGCCCCAGTGTCGCTCAAGGTCAGCAACGGCACCATCGAGCGTGTGACGCTCACCAGTACCTCTGGTGAAACGGTGGAAGGAAGCATCGACGCCGCCGGCACCGGCTGGACGGCTTCCGGCCCGCTTAAGTTCAACACCGACTACAGCTACACGTACGTCGTGAAGGATGGCGCCGGACGGGAAACAAGCACCACGCAGTCCTTCAGCACCGTGTCCAGTTCACATGAGGCCGACGCCGCCATCTATCCGCTGGACGGCATGAAGGTGGGCGTGGGGCAGCCGCTGCAGATCATTTTCAGCGAACCCGTCCTCAACCGTGACGCCGTGGAAAAGGCGATCAGGATCACCAGCAGCGCCGGCCAGGTGGGTGCTTTCCACTGGCACAGCGACAAGATGGTCCGGTACCGTGCGGAGGGGTTCTGGGTTGCCAACTCCACGATCTCGATGGACATGCAGCTGTTCGGTGTGGACCTTGGCAATGGGCAGATCGCAAACTTCAACAAGAAGGTAAACATCGCCATCGGCGACAAGAAGGTGGCCGTCGCGGACGCCGCAGCCCACACCTTCACCCTCAGCATCAACGACCAGCCGGTCAAGACGCTGCCGGTAAGCATGGGTGACAAGCGCTTCCCGTCGGCACGGGGCTACGGGGTGCTGATGGAGAAGAAGCGCTACGACCATTTCCGCGCCTCAAGTATCGGCTTGAAACCGGACGATCCTGCCTACTACGGGGACGTGGATGTGGAGTACACCATCCGCCTCACGCTCAGCGGCGCGTACATCCACCAGGCCCTCGAGTCGGCCTACCCCTTCATCGGCAACGCAAACGTTTCACACGGCTGCATCGGGTTTGCTCCCGACGGCGCCGCCTGGGTCTTTGACAACATGGGCACCGGGGACGTGGTGCATATCGTAAACACCGAGGGCGACTACGCGGCGCACGACGACGGCTTTGGGGACTGGAACATCCCCTGGAACGAGTACGACAACTGACCTCAGCCGCTGAACGGCAGCCGCTGCAGCCGCTCGCCCACTTCCGTGTTGCGCCTCCGCTGCTGCGTCAACCTGGCGAGTTCCCGGGTACGGCGTTCGGCAACGACGGCAGCAAGGAAATCGTCCGCGCTGGTCCCCGCAGGCGGGGGAGGGGCCACATGGGCAGCGAGCTCCGTGGCAATTGCTGCCGCCATTCCGGCCCGTGACAGCGGTGCCATCCGCTGTGCCTGGCGGATGAACTGGGAGGCCCGGCGGGCGGTTGCGTCCGGAATTCTTCCAATGTCCGCGTGGGCAGCCCACGCGTGCAGCCGCGGGGGGACGAAGACGGGAACTGCTTCTTCCACCGGCACCCGGCTGCGGATGGCATAGGTTCCCGCCAGCAAGTCACCGAGCCGGCGCGATTTGTCGTTGAAGAGAGCCACCGCCAGCGCGAGTCCGCCCAGGGTCAGGTAGATTTCCAGGAACCCGGTCAGTCCCCGGATCAGGGCATGCCGGAAACGGATGGCACCGCCATCGTCCCGGACCACCCGCAACCCTGCTGCCAGCTTGCCCAGCGACAGGCCCCGGCTCAGCGTTTCCACCGCTACCGGGAGGACTACCAGGCAGAAGACAACGCTGGACAGGACCAGCGCACGCATGGCTGCCTCATCGAGGTCTTCGCCGGCCGCAGCCAGGCCAATCAGGATCACCACCAGCAGCACGGCGTGGAAGAGGACGTCGAGGACCAGCCCAAGCGCACGCGCCGCAAACGACGCGGGGCGCAGTTCCAGGACAACTGCCTCGCCGGTGACGATCGAACCCACAGCAGGTACCCCCTCGCGGCTGATGGTGCGGACGGTCAAAGTCTAGTGCCGTGCCGTTAGGCTGGTCCCGTGGATATGGACGCCTTCTCCGCGGTGAATGCGGACAAGTGGGCACGGCTGAACGAACTCGCCGCCAAGGGCAGGCTCAGCGGACGCGAAGCCGACGAGCTGCTTGCCCTCTACCAGTCCGCGTCCTCGCACCTGTCCCTGATCCGTTCGGTTGCCCCCGAGAGCGGTCTGTCCGCCTCGCTTTCCGCCACGCTTGCGTTGGCCAGGACCAGGTTCACCGGCGCGCGGTCCAATCCGATGGCCGACCTGGCACGGTTCTTCGTGGTGGCGCTCCCGGCCGCCTTTTACCGGCTCACCTGGCTCACCCTTGCCTGCGGACTGGCGTTCGTTGCCATTGGTGCCGCCTTCGCGCTGTGGATTGGAACGTCCCCCGAAGCCCTGCGGGCGGTGGCTTCAGAGGCCGCCGCCAGGCAGTACGTGGAGGAGGACTTCATCGACTACTACTCCGAGAACCCGGCAGCTTCCTTCGCCGGCGCCGTGTGGACAAACAACGCCTGGATCAGCGCCCAGGCGGTGGCGCTGGGCATCACTGGCATCTGGGTACCCATGATTCTATTCAGCAACGCGCAGGGCGTGGGGGTCGCGGCAGGAGTCTTCGCCGCGGCCGGAAAGTCCGACGTCTTCTTCAGCTACATCCTGCCGCACGGCCTGATGGAACTCACCGCCGTCTTCATTGCCTGCGCTGCCGGCCTGCGGATCTTCTGGGCCATGGTCTCGCCTGGTCCGCGGACCAGGGGACGGGCGGTGGCCGAGGAAGGCAGGTCGCTGATCACGGTGGCGCTGGGCCTGGTCCTGGTGCTCTTTGCGTCCGGCCTCGTGGAAGCGTATGTCACGCCCAGCCCGCTCCCGGTGTGGGCCAAGATCGGCATCGGCGCCGGCGTACTGGCGGCCTACTGGGTGTACGTCCTGGTGTGGGGACGGCGCGCCTACCTGGCCGGGGAACGCGGCGACCTCCGCCGCGAAGATGCCGGGTATGCGGAAATCGCTGCCTGAATCGTTGTAATCCGGCCGGGGTGGTTCCTCGCTCCGTGTTACCCCCGGACTGTAGGCTCGTCAACAGATAAAACGTGCGCCAGCAGACCCTGGCGCAGCGTGTCAACCCTACGGAAGTGACGCTGCTGTGAAAGACGAAACACCGGCCCGCGCCAAGAGCACCGCGCCGCAGCCGGAACCGTTCCTGGATACGTCCGGCGACTCCGACGAACCCGCCTTTTCCTGGCTGACCCCGGCCGTCACCGACACCGCCCGGTCCGCAGACGGGAGCGGCACCGCCGGGAACCCGTCCGCTGCTGCCGGTTCATCAGCTGTGCCGGGGAATTCCGGCGGGCCGGAGGCCGGAAATTCCCAGCCGGACAGCAGGGCCGGCCGAAAAGCGGCGGAGGCAGCAGCCCTGCCTTCCGACGGGACTGCTCCTTCCCACGGGAGGGAACCTTCTGCGACTGCACCTTCCGACGACGCTGACGCATCCGGCCGTGAAAGCACACCCGTCTTCCGGGAAACCCTCGAAACCTCGGCCCTGCAGGTGCGTCCACCGCAGGAAGAGGTGGAGCGGCGCAACGCGGAGCGGGAGAGTGCTGCCAATGCAAAACCGGTTGCACCACGTGTCATGCAGGTCGTGCTGGCCATCATCTTCCCGGTGGTGCTCCTGGTCCTCGCCGTCCGGGCGGTGACCAGCCCGCTGTTCCTGTGGGTGGAATACAACCGTCCGGGTTTCCCCGGCGACGGGTACGGCTTCAGCACGGATGACCGGATGACCTACGGCTCCTATGCCGTCGACTACCTGAGTAACTGGTCAGGCCCCCGGTATCTTGGTGACCTGGTGCACCGCAACGGGGACAAGCTGTTCAAGGATGGCGAAGTCAGCCACATGGCGGACGTCAAGCTGGTCATCCTGTCCACTTTCGGCGCAGGGGTTCTCCTGCTCGTCCTTGGCCTGGTCGCTGTCCTCTACCTCCGAAAGCGCAGCACCGGGGGAGTCCGCCGCGGCCTGTTCGCGGGTTCCATCGCTACCCTGGTCCTCATCCTGGGCCTCGGAACCCTGGCCTTCCTGGGCTGGCAGCAGTTCTTCACCGAGTTCCACCGGATCTTCTTTGCGGATGGCTCCTGGACCTTCAGCCTGGACGACACCCTGATCCGGCTGTTCCCCGGCCAGTTCTGGATCGACGCCGGCATCGTCATCGCCGGGCTGGTTCTGCTGACGGCGCTGGTGACGCTCATCCTCACCTGGCCGACGCGCCGCCGCCGCGGCCTGCCAGCCAGGGACGCGGCGGCCGATCAGGCGTAGAGCCTGTCGATTTCCGCCTGGAAGTCCTGCACGACGGCGGACCGCTTAAGTTTCAGTGACGGTGTCAAATGGCCTGATTCAACGGTGAACTCCGCGTCCAGCAGTGAAAAGGAACGGATGGATTCGGCCTTGGACACCAGCTGGTTGGCCTGATCCACTGCATGCTGCACTGCCTCCAGCACGCCGGGATCGCACGTTGCGTCCCGGACCGCGAGGGGCGGAAGCCCCCGTTCGGAGCGCCAGTTCTCGAGTCCTTCAGGGTCCAGTGTCACCAGCGCCGAAATGAAGGGCTTGCCGTCTCCGACAACCACCGCATGGCCCACCAGTGGATGGGACCGGATCACTTCCTCCAGGGGCCCCGGAGCCACATTCTTGCCGCCCGCTGTGACCAGCAGGTCCTTTTTCCGCCCGGTCACCGTGAGGAATCCGTCGGCGTCCAGCACCCCAAGGTCCCCGGTGCGGAAGAAGCCGTCCACGAAGGCTTCGGCGTTGGCGGCCTCGTTCCCGTGGTAGCCCTTGAAAACCCCGATTCCCTTGACCAGGATCTCCCCGTCTTCGGCCACTCGGATAGTGGTGCCGGGAATGGGGATACCCACCGAACCCACCCGTGTACGGGAGGGGGTGTTGGCCGTGCACGGCGCGGTGGTCTCGGTCAGGCCGTAGCCCTCCAGCACCGGGATGCCCGCGCCGCGGAAAAAGTGCGCGTCCTCATGTGCCAGCGGGCTCGCCCCGGACACGGTGTATCCCACCTGGCCGCCGAAGGCCTGCCTGAGCCGGGGATACAGGAGCCGGTCGAACATTCCGTGCCAGACCCTGGACACCAGTCCGGGGCCGGTACCCTCGCCGCGGCTCTGCCGGTCCAGCTCGCGGGAGTAGGCGATGGCAGCGGCCGAGGCGGCCTGGAACAGCTTGCCCTTGCCCGCCACCACTGCCTTATGGGCCGCCGTCGCCCGGACCTTTTCAAAGATCCGCGGAACCACCAGCAGGAAGGTGGGCTTGAAGGTCCCCAGATCCTCCAGGAGCCGGGCGGCGCCCGGGGTATGCCCCAGCGTTGCGCCCGCGGTCAGGCACACCACCTGGACGGCCCGCGCCAAAACATGGGCCAGAGGCAGGAACATGAGCGTGCGCGCCTGGTCCTGGATCAGCAGTTCCGGAAGGAACGCGACGATATTCTTGGCCACCAAGGCAAAGTTCCCATGGGTGATCTCGCAGCCCTTGGGATTGCCCGTGGTACCCGACGTGTAGACGAGGGACGCAACGTCGTCCAGGCCGGCGCGGCTGCGGTGCCGCTCGAGCTCGGCGTCACTTACCCCGGCCCCTGCAGCGGCGAGGCTGGCGAGGTTGGGGGCCGGGCCGTCGTTGTCCATCCGCACCACGTTCACCAGCCGGTCCCGGAGCGGGGGTGAGCCGGCAACAACGCCGGTGACCAGGTCCGCCACCGCCAGGTCCTGGGCGAAAACGCGCCGGACGCCGGCATCCCGGATGATCCACTCAACCTGGCGGGCGGATGACGTTTCATAAATGGGGACGGTCACGCCGCCCGCGAACCAGATGGCGAAGTCCACCAGCGTCCATTCATAGGACGTGGCGGACATGACGGCCACGGTGTCGCCGGGCTCAAGTCCGCCGGCAATCAGCCCTTTGGCCAGTGCGCTGACATCCTGCAGGAACTTTGCCGCCGGAACATCCACCCAGCCGTTGGGGCCCTTGCGCCGGTAGAGGGCGTGGGCGGGGTTGGCGGCGTGCTGCTCCAGCAGCAGGTCCGTGACGTTGCTGCCGGCGTCGAGCCCCACCAGCAGTTCCGTGCTTGCTTCTCTCACAGCAGGTCTCCGTTCCGCTGCCAGGCCGCGGCAGCGGCTTCGATCGGGTCTGATTGCAATCCTGCCCTAGATCCAGGACGGCATCCACATCCGTACCCGCCAGGCGTCGTAGGGGATGACCTCGGCTGCCCAGACGGGGTAGAAGAAGGCCGAGAGCAGGACGGCCGCCGCCACGAACAGGGCCACGAGGTAGAGGCCCGCGCGGCGCCGCCATGGAGGGTCCGCCGCCCGCCCCAGGACCAGTCCCAGGCAGTACACGAGGGCCAGGACCAGGAACGGCTCGAAGGAGACCGCGTAGAAGTAGAACATGGTCCGCTCCGGGTAGAGAAACCACGGAAGGTACCCGGCGCCGACGCCGGCGAGGACCGCCCCGGCCCGCCAGTCCCGCCGCCCCGCCCACCAGAACAGCAGGACCACCAGGGATATGACGGCGCCCCACCAGATGAGCGGGTTGCCCACGGACAGGATGGCCGATGTACATTTCGCCACGGCACATCCCGGCGTGCCCTGCTCCGGGGATTCATAGAAGAACGACGTCGGCCTGCCGAGTACCAGCCAGCTCCAGGCAGTTGCCTCGTACGGGTGGTCGGAGCCGAGGCCTTGGTGGAATGTGTAGGCCTCGCGGTGGTAGTGGGCGAGGGACCTGATGGAGTCCGGCAGCCAGCCCCATTCAGCGGACGGGTTGCCCTCCGCCCAGCGGCGGAAGTAGGCGTCCTCCGAGCGGAACCAGCCTGTCCAGGTTGCCGCGTACGCCAGGCATGCCACGGGAACGGTGCTGAGGAACGCCGGGATGCCGTCTTTGATGGCGCCGCCGCTGATCCAGCCGCGGATTCCTGCCACGCGCCGGGCACTGAGGTCCCAGATAACTGTGAGGAGGCCAAAACCGGCCAGGAAGAACAGCCCGGACCATTTGGTGCCGACCGCGAGTCCCAGGCAGATTCCTGCCGCCACCCGCCACCAGCGGATCCCGAGCCAGGGACCGGACAGCAGCATTTCCGCCGGCGGCTGTCCGCCGTTCCGGGCCGCCGCCTGTGCCAGGCGTGCTGCGAGCCGGCGCCGCCCGTCGTCCCGGTCCAGCAGCAGGGCGCCGAAAGCCGCGAGGATCCAGAACATCAGGAAGATGTCCAGCAGGGAGGTCCGGGACATCACCAGGTGGTGCCCGTCCACGGCCAGGAGCAGGCCGGCGGCGCCGGCCAGCGGCAACGACCGGAACAGTTTCAGGGCTATCAGGGCAAGGAGCAGGATGGAGAGGGTTCCGGTGAAGGCTGCAGCGAAGCGCCAGCCAAAGGAATTGTCCACGCCGAACAGAGCCATCCCGGCGGCGATCATCCACTTGCCCACCGGCGGATGGACCACGTACTCGGGGGAGGGGAGCAGGACCGATGGATCGCCGGCGTTGAAGGAATCGTTCGCTTTGTCCGGCCAGTTGCGCTCATAGCCGCTGACCAGGAACGAGTACGCGTCCTTGACGTAGTACGTTTCGTCAAAGACCAACTTGTGGGGAGCGTCCAGCCGGACGAACCGGAGGATCCCGCCGGCCACGGCTGTCAGGACCGGAACCAGCAGCATCCACAGCCGCAGCGACGGCGGGTAGTCCCGCCAGGAGCGCACTCCTCCGAGAAGCCGTGCGTGCAGCGCTTCACGCGTGAAGGCCTCGGCCGGGCGGCTGATCCATGGCCGGGCCGCCCTGCCGCCTGTCCGGGAGTCCCCGCCGCTGCCTGGCGCCTTCTTGGCGTCCTGGCCGGGGGTGGGGGGAGCTGGTTGTCCGGCTCCGGGCGGCCGCGTGGAGGTCTGCGTCACGAGCCCCATGCTACCTTTTTGCGGCCGGCAGTCCCCCCGGCAGTAGGCTTGAGGCGTGGACCCTTCCCCCAGCACCCCGCCAGAATCCGGCCCGGCAGCGGCAGGACGCATCATCCTTGCCGCCACTCCGATCGGGAATACGGGTGACGCCTCCGCCAGGCTGGTGGAACTGCTGGCAACAGCGGACATCGTTGCCGCGGAGGATACCCGCCGCCTGCACCGGCTGGTGCAAAGCCTGGGCATCACGGTGGCGGGGCGGATCATCAGCTACCACGAGCACAACGAGGCGGCCAAGACATCGGAGCTGCTGGACCAGGTCAGGGCCGGCAGCACGCTGGTGATGGTCACTGACGCCGGCATGCCGTCAGTGTCCGATCCCGGTTTCCGGCTGGTGGAGGGCGCCGTGGCTGCCGGCATGACCGTAACGGCGGTTCCCGGCCCTTCCGCTGTCCTGACAGCGCTGGCCCTCTCGGGCCTGCCCACGGACCGTTTCTGCTTCGAAGGTTTCCTCCCCCGGAAAACGGGCGAACGGGCATCCCGGCTGGCCGAGCTTGCCGGGGAACGCCGCACCATGGTGTTTTTTGAGGCGCCGCACCGGCTTGAGGCCATGCTCCGGGCGCTGAAGGAACGTTTCGGCCCGGACCGGCGGGTGGCCGTCTGCCGCGAACTGACCAAGACCTATGAGGAAGTACTCCGGGGACCGCTCGGCGAGCTTCTGCAATGGGCGGAAAGCTCCGAGGTCAGGGGTGAGATCGCCGTCGTGGTGGCAGGTGCGCCCGAACAGGCGGCAGGCACCCCCGAGGACCACGTTGCGGCGGTGAACGATCTGGTGGCCCAGGGCATCCGGCTCAAGGAAGCTGTGGCCGCTGTCGCCGAGGACGTCAGGGTAAGCAAGAGGGAGCTCTATTCCGCCGTGCTGGCGGCCCGCTGACAGCCGCCCGCAGGCCTTCAAGGACTGCTGTGCAGCTGCACAGCAGAAGGCGGGTTCGGCAGTGCGCAGCGGCGTAGACCCCGGGCGAACCCCGGCAGTAGTCTGGCACTTAATCAGCCTGATGGGCCCGGTCGTTCCGGCCGCAGCGAAGGGCTGCCAACAACCCTACTGACGAGGGAGTCATCGTGACTGTCACCGCACAGCCGGCCGTAACCGCGGACCGCGAAAGCCAGCTTCTGGCCTCTGTCCCCACCGGATTGCTGATCAATGGCGAGTGGCGGGTCGCCGCTTCCGGCAAGACGTTCGACGTCGAGGATCCCGCCACCGGCAAAGTCCTGTTGAGCATCGCCGACGCCGGCGCGGAGGATGGTGCCGCAGCACTGGACGCTGCCGTGGCCGCACAGGAATCCTGGGCGAAGGTGCCCCCGCGCGAACGCGGCGAAATCCTGCGCCGTGCTTTTGAAATGGTGACCGAGCGGGCCGAGGACTTCGCGCTCCTGATGACCATGGAAATGGGCAAGCCGCTGGCCGAAGCCAGGGGTGAAGTGACCTACGGCGCCGAATTCCTGCGCTGGTTCTCCGAGGAAGCCGTCCGCGCCTTCGGACGCTACTCCGTCTCCCCGGACGGCAAGTCCCGCCTGCTGGTCACCAAGAAGCCGGTGGGCCCCTGCCTGCTGATCACGCCGTGGAACTTCCCGCTCGCCATGGCCACCCGCAAGATCGCGCCCGCCGTGGCCGCAGGCTGCACCATGGTGCTGAAGTCCGCGAACCTCACGCCGCTGACCTCGCAGTTGTTTGCCGCCGTCATGCAGGAGGCGGGCCTGCCCGCCGGAGTCCTGAATGTCATCCCCACCTCCACGGCAGGGGCCACCACCGGTCCGCTGATCAAGGACGCCCGGCTGCGCAAGCTCTCCTTCACCGGTTCCACCGAGGTAGGCCGCCGCCTGCTGTCCGATGCTTCGGAGACCGTCCTGCGGACCTCCATGGAGCTGGGCGGCAACGCACCGTTCGTCGTTTTCGAGGACGCGGACCTGGACGCCGCCGTCGCCGGGGCGATGCTGGCGAAGCTGCGCAACATGGGCGAGGCCTGCACCGCGGCCAACCGGTTCATCGTGCACGAGTCCGTGGCAGCCGAGTTCGCGGAGAAGTTCGCCGCGAAGATGAAGGAAATGACCACCGCCCGCGGCACCGAACCCGAGTCCAAGGTGGGCCCGCTGATCGATGCCAAGAGCCGGGACAAGGTCCACGAACTGGTCTCGGACGCCGTCGCCTCCGGCGCCAAGGCGGTCCTGGGCGGCGCTCCGGTGGACGGGCCGGGCTACTTCTACCAGCCCACCATCCTGGCGGGCGTTACCGAGGGAACCCGCATCCTTTCGGAGGAAATCTTCGGACCCGTCGCCCCGATCATCACCTTCTCCTCCGAGGATGACGCCGTGCGGCTGGCCAACAACACCGAATACGGGCTGGTAGCCTACGTCTTCACCAAGGATCTGAACCGCGGCATCCGGATGGGCGAACGCCTTGAGACCGGCATGCTGGGCTTGAACGCCGGCGTCATCTCCAATGCCGCAGCACCCTTTGGCGGTGTCAAGCAGTCCGGACTGGGCCGCGAGGGCGGCCTGGAAGGCATCGAGGAGTACCTCTACACCCAGTACATCGGCATCGCCGACCCCTACGCGGGATAAGCACCCGGGTACTTTGGCCCGGGCAGTCGCGCCCGGGCCGCCGGCCGCCGCCCGCCCTTACCGTGAACGCACGGGCAGGGTGCGGGTGGCGGCCTTTGCCGTTGCGGCGAGGAGCCGGCGTGCCGCGTTGAAGGGTGCCGCAAGCATCCGTCTTAGCCGCCCCATGACCGACGGCGGAAGCCAGGCGGCACGGAATCGTTGCCACCGGGTGGCGTTGGCGCGCAAGGCGAGCTCCAGGGCTTCGATGCGTGCCGCAGCGCCGGTGCCGCCCGCATCCTGCCGCTCCCGTCCGGCGTCGCCCGCCTTAGGGCCAGTCGGGGGCCGGCCGTACCTGTGCCGCTCGAAATCCGCGGTGATCACGCCCGCGGCCTGGTGCGCCGCTGCGTCCATCCCGCCGGGTTCCCCGAAGCGGGCGCGAAGCCGCCCGGCATAGGCCCGCGGGGTCTCGCTGGGGTCCGGGGACACCCCAAAGTCGGTGCCCAGGTCCAGCAGTTCGCTCCAGGCCAGCGGGACGGCTTCACCCGGGTCCCTGGGCCGGAGGCGCCGGGCCCGGGTAGTCGCCCGGACCAGGTGCGGTGACGCGGCCAGCAGGACCGCGCCCAGGACTGCGCCGGCAACGATCAGGAACGGCAGGAGCTGCAGGCCGGACTCCGTGCCGCCACCTGTGCCGGGAGCCGGAATCGGGGCAGCGCTGGGCGCAGGGGCCGGCGCCGGAGTAGCGTCGGGAACCAGGTCAGCATTATTTTCGACTGCACCGGGGGCGGACGGGGACGAGGACTCGCTCGCGTAACCAGGAACCACGCCGCGGGAGGGAGTGGGCTCGAAAGGCACCCAGCCCACGCCCTGGAAGTACAGTTCCGGCCAGGCATGGGCGTCGCGCGCATCCACCTCGAACTCGGGAAGCGCGCCCTGCCCGGCCACGGTGACAGTGGCCCCGGTCAGCCTTCCCGGAGCGTAGCCCACCGCAATCCGGCTGGGAATACCTTCCAGCCGTGCCATGACGGCCATTGCCGATGCGTAGTGAATGCAGTAGCCGCTCTTCTGCTCCAGGAAGTCAGCCAGCACGGAGAGTCCGTTCCCGTCGTATCCGCCCTGCACAGGCGATTGCAGGGAGTAGGTGAACTCGGCCGAGCGGAGGTACCGCTGGATGGCCATCGCCTTCTGGTACGGGGTATTGCTGGCGCCTGCCACGGTCCCGGCAGTGGTCCTCACGATCTCCGGGACGTTGCCGGGGATCCTGGTGAACTCCTCGGGAATGTTGTTCCGCAGCGGGGCCGAGGACTGTGCCAGGAGGCCGGCGGAAAGGTTCGGCACCGATGACGTGACCACGTACTCCTGCCGCCGGGAGGTGGTGTCCGAGCCCTTGATGCTGAGGGTGGCCGGATCCCAGGTCCACCGGCCGTCCAGCCCGCGCACCGATTCAGGAGCGTAGGGTGCCGGAAGGTAGGGGCTGCTGAAGGAGCCGGTATCAATGGCAGTCACCTGCTGCACCTGGTCGCTTGCCGGGGCGGCGTAGCCGGGGTCAAGCTGCCCCACGAGCGGAAGCCGGGAGGCGTTGCGGTCGTCCGGGCCCCAGGATTCGCCGTCGAAGTTGTCCACCGTTACGGACCGCAGGTAGAGCGGGCTGGCCGCATTGGTGGCGTAGGTGATCCTGCCGCTGCCGTCAGGGGTCCGCAGGCTGTTTCCCAGGGTGATCATGGGGTTCAGCCCCGTGGAGGTACCCCAGGGATTGAGCCGGGAGCCCTGCGGAAATGTTCCCTGGTCGAATCCGGGGATGGCCAGGGCAACCAGCTGGGTGGCCAGCAGCGCAGCGGCGCCGGTCAAGGCGGCCCGCCTGATCTGTCCGGGGGTCCGGACGGAATCGGCCTGGGTCCGTGGGTCAGGGGCGAACCATTGGCTGCAAGCGAGGATCATCAGGTAGCCGGCAACGGCACCGGTGAAGCCCCAGAAGCCGACGCTTTGCGGCTTGATCACGGCCGGCACCACCAGGATGGCGAACAGTCCCACTCCGGTAGCGGCGGGCATGCCCAGGGGTACGGCAAGTGCGTCCACGAGGATAACGGCCAAGCCGAGGAGGGCACACATCACCATGACGATTCCGACGTTCGGCGCCACCGGCGCAGTTTCGGAAAGAACGGTTTCGCTGGCACGCCGGATGAGCCGGCCCAGGTCGGTGAAAGTGGCAGGGGTGGGGATGAACCCCAGGATGCTCGACCCCCGGAAGAACGTGAGGGTAAGGATGGCGGCAAGGGACAGGAACCCGCCGGCAGTCACCAGCAGCGGCTGGGCCCGGACGGCCCGCAGCGAAGCCAGGGTGAAGCTCACCACCAGCACAGTGGTGAACACGGGCCAGTACCAGCCCCAGCCCCGCAGTACACCGTTCAGCGAGAGGGCAGCACCGCAGACCGCCACGGATACCGCAGCCGCCATCGCCCATGGAAAGGGACCAACACGGGACCGGGCCGGGGATATTCCCACAGCCGACTGGTGCTGCCCGGTCTCCGGCGGCCGGGCCGGGGCGATGGTCACCGGACCACCCCCGCCCCGCGCCGGACTTCCGCGGCCGGTGCCGGAAGCTCCACGTCCTGGTCAAATTGTCCCCACGCCGAGGCCACCGGAACCGACGGCGGTACGGCCACCGCACGCCACCCTCCCTGGCGCAGCGCTTCGAGGACAGGGCCGAAGTCGGCGGGCCTGTCCGCCACCAGGATGGCAAAGGCATTCGTGCCGTAACCGGCGGCAGGGGCGAGGGCCAGCGCCTCCTCGGGTGAGATCCTCCCGAGCACGGCAATCAGGGGCCCCCGCATGCGGTGGGCTGACAGCTTGTCCATCAGCCGGTCGTCGAAGGGGGGAGGCCCGGAATCCTGGCCCGTGCGGTTGCGGGGGCCGGAAAGGGGGATATCGCGGGCCACGGCGTCCAGGAGCCGGCTGTCACGGTGATGGTGGTGTGGGCCGGTGAGCTGGATCGCGGCAAGGCTTTCGCCGATGGACTGGAGCCCGGAGGTGCCGCTGTATTCCTCCGACTCCGGGTTGGGCGCGGACGGGGAATGGAGGAACGCCGGTTCCCCGCGGACATCCAGCAGCCGCAGGCCGTAGTTGCGCTCGGACAGATGCGTGCTGATGGACATCGCCGCCACCACGGCCCACTCGAAGGTGCCGCTGGTGGCCATCGCGGGCCCGTCCTGTCCCGAGAGCCCGGCAGGCACCGCCGTGGAGCCGGCGGAAAACGCCGGAAAGCGGTGGTCCAGGATGATGGTTGCCTCGGGCGTGGTGACGGATTCCTCCTGCCTGACCATGAGGGCACCGTGCCGGGCGGTGGCGGCCCAGTGGACCCGGCGCATGGGGTCGCCGTGGCGGTATTCGCGGGTCATGACGTCGTCGTCGCTCGGGTTGGCCCGGATCCTGGTCGCTGTGACCCCGTCGTTGCCGCGTGCCCCGGCGAGCCCCGTCAGGGGAAGAACGACGGCGGCAGGCGTCACGGTCAGGATGTCGCCGTCGTCAATGGCCTGGCGGTGCAGGGAAAGCCCGAACGGATCCGTGAACTCAGCAGTGACCGGCCCAATGCGGAACTGGCCCCGCCGGGCAGAGCGCAGGGTGTACTCGTAGCGGCTGGTTCCGCCTGTGGCTGAGCGGGAAGGGAACCGGAAAGCAGGGGATTCACCGAACCGGGACGGCAGGCGCTCCTCCATGGTGGCCCGGCCGCTCCCGTTTCCGGTCCGGGAAACGGCCAGCCGCACGGTGGTGGGGGCCGACGTTTCCACGGGGGAGGGGTTGAACTCGCGGTAGACGCGGAAGCGGGGCTTGACCAGGCGGATGCCTGCCAGCGAAACCATGGGAAGGACCAGCAACAGGACGCTGAGCGTAAGCAGGTCGCGCCGGCCCATGATGTAGGCCGCGGCCATGGCGGCGGCGCCGGCACCCAGCATCCCCCAGCCGCGCTGGGTGAAGAGATGCCGCGGAAGCCTGTCCAACAGCGCCATGGTTCCGCCTAGCGGTTCCTGCCGAGGCCGGCCACGGATGCGGTGCTCCTGCCGGCAGGAGCTGGGTTGGGATCCGATGGCGCATGCGGAACCGGCAACCGCGACAGGATGCCCCGCAGCACGCTGTGGGGAGTCTCGCCCGAGCCTGCTGCCTTCCGGTCCAGGATGATCCGGTGCGCCAGGACTGCCTCCGCGACGTGGACCACATCATCCGGCAGGACGAAATCGCGGCCGTCAAGGGCGGCCGTGGCCTTGGCAGCACGCAGCAGCTGCAGCATGGAACGCGGACTCGCGCCCAGCCTGAGGAGGGGGCTTTCCCGCGTGGCCCTGCCCACCGAAACCGTGTACTCCTTGACTGCCTGGGACACGTACACCTGCTGGACCGTGGAAATCATGGCCGCCACTTCGGCCGTGCTGACCACTGCCGTCACCGTGGCCAGCGGTGACGCCGCCTGGTGCGTTTCAAGCATCTCGATCTCGGCGTCCTTGTCCGGATAGCCCATGGAGATCCGCGCCATGAAGCGGTCCCGCTGGGCCTCGGGCAGCGGATATGTCCCCTCCATCTCAATGGGGTTCTGGGTTGCCACCACCATGAACGGCTCGCCCAGGCGGTACGAGTTCCCGTCCACCGTCACCTGGTGTTCTTCCATGCACTCCAGCAGGGCCGACTGGGTTTTGGCGGAGGCGCGGTTGATTTCGTCGCCGATGACGATGTTGGCAAAGACCGCGCCCGGCCGGAACTCGAACAGCCGGGAGGCCTGGTTGTAAATGGACACCCCTGTGACATCGGAGGGCAGCAGGTCGGGGGTGAACTGGATGCGGTTGACGGTGCAGTCGATGGTCCGCGCCAGCGTCTTCGCCAGGAGCGTCTTTCCGACGCCGGGCACGTCCTCAAGCAGCAGGTGGCCCTGCGCCAGCAGGACGGTCAGCGCGAGCTTGGCGGCATCAGATTTCCCGTCGATCACGGTATTGACTGTGGTCAGGATGCGCTGGCTGGCGGCGTGGAAAGACTCACCGTCCATCGCGGCCGCCTGCCGGTGGCCGTTCAGCCGGCTGACGGGCTCTGCGACGCCCGCAAAACCACCCGCGGCAGCGCTTCCCTCGGTGGCAATACGTCGGTGGGGTTCCATCGGCAACCTTTCAGCCCGGGTTTCACCTGGACGTGACAGCAAGCCTGCCTTCGCCCCTCGGTGGGCGTTCGCATCTGTTCGTACCAGACTACTAACACAACTGCACCGGCAGACAGAGAGTTCCGACAAATATGGGGCACCCGGCCGCGGTTAGGCTGGATGGATGTGCACTTCGCTGATTCCCGATGCCTACCGCACCACCGCCGCCGGGGAAGCCCCGGATGACGAGGGCGGCCGGACGCGGGATTTCCCGCCTGCACCGGAACCGCTGCCGGTGCCGGTGATGGACAACCACACCCATCTCGATTTCCCGGACGGGAAAGCGCCGGTTGGAATCCGGGCGGCCCTTGACGCCGCCGCCGCGGTGGGAGTCCAGGGAGCCGTCCAGGTGGGATGCGACCTGGAATCCTCCCGTTTCACCGTCCAGGCGGTGGAGCAGGACGAACGGCTACTCGGAGCCGTTGCCCTGCACCCCAATGACGCACCCCGTTATGCGGCCAGGGGTCAACTGGAGGAGGCGCTTGACGAGATCGAGGAGTTGGCTGCCCATCCCCGGATCCGTGCCATCGGCGAAACCGGGCTCGACTTCTACCGGACCCGGGGCGAGGGCCTGGCCCACCAGAAGTACTCGTTCCGGCGCCACATCGATATCGCAAAGCGCCTGGACCTGACTTTGCAGATCCACGACCGGGATGCGCATAACGAGGTGGTGCAGGTCCTGCATGAGGAAGGCGCACCGGAAAGGGTGGTGTTCCATTGCTTTTCGGGAGACGAAGAGTTGGCGGAGATCTGCAACCGGGAGGGCTGGTGGATGTCCTTTGCCGGCACGCTGACTTTCAAGAATGCGGCGAACCTGCGCGCTGCCCTCACGGTAGCGGATCCCGCCCTGGTCCTGGTGGAAACTGATGCGCCGTTCCTCACCCCCCATCCGCACCGGGGGCGTCCGAACGCCAGTTATATGGTGCCCTACACCGTACGTGCCATGGCCGAATTGACAGGATCCGACCTTGGCGTATTGTGCGGCCGAATCAGCGAGAATACCCTGCGGGCATACGGATCCTGGGCTTAATGCCATCGCGACCTTGGAGCCCGGTCTGAATACCTGGTATGTAGAATTCTTGGCCGCTTTATAACGCTACGGTTACAGTGGACAACTGTTAGCCGGGGTCGGGGAAGGCCATCGGGTAATTCACTCAACCTGCAACATGTTCTGACGGGGCCTGGTCCCGCCCAGGCCGTTGCGCAGAGTGTGGCGGCGCAACGGTGCCCGGACTGCTGTTACCACAGTGGTGCCGGGCATTTTATTGCGCAATCCCCGTGCCCGGAAGAACCTAAAGTTACGGGCAAACGTGGTCAAGTTCTTCACAACGGACGGCAAGATCAGCTTTTTCAAGGTTGGTGCCCAGATGCTGGTGCTCTGCGCGCTGGTGGTGGGGCTCGTAGCCTTCGTCGGCAATAACAAAACCGTCACGGTGAACGTGGACGGCAAAGTCACGTCCGTGCAGACCTTCGGCGGAACGGTCGGCCAGGTGGTCAAGAGCGCCAACCTTGAGCTCAAGCCGACGGACCGCGTTTCCCCCGCGATTGACGCCTCCGTCCGGAACGGCACCGTCATTAACGTGAACCAGGCCAAGGAAGTCACCGTGAGCCTGGACGGGGCGGAGAGGACTGTCAACACCACCGCCCAGGACGTGGAAGACCTGGTGACGGAACTCGGAGTTGCCAGTGCCTCGTCGGTATCCGCTCCCAAGGACGCGCAACTCGCCGTTGAAGGTTCCTTCGTGTCCATTTCCACGCCCAAAACCGTCAGCATCGTCGCCGACGGCAAGGTGGACACCACCACCACCACGGCTGCCACTGTGGGCAACGTCCTGGAAGATGCCGGCCTGGCCCTTGGCGCCAATGACCGCACCTCCCAGCCCGCCAACGCGCACGTGGTGAACAACATGGTGATCAAGGTTTCCCGCGTCGATAACGGCCAGACCGCCGTGGCCACCGAGGACATCGATTTTGACACGGTGACCACCGAAAGCGCCGAACTGCTGAAGGGTGAAAAGGAAGTCACCCAGGCAGGTTCCGCCGGCAAGTTGGAGAAGACCTACAAACTGGTCCTGGTGGATGGCCGCGAAGCCTCCCGCACCCTGGTGTCCGAGACGGTCACGGTGCAGCCGGTGGCGGAAAAGATCACCGTGGGCACCAAGCCCAAGCCCGTCGCCCAGGCAGCCCCGGCAACTTCGACGGGCAGCAACGCCGGTGCTTCCGCACCGACCATGATGAACGAGGCCATGTGGGACAAGATTGCCCAGTGTGAGTCCGGTGGAAACTGGAGCATCAACTCGGGCAACGGCTATTACGGCGGCCTGCAGTTCGATATCCAGACCTGGATTGGAGCCGGCGGCGGTGCCTATGCCCCCAACGCCAGCCTCGCCACCAAAGCCCAGCAGATCGACATTGCCAACCGCGTCTACGCACAGCGTGGCCTGCAGCCCTGGGGCTGCGGCTGGGCAGCCAGCAGCTGACTTTCACCTGCGCCACCCCTTGGCGCCCGCGGCCGGGTCCGGACTTTCCGGGCCCGGCCGCAGCCGTTAACCGGCCGGCGCGGTTCTTTCAGGGCAGGTTGGCGTGCAGAGCTGTCCCGGACGGATTCCCCGCGCGGGATAGGATACCTAGGTGACTGAACCCATCCCCGCCGCGCCCGCACCGCTGTTTGGTGCCTCCGATATACGCCGGCTGGCGGAGGAAATAGGGGTCCGGCCCACCAAGACCCTGGGCCAGAACTTCGTCATCGACGGCAACACCATTCGCCGGATCGTGGCCGCCGCGGACGTGCAACCGGACGAGACCGTACTGGAGGTGGGCCCCGGCCTCGGGTCCCTGACGCTTGGGCTGCTGGACGCCGCTGCCGCCGTGGTCGCCGTCGAAATTGATCCCGTTCTCGCGGCGAAGCTGCCCGAAACCGTGAAGGAATGGCGTCCCTCCGCCGCAGCTGCCTTCCACCTGGTGCACGCCGACGCCATGAAGGTCACCGGGCTTCCGGTCCAGCCCACGGCACTCGTGGCCAACCTGCCCTACAACGTGGCGGTGCCCGTGGTTCTCCACCTGCTGGAGCAATTTCCCAGCCTGCGACACGGGCTGGTCATGGTGCAGGACGAAGTGGCGGACCGCCTCGCGGCCGGCCCCGGCTCTAAGACCTACGGTGTTCCATCGGTGAAGGCCGCCTGGTACAGCCATATGCGCAAGGCCGGCGTCATCGGCATGAACGTCTTCTGGCCCGCGCCAAAGATCCACTCCGGCCTGGTCGCCTTCACCCGCCGCGAGCCGCCGGCCACCACGGCAACCCGGGAACAGGTGTTCGCGGTCGTGGACGCCGCCTTTGCGCAGCGCCGCAAAACCCTGCGTGCCGCGCTTGCCGGTTGGGCCGGGGGAGCGCCGGAAGCTGAACGTTGCCTGGTGGCAGCCGGAGTGGACCCCACGGCCCGCGGTGAAGTCATTGACATCGCCGCGTTCGCCCGGATCGCCGAGGCCAAGGACACCGGGGCGTGACCGCCGCGCGCCCGGGCCGGTTCACCGCCAGGACCGTCAGGGTGAAGGCACCCGGCAAAGTCAACGTGTCCCTCGACGTCGGGCCCCTCCGCCCCGACGGGTACCACTCCGTAGCCAGCGTTTACCTCGCGGTCTCCCTGTATGAGGAAGTGGCCGCCACCAGCAAGGAGACGCCCGGCATCACGGTCAGCATCAGCCCGGAGAGCACCTTGGACCTGGACGCCGTTGACATTCCCCTGGACGGCAACAACCTGGCGTACAAAGCCGCCGCGATCATGGCGGACGTTTCCGAACATGCCACCGGCGTGCACTTGGAGATCACCAAGCGGGTTCCGGTGGCCGGCGGCATGGGCGGCGGGTCCGCCGACGCGGCGGCTACGCTCCTTGCCTGCGACGCACTCTGGAACAGTGGCCTCTCCCGGGAAGAACTGGCCCACTTGGCCGCCGAGCTCGGCGCCGATGTCCCGTTCTCCCTCCTGGGCGGCACCGCCGTCGGCCTGGGCCTGGGCGATAAACTGTCCCCGGCCCTGGCGAAGGCACAAACCCATTGGGTCCTGGTGACAGCCGACTACGGCCTGTCCACCCCGGAGGTGTACCGGACCCTGGACCGGCTGCGTGAAGCTGAAGGGGTGCAAGCGGCCGAGCCCACCGGCGTCGACCCGCAGATCCTCACGGCCTTGCGCGGTGGCGACGCTGAAGCGCTGAGCCGGGTCCTGGTCAACGACCTCCAGCGGGCGTCCATTGAACTTGCCCCGTCGCTGCGCGATACGCTGGGCATCGGCGAATCCCACGGCGCCATTGCCGGCATCGTGTCCGGCTCCGGTCCCACGGTGGCCCTGCTCGCGGACGATTCCGTGGCCGCGGAGGCCCTGGCAGAGGCCCTGCAGCGCTACGGCTTGTCCGCCCTGGCCGTGCACGGTCCGGTTCCGGGGGCGCGCATCGTCTCCGACACCCTGATCTGACACCCTTTATCAATCCCACCCGAGCAGCAGAAAGCAGTTCCCTTTGGCACACCTTCTTGGCGGCGAAAACCTGACGGTTTCCTACGCAACCCGCACCGTCCTTGACGGCGTCACCCTGGGACTTGAGGAGGGCGACAGGATCGGCATGGTGGGCCGCAATGGCGATGGCAAGTCCACCCTGATGAGGCTGCTCGCCCTGCGTTCCACGCCGGATTCCGGCCGGGTCACCAAGCGCGGCGACGTCAACATCGGCTACCTGGACCAAAGCGACGTGCTCGACGGCGACCTGACAGTGGGCGCGGCAATCGTGGGGGACCAGGCCGACTACGAGTGGGCACGCAACCCCCGGATCCGCGAGATCATGGGCGGTCTTGTGTCCGACGTCGACTGGCACGCCAACGTCCATGCCCTTTCCGGCGGCCAGAAACGGCGCGTGGCCCTCGCCAAGCTGCTCATCGAGGACCACGACGTCATCATGCTGGACGAGCCCACCAACCACCTCGACGTCGAGGGCGTGGCTTGGCTTGCCCGGCACCTGAAGAGCCGCTGGCGGGCTAACCAGGGCGCCTTCCTGGTGGTGACCCACGACCGCTGGTTCCTCGATGAAGTGTGCACCAAGACGTGGGAAGTGCATGACGGTATCGTGGACCCCTTTGAGGGCGGCTACGCGGCCTACGTCCTTGCCCGCGCGGAGCGGGACCGGATGGCCGCCGTCGTGGAGAGCAAGCGCCAGCAGCTGGTCAAGAAGGAGCTGGCCTGGCTCCGGCGCGGTGCGCCGGCCCGGACGTCCAAGCCGAAATTCCGGATCGAAGCGGCAAACACCCTGATCGAGGACGTCCCGGAGCCGCGGGACTCCACGGCGCTGAACAAGATGGCCACGGCGCGGCTGGGCAAGGATGTGCTGGACCTTGAGCACGTCTCCCTCAACTTCCGCGGCGGCGACGACGGCCGGAAGCTTTTCGACAACATCACCCTGCGCCTGGCACCGGGTGAGCGCCTGGGACTGGTGGGCGTCAACGGCGCCGGCAAGACCACCCTCCTCAAGCTGCTCAACGGCGAGATCACGCCCGACGCCGGCAAGCTGAAGCGGGGCAAAACCGTGGTCACGGCCGTGCTCACGCAGGAAGTCAAGGAACTCGACGACGTCTCCGATCTCCGCGTCATCGAGGTTATCGAGCGGGAAAAGCGGTCCTTCAACGTGGGCGGCCGGGAATTCACGGCCGGCCAGCTCGTGGAGCAGCTGGGCTTCACCAACCAGAAGCAGTGGACCCCGGTGAAGGACCTGTCCGGTGGCGAACGCCGGCGCCTGCAGCTCCTGCGGCTCCTGGTGGGGGAGCCCAACGTCCTGATGCTCGACGAGCCCACCAACGACCTGGACACCGACACCCTCGCCGCCGTTGAGGACGTGCTGGACGGCTGGCCCGGCACCCTGGTGGTGGTCAGCCACGACCGCTACCTCCTGGAACGCGTCACCGACCACCAGATGGCCCTGCTCGGCGACGGCAAGCTCCGTGGCCTGCCCGGCGGCGTGGACCAGTACCTCGAGCTCCGTGAGGCCGCCCTGGCCGGTTCCACAGTGACCGGCGGCGGCAACCCGGTCACGAGCGCCGGCGGTGCCGTCCCGGCCGCCGCCCAGTCCGGCCCCTCCGAGGCCGAAAAGCGCGAGGCCCGCAAGGCCCTCAACCGGATCGAGCGGCAGCTCAAGAAGCTGGACCAGCAGGAGAAGAAGCTCCACGACGACATGGTCAAGAGCACGGAGAAGTCCGACTTCGACGCCCTCGCCGAATTGAACAAACAGCTCAAGGACCTCACGGACGAAAAGGACGCCCTCGAACTCGAGTGGCTGGAGTCCTCCGAACTCCTCGGCGACTAGGTCACTTTGGTGCCGGAGGCGGCCCTTCGCCGTCGCTTAGACACGACGCATAGGGGCACCTGCGGTCGCTGAGCGACCTCCGGCACCCGATGCGCCGCGATGCGCTCCTTTCCGAAGGACCGCCTCCGGCGTTGGCGACGCGGGCACACGGGAGCGGGGCGGCTGTCCGGCAGCGTGCGTCAAAGCGACGAAGGAGCAGCACGCAGAGGACAGGTGCCCCGCTCACGAAGGTGACAACTCACACCTCAGACTGCAGCTCCGGATCCTTCTTGAGTCCGGTGAGCCCGTTCCAGGCCAGGTTGACCAGGTGTGCCGCGACGGTGTGCTTGTCGGGCTGGCGGCTGTCCTGCCACCACTGGCCGGTCATCGCCACCATGCCCACGAGCATCTGGGCGTACATGGCGCCGTCTTCGCCGCTGAAGCCGCGGCGGGAAAACTCGTCGGAGAGGATGTGCTCCACCCGGGCGGTAACGTGCGAGAGCAGGGTGGAGAAGGCGCCTTCCGGCTGGGAGGGCGGGGCGTCGCGCATCAGGATCCGGAAGCCCTCCGTGCGGTCTTCGATATAGGTCAGCAGCGCCAGCGCGGCGCGTTCCACGAGGACCCGCGGCTTTGCCTCCTCGGCCAGGGCGGCGCTGATGGCATCCAGGAGGATGTGAAACTCGCAGTCCACCACTTCGGTGTAGAGCCCCTCTTTCGAACCGAAGTGTTCATAGATGACCGGCTTGGACACGCCTGCGCAGGCGGCGATCTCCTCGATGGTGGTCCCGTCCAGGCCGCGGGCGGCAAAGAGGCCGCGTCCGACGCCGATCAGCTGGCTCCGGCGCTGGAGTGCGGTCATTCGCGTCCGCGGGGGGTTGTTGCTCACATTTCCATCATGCCCTACGGCCCTGGCCCGGCTTTCCGGGGCTCCGGGGCGGGCACGGCGGGCCCGTGTCGCGCGGCGCCCCGAACCCGTGGCAAAATAGGGACTTGTGCCCGGGCCTTGCGCCTGGGGCATGGTCCGCTCTGGTGTAACGGCAGCACCCCGGCCTTTGGAGCCGTGGAGTATAGGTTCGAATCCTATGGGCGGAACTGCTGTGCGAGGAGTTCAGTAGCATGACACCCGGTTCCGTGCCGACAGGCCGCCCGGACACCGCAAACGCCAGCGTAACCCAGGCAAGGAGAGCCCGTACGTGATCCCCGAGAAAACCGGCCCGGCCGCCGTCATCGTTCTGGCAGCAGGCGCCGGTACGCGGATGAAGTCACGTACCCCCAAAATCCTCCACGAAATCGGTGGCCGGTCCATGGTGGGGCATGCGCTGCTGGCGGCCCGCAGCATCAACCCGCAGCAGCTCGCCATCGTGGTTCGCCACGAACGTGACCTGGTGGCGGAGCACGTCGCCCAGCTGGATCCTTCGGCCCTGATCGTCGACCAGGACGACATCCCCGGCACGGGCCGCGCCGTCGAAGTGGCACTCCAGGCCCTTGACGCGGAGCAGCAGCTCACTGGCACCGTGGTGGTGACTTACGGCGACGTCCCGCTGCTGTCCGGCGGGCTCCTGGCCGAACTCGTTGCCACCCATGAGAGTGAAGCCAACGCCGTGACCGTCCTGACCGCGGTGTTGGACGACGCCACCGGCTACGGGCGGATCCTGCGCGGTGAGGACGGCACGGTCATCGGGATCAGGGAGCACAAGGACTCCAGCGAGGCTGAGCAGCTCATCCGCGAGGTCAACTCGGGCATCTACGCCTTTGACGCCGCGGTGCTGCGGAAAGCCCTGGGCAAGGTCACCACCGAGAACGCGCAGGGGGAGAAGTACCTCACCGACGTCCTCGCACTGGCGCGGGAGGCAGGGGGCCGCGTGGCCGCCGTCGTCACCGCGGACCGCTGGCAGGTGGAAGGCGCCAATGACCGCGTCCAGCTCGCGGCGCTCGGTGCGGAACTGAACCGGCGCACCGTGGAAGCCTGGATGCGTGCCGGCGTCACCGTCGTTGACCCCTCCACCACCTGGATCGACGCATCCGTCACGCTCGACGAGGACGTCCGGCTCCTGCCGAACATCCAGCTGCATGGAGCCACCACCGTGGCCCGGGACGCCGTCGTCGGCCCGGACACCACGCTGACGGACGTTACCGTCGGCGAAGGCGCCAAGGTGGTCCGCACCCATGGTTCCGGCGCCGTGATCGGTGCGGGCGCCGCCGTCGGGCCCTTCACGTACCTCCGCCCGGGCACGGTCCTGGGCGAAAGCGGCAAGATCGGCGCGTTCTACGAAACCAAGAACGTAACCATTGGCCGCGGCTCCAAGCTGTCCCACCTCGGCTACGCCGGCGACGCCGAAATCGGCGAGGACACCAACATCGGCTGCGGGAACATCACCGCCAATTACGACGGCGAAAAGAAGCACCGGACGGTCATCGGCTCCGGTGTGCGGACAGGTTCCAATACAGTCTTTGTTGCCCCGGTCACCGTGGGGGACGGTGCCTACAGCGGCGCCGGTGCGGTGATTCGCAAAGACGTACCCGCAGGTGCCCTTGCCTTGAGCATCGCTGCCCAGCGCAACACCGAAGGCTGGGTTCCGGCACACAGGCCCGGAACCCGTTCGGCCGAACTGGCCCAGGCGGCCACCAAAGACTCCTCAAGTACCCCGGCATCTACAGAAGAGGGCAAGTAACAATGAGCGAAATTACGGCGCACGGCGAGAAGAAGCTGGTGCTCGCCACCGGGCGGGCACACCCGGAGCTTGCCCGGGAAATCGCCAAGGAGCTTGGAACCGACCTCCTCCCGGTGGACGCCTACGATTTCGCCAACGGTGAGATCTACGTCCGCGCGGGCGAAAGCGTCCGCGGCACTGACGCCTTCGTCATCCAGGCGCACCCGGCCCCGCTGAACAACCACCTGATGGAACAGCTGATCATGATCGATTCGCTGAAGCGTGCCTCCGCCAAGCGGATCACGGTGGTGTCGCCCTTCTATCCGTACTCCCGGCAGGACAAGAAGGGCCGCGGCCGCGAGCCCATCTCCGCCCGCCTGGTGGCCGACATGTACAAGACCGCCGGCGCCGACCGCATCATGAGCGTTGACCTGCACACCGCCCAGATCCAAGGCTTCTTCGACGGTCCGGTGGACCACCTGATGGCCATCCCGCTGCTCGCCGACTACATCCGCACCCGGGTGGACGCTGACAACATCACGGTCGTTTCGCCGGACACCGGACGCGTCCGGGTGGCGGAGCAGTGGGCCGAGCGCCTGGGCGGCGCGCCCCTCGCGTTCGTGCACAAGAGCCGCGACCTGACCGTTCCCAACCAGGCCGTGTCCAAGACCGTTGTGGGCCAGATCGAAGGACGCACCTGCGTCCTTATCGACGACATGATCGACACCGGCGGAACCATCTCCGGCGCCGTCCAGGTGCTGAAGAACGCCGGCGCCAAGGACGTTATCATCGCCGCCACGCACGCTGTCTTCTCCGAGCCGGCCGCCCAGCGGCTTTCCGATTCCGGCGCCCGCGAAGTGGTGGTCACCAATACGCTTCCGCTCTCGGCGTCCCAGCGGTTCCCGCAGTTGACCGTGCTGTCCATCGCACCGCTGATTGCGCGCGCAGTCCGCGAAGTGTTCGACGACGGTTCCGTCACCAGCCTGTTCGACGGCAACGCCTAAAGCCCTTTGCCGCGGCGGTCCCGGTTTAAGGAAACCGGCCCGCCGCTGGTAGGCTTATCCCCGATACCTTGGCGAGGGAGAGCAGCCGGTTGGGTGTATGCCTGACAACGGCCTGCAGTCTCCGTTATCGACTGGGTCTGATCTGCCCTTCCAATGAAGGGCGCCTTCTTGAAGGGCCGGCTTCCGGCCGCCCGGCGTTGAAGGTCGCACCAGACCTCCGCCCTTGCTGAACACCGTTTAGTCTTCAAGGAGATATCCATGTCTGAGCAGAAGCTCGCAGCAGAACTGCGCACCGAATTCGGCAAGGGCTACGCCCGCCGCGCCCGGATGGCCAACCTGATCCCCGCCGTCATCTACGGCCACGGCGCAGAGCCCCTCCACATCACCCTGCCCGCCAAGGCCACCACCCTGGCCGTCCGCACCCCGAACGCCCTGCTGTCCCTGGACGTCAACGGCGAAGGCCACCTGGCCCTGGTCAAGGACATCCAGCGCGACCCGATCAAGCAGATCATCGAGCACATCGACCTCCTGACCGTCCGCCAGGGCGAGAAGGTCACCGTGGACGTTCCGGTCCACGTCACCGGCGAAACCGCCCCGGGCACGGTCCACAACCTCGAACTGACCGTGGTGTCCCTCGAGGCCGAGGCGACCCACCTGCCCGACGCCGTCGAGGTCTCCATCGAAGGCCGCGGCGCTGGCGAGCACATCCACGCTTCCGATCTGGTCCTGCCCAAGGGTTCCGCCCTGCTGACTGACGCCGAGGCGCTCGTCGTGAACATCTCTGAGGCCGTGGCAACCGAGGAAGAGACCGCCACCGAAGGCGGCGAGGCTGTTTCCGGCGAAGCTTCCGAAGCCGCCGAAGCAGCAGCCGAGTAATCACCCGGCATGCCCTTGCCAGTGGCCGGATCCCTGTGGGGTCCGGCCACTGCCATGTCCACCGCCGCTGGCCTGCGGCTTGTCCCAATTAGCCCACCCTAGGATTGACCCATGACTGACACCTGGCTGATCGTCGGCCTCGGAAACCCCGGAGTCCAGTACCAAGGCAACAGGCACAACGTCGGCCAGATGGTGCTCGATGAACTGGCAGGCCGGATCGGTGCCGGGTTCAAGACGCACAAGGCGCGAGCCCAGGTGCTGGAGGGGCGGCTGGGGATTGGCGGACCCCGGGTTGTCCTGGCAAAACCGCTGACCTACATGAATGTTTCCGGCGGCCCGGTGTCGGCGCTGGCCAATTTCTACGGCGTCACGCCTGACCACGTGGTGGCCGTCCACGACGAAATCGACATCCCTTTTAATACGGTAAAGCTCAAGATCGGCGGCGGCGAAGGCGGACACAACGGGCTGCGCGACATCTCGAAAGCGCTGGCCACGAAGGATTACCTGAGGGTCCGCGTGGGAGTGGGGCGGCCTCCCGGCAGGATGGACACCGCCGACTACGTGTTGCGGGACTTCGGCTCCGCCGAACTCAAGGAACTGCCGTTCCTGCTCGATGAAGCGGCGGATGCCGTGGAGGCGTTGCTGCGCGAGGGGCTTACGGCAGCGCAGCAGAAGTTCCATCCCGCGAAGACCGGGCAGTAGCAACTTAGAAACTTAAACCCGTTTCAACCTGTTTCCCTGTGGGTGCCACAGGGTACTCTTCTTGCTATGCGGGGGAGCAATGGGGCTACAACCCGCTATCGGGGATGTAGGGGATAAGTTCATGTCAATCGAGCCACTCAGCTGGGGACGTGGGTCAACACCTCACGACGCAGTGCACACCCATGCCCCAGTAACGCCGGAACAGCAATGGTCCGCGCCTGCCCGGAGCGCCAATCTCGAAACCATCCACACGGCTCTGACCAGCGAAAACTCCCTGGGAGCCGTCATCACCGGCAGTCGGGGTGTGGGTAAGTCCTCCCTCGCCCGCGCGGCAGTGGCCGACCTTGGCCCGGACGTCTGGTCATTGCAGCTCCGCAATGGCCCCGCCGGATCCGCCACCCCCTACGGGTGTCTGTCCTTCCTGCTGGCGCGGCTCCCGCAGGCCTACATGGGGTCGCCCACAGCCATCCTCCGCGGCATCACGTCACTGATCCGCAGCGACGCCGCAGGCAGGCCCTGCATCATCACGCTCGACACCGCCGGCAGCATCGACGATATGAGCGCCGGAGTGCTGTTGAACGTGCTCCTGACCGGTACCGCCAAAATCATCGCTGTGGCACCCGGCATCAGCGACCTTCCGGCCGACTTCCACTGGCTGCTCACGGACCACCGGCTGACGGAGGTGCGGCTCAGCAACCTCAACGAGCTGCAAACCCGCCAGGTCCTGCTGTCCCTGCTGGGCCACCGGGTGTCTGCCTCCCTGGTCAACACCTACCACCGTATGGTGGGCGGCAACCCGCTCCTGCTCAAGGCCCTGGTCACGGAGCAGCAGCTGTCCGGAAACCTGGTCCTGTCCGATTCCGTCTGGACCCTGCGCGACAAGGTGGTGCTCGACGGCGCCGCCAGCCTCGATGACATCGTAAGGTCCCGCTGGTCACGGGAAACCCCGGAAACCCGGGAAGTCATTGAGATGCTCTCTTGCGCACGGCGGGTGGAACTGTCCCGCCTGACCTCCATCTACAGTGCCGACGTGGTGGCCGACATGGAAGACGGCGGCCTACTCGAGATTGACGACTCCGACCACCGCTGGGTGTCGCTGCGCGAAAAGTACATTGGCGACGTCGTGCGGACCTGGTTGAGCATCGCCCGGCGCCGGGAACTGCGCAGCGTCCTGATTGGCGGCGAGGAACCCGATCCCGCAGGCATGACGGTCGATGAGCTGATGGCCTTCGCGGCCTGGACGCACGAGTGCGAGGCTGAGCTGAGTCCAGCCTTCGCCCTCGCGGCCGCGGAAGCAGCGGTCCAGCTGTTCGATCCCAAGTTTGCCCTCACGTACGCTGACATGCTGAAGCGGACGGACCCCCAGTGGGTAGCGGCCCAGCGGCAGAAAGCTGCCGCATACCTCCAGCTGGATATGCCGGTACAGGCCTTGTCAGCGCTGGACGAGATGACCCGGCCGGAAATCGATGCACTGGACGACGTCGAGGAATACGCCCATCTGGTGGCGGCCAAGGCCCAGGTGATGATGCGGCTTCCGGACCAGGCAGGAAAGGTGCCCACCCTCCTCGCGGAGGCACGGGAACGGCTGGCGCCTGCCGGAAACGGTGCATTCTGGCCTGAACCGGGCGCGGCGGCGCTAAACCGCGTTGCCCTGACGGAGTTCGAATACCGGGCGTTCGTGGGCGACTACGCGGCGTTGATTCCCGAACTTGAGTCCGCCGCGGACCAGGCAACGAATCCCGACGCCGAATACCGCATGAATGCCGCCATCATCCTGATGACGGCCCTGGCTTTGACCGGGCGGGAGATGGATGCCCTGAGCCTGATGCGGCAGCTCGGCGGGCAGATCAGCGATGCCTCCCATGTTGTGGGCCTGCGCGAGCGGTATAACCGGGAGGCCTACCTGGTGCTGCTGATGGCAGGGCAGTGGCGGCGGTGCATCGATCTTCTGGGCACGCAAAACGCCGAGGAACCATCCCGGCTGCCGTACGGCAGCGCCGCAGCCGAACTGGCCGCCGGAATCGCCTACGTCTATTCCGGCCGTGGCGCGGCCGCCCTCGATCCCCTGATGTCCGCGGCCGCGCAGCTGGAACTGCAGCCTGTGCAGACTGCGCTCCGGTTCGCATACTCGGCCACAGCCCTGGCCCATGCGCAGATCGGCAACGTGGTCCAGGCCAGGAAGTACCTCGCCAAGCTGCAACGGGTCTCGGGCGTATCCGGTTTCGCCACCGACAGCCTTATCGATTTCTGTGCCCTGGTGACGGGGCGCTGGCTGAACGACCCCGACGCCGTCAGCAAGCTCAAGCAATCGGCCCGCCGGAACATGGATGCAGGGCGGTACACGGTTGCAGGGGTGGAGCTCCTTGCGGCTACCGTGAACGGGAGCGACGCCGACTTCCGGCTTCTGGAGGAGATCGCAGACCACCGGCAGGGACCGCTGGCAGAGGTGTCGCGGCTGATAGCGCTGGGCAGTCGCACCAAGGACGCCAAGGTACTCCTCGCCGGCGGAGAGCTCGCCGCCACCTTGGAACTGGACGCCGTCGAGGCCCGGTGCATGGCCCTCGCCGTGGACTTCGCACGGCAGGACGGCGACTCGATGTCCGCCCGGACCGCCCAGGCCCGCCTGGACATCCTGGCCGCCACAGTGACCAACCTGCCGATCGTGCCCAGCAGCGGCAGCCCGCTGCTCACCAGCAGGGAGCGCCAGATCGCGCGACTGGCCGGCCGGGGTGCGTCGAACCGCGACATCGCCCTGGAGATGGGCGTGTCAGTCCGGACTGTTGAGGGGCACCTCTACCAGGTGTTCACGAAGCTCGGCGTAACTTCCAGGGGTGATCTGACTGGACTCGTCTAATGGACATAAGCCCGGCGCGGCGCAGCGGGCACTTACCGGCCGCCGCGAGCCGCTGGACAGGATCTGCAACATTGTCCGGAACCGCACCAGCCAGGCCGTCTTCGTCATGGCCGGTCCAGGCATCGGCAAGTCCTCGCTCACAGAGACGGTCGCAGAGCGGTTCAGGGGGGAGCTGAACATCCTGCAGATCCATGGCAGCTCGGCGCTGGCAGCGGTGCCATTTGGTGTGCTGACCCCCTATACGACTGACCTGACCGCAGAGGAGTCGGTTTCGCCCGTATCGGTCCTGCGGTCCATGTGGACGTATTTCGAGAAGCTGCAAGCCGGAAACGGCAATGCTGTCCTGCTGCTGGTGGACGATGCCCACCAGCTGGATGAGGCCTCTGCGGGCGTGCTGGCGGACCTGATTTCTGCCGGCTGGGCGACAGTGGTGGCAGCGGCCAGGCCGCGGCCCGGACTCCCGCAGCCGCTGGACCAGTTATGGTACGACGGCCTTGCGGAGCGCGTGGACCTGCGGCCCCTGAACCGGGAACAGATCGAGGAGGTCCTGGAGCACCTCCTCGCGGGAACAGTTCCTGCGGCCACCATTGACGCGGCCTGGAAAGCATCCGGCGGCAATCCCCGCCTCCTGGATGCACTGCTGCACGATGCCGCCGAAGCAGGGATCCTCTCCAAGCGGAACGGCATCTGGGTCCTGCTGGGCGCCCTGCCCTCTGATGGTGCCCGGCTGACGGCGGTGGTGGCCAAGGACCACCTCCGGCGGCGGCCCGAAGAACAGGAAGCACTCAAACTTATCGCCCTCGCCGGACCCGTTGGCAGGAAGGTCATTGAGGATATCTGCGGGGCACCGGTGGTCCGTGCCCTGCTGGACCAGCAGATGGTGGTGGAATCGTCCGGTGTCCCGGCTGAACTTTCCCTGTGGAACAGCCTTTTCGCCGAGGCCATCAGGAACACCATCTCCGTGTCGCGCAGCCTGCAGCTGCAGGAAAAAATCCGAGCCCACCAGGACGGCACCGTACTCCGTGGCGAAGGCCGGCTGCGGTCTGTGGAATGGGCTTTGGAATGCGGACTGCGCGTGCCTGACGCCGACATGCTCGAATCCGCCATCGAGGCGTTGTCCCGGTACCGCAACCCCAGCGCGCGATCCATCGCGGCCAGGGTGCATGCCCCGGACCTCGTGCCGCTGGCGCAGGCGGTCCAGGCCCGAGCCCTGTACAACGAGGGGTCCTACGCTGATGCGGCCGCCCTGCTCGACCAATGCTGGCTCCAGCTCACCGACCATCCCCAGGGCCCGGCGGTCCTGCTGCTGCGGATATCGGCACACCAGGCGGCGGGGCACCAGCTGACCGCCGTCGCGGAGGACGTGCGGGAACAAACGGGCTCACCGGGGGAGGGGACCGGGACCTGGCAGGAGGATCTTCTCCGGTTGCTGAAGGCAGGGTCGGAGGTGGATTATCGTGCGCTGGCAGCGGCCGTGGAAACCGTCAGGGACCGTCCGTTGGGTGGCGGCCACCAGCCCGTGGCGGCCGTTGGTGAAGCGCTGCTGGCACATGCGCTTACGGCCGCCGGCCGCCCTGCCGAGGGCCTGGATGCCGCACTCCTGGCCGCATCCGAACTGCCGCCCCTGGACGGCAGCCTGTTTTTCTTTCCCGAATTCGTGCTGGGCCGCCTGGTGGTCAACTACTTGACCATGGGCGAATGGGAATCAGCGGAACGCGAGCTGAACAGCTACGCCGCCCACCACGACGCCGGTGCGGCAACCTTCGACGGCAGCCTGCAGTTGCTCAGGGGCTACTCGCTGCTGCGTCAGGGCCGGATGGAGCGTGCGTACCAGTTGCTGCTGCCGGCCGTGGAGGCACTGAGGCTCAATGACCCGCTCCACCTGTTCCGCTTTGGGTCTTCCCTTGGTTTCTACGTCGCGGCGCGGCTGGGGGATGCGGCCCAGGCCAAGCGCCTGGAACAGGACTATAAGGATGCTGTTACGGGTGGGCCGCAGCATGACCTCCTGGCCGGCGCATATGCCGCCGCGGCCGGCGAATACCTGGCCCACGACGGCAAGGGCCTCGCCTCGCTGCATACCATGATGACTGCCGCGGAAGCAGCCGGGCGGACGGGCCACCTGCTGGAGCTTCTGGCCGTGTGCTGGGATTTGGGGGATCCTTCGGTAATCCCCATGGTGAAGGACACTGCAGGTGCCGTGCAGGGACGCTGGGCTGCTGCCATGCTGACCCTGGCCACCGGCTGGGAAGCTGCCGACGGCGATGCCCTGATGGCAACCGCCACATCGCTGGAGGAGTCCGGCTTCGTCAACCTTGCCCGCGAGGCGTACGCCCGTGCCAGCACAGTACTGGAGCAGGCCGGGGAACGCCGCCGGTCCCGGCAGGCGGTGGCCCAGCGGGAGAAGTGCGACCACGAACTGGGAGAACGGTTCCGCGAAGGACGCTTTATCGCCGCAGCCCCCGCGGTGCACCTGACCCGCCGGGAACAGGACATCGTGGAGCTTGCGGTCCAGGGCCTCACCGACCGTGAGATAGCCCAGCGCCTCATGGTTTCGGTCCGGACCGTGGAAGGACACCTGTACCGTACCTACGTCAAGCTGGGTGTGCGGAGCAGGGACGAACTGGAGTCCGCGCTGCCCAAGTAGGCATTGCTACCTGCTTTTCTCCGTGCAGCCTGTACCGCGACGCCGTCACTCGGGACACCCTCTGCCGTCCGGCAGGTGCTCCCACAAGTTCCTCCGATGCAGGACACGAAGCCCTCCCGGGGGCTTGCTGGCCGGCACGGCTGCCCAAGTAGTTCCTTGCCGCGGAAAACGAGTACACCCTACTCGTGTGCAGAGGGCTACTGCACGATTTACTTAAGGAGGCAAAGGAGCGGCGGGAGGGAAGCCGCAGAGATTGCCTGCAGGACATCAAAGCCTCTATCGACTTCCGGCTCCCAGGGGCCGGGCCGAGACGGGGCCGGCGGCGTCAGAGTCTTCTGAGACCGAGACTCTCCCCCCAGCCGTCGCCGGCCCTCCGCTCCGCGGGCGAAGCCCGGAGCGGCTGTGGCGGCTGCCCCCGTGGGCGGCCGCCACAGCCGTGCTGTGGGACAATTGAGTGTCATCCGTTGGCATCTCAAGGAGATCGTTTTGGCCGTAGTAGCAACGCCAGCCACGCTGGAGCAGGCCCTGCCGGTGATGGATAACGCCGAAGTGATGCGCATCCGGAACGACTTTCCGGTCCTCCACCAGCTCGTCAACGGACGCCCCCTGGTCTACCTGGATTCGGGAGCCACCTCGCAGAACCCCGTGAGCGTCATGGAAGCCGAGCAGGAGTTCTATGAGCAGCGGAACGCCGCGGTCCACCGGGGCGCCCACCATCTTGCTGTGGAGGCCACAGAGGCCTTTGAAGACGCCCGGCAGACCGTGGCCGACTTTGTTGGTGCCGACTACTCCGAGACCATTTGGACGTCCAACGCCACCGAGGGCCTCAACCTCATCTCCTACGCGCTGTCCAACGCCGGGCTCTGGGCTTCGCAGGGCCGGGGCGATGCCGGACTGAAGGATCTCGCGCTGGTTCCCGGGGACGAGATCGTGGTCACCGAGATGGAGCACCACGCAAACCTCATACCGTGGCAGGAACTGGCTTTCCGTACCGGCGCCACGCTCCGCTACATCCCCATCGATGATGCCGGCAGCCTCAGGATGGACCAGGCTGCGGAGATCATCGGCAGCCGGACCACGGTGCTTGCCTTCACCCACGCCTCCAACGTCCTGGGGACCATCAACCCGGTCCGCGAACTCGTGGCACTTGCCCGGGCAGCCGGCGCACTGGTGGTCCTGGACGCGTGCCAGTCGGCACCCCACCTTCCGTTGAAGGTCAAGGACCTGGACGTGGACTTCGCCGTCTTCTCCGGGCACAAGATGCTGGCCCCCACGGGCATCGGCGTCCTCTACGGCAAGCAGGAACTGCTGGACATCCTGCCGCCCTTCCTCACTGGCGGTTCGATGATCACCACCGTGACCATGGAGCGGGCAGAGTACCTGCCTGCGCCCCAGCGTTTTGAGGCCGGTACGCAGCGGATCTCCCAGGCGGTGGCCCTGGCCGCCGCCGCCAACTACCTCACAGAAACCGGGCTGGACCGGATCCACCGCTGGGAGGCCGAACTCGGTGCACGGATGGTGGCAGGCCTGGAATCGCTCCCCGGGATCAGGGTCCTGGGGCCCGAAGCCGGGAAGGAGCGGATCGGACTGGCCGCGTTCGACGTCGAGGGCGTTCACGCTCACGATGTAGGGCAGTTCCTGGATTCGCGCGGAATCGCGGTGCGCGTTGGCCACCACTGTGCCCAGCCGTTGCACCGCAGGCTGGGCCTGACGGCCACCACCCGGGCAAGCACCTACCTGTACAACACCACGGACGACGTGGACCAGTTCCTGGATGCCGTGTCCGGCGTGCGGGCCTACTTCGGCGCCTAGCCCGAGGATAGAAGGTAAACCCATGAGTCTTGACCAGCTGTACCAGCAGATCATCCTCGACCACTCCAAGGCGCGGCACGGCAGCGGCCTGGCCGCGACCGAGGCCCCGGCGGGGGCATCCACCGGCCAATCCCACCAGCTCAACCCGGTCTGCGGGGATGAAGTGACGCTGCGCCTGGCCGTGGAGGATGGACGGATCGCCCAGGTTTCCTGGGACGGCGCCGGCTGCTCAATTTCGATGGCTTCGGCGTCGGTGCTCACTGAACTGGCCGAGGGCATGACCGTGGCGGAACTGCATGAAGTCATCGACAGCTTCCGGGAGGTTTTGCGCTCTCGTGGGAAGGTCCATGCGGATCCGGAACTGTTGGGGGACGCCGCCGCGTTCGAGGGTGTGGCCCGCTATGCAGCCCGCGTGAAATGCGCGATGATCTCCTGGGTGGCCGCCGAGGATGCCCTCAACCAGGCAGCCTGACCTACCGTAAACGCGAAAAGGCTCTCCTCCCGCCGGGAGGAGAGCCTTTTGGTATGCAGGGTCAGCCGAACAGTGCCATGATGCCGATGAGTGCCGTTGCGGCACCGAGCACCATGGAGACGCTCACCAGCACCACGTGGACGGTGAGGAACTTGGTGGCCTTGCCGGCCGCGTCCCGTGCCCGGGGATCCTTCATGACCCGCCGCAGGAACTGCGGCCAGACCACCAGGGACCAGACGCCGGCCACAATCAGGACCAGGGCCGCGAAAACGGGCAGTTCCACCGGGTTAGTGGCTTTCCAGCCAGGCCTGCGCCTGCTGTGCCTGCAGGTTCAGTGCCTTGGCCACCATGGGCTCGGCAGCGTCGGCGATCTTGCCGCCCAGGAAAGGCACGGAGGACTTGACCTCGCCCTCGAGCTCAACGCGGGTTCCGCTGGCCTCGGCCACCAGGCGCTGGACGGCGGTGACGTCCACGGGTGCGCCGGCGATCTTGACGGTGATGTTGCTCTGGCGGGAGCCGTCTTCCGCCGGGGCGTTCCAGCTTTCCACCTGGGTCACTTTCAGGTGCTCACCCACGAACTTGCGGGCAAATTCGGGCAGGCGGGTGGTGGGAAGGGTGCGCACCGAGGTGGCGTTGAACGCGCCGGCTACGTCACCGTCCACGGTGAAAGATTCCAGGTTTCCGCCCACCAGCTGGCTGACGTGGCGCTGGAAGTCCTCGTTCACCAGGACAGCTGCGACGCTGTCGACGGAGTGCGGAAGGGAAGTGGTTGCGCTCAGGGCCATGGGTCCTCCTGGGACATTGGGGAACGGATTTAACTCAAGACATCCTACGGGGTCCCGGCCGGCCGCTCCGCATCGATGAGCTTTTGTGCCGCCCCGGTGATGTTCCGGGCCATCGCCGGGAAGATCAGGCCGTGGAACGGCAGGACAGCCAGCCAGTAGAGCCGGCCGCTGAGTCCCTTGGGGAAGAAGATGGCCCGCTGCCGGTACAGGCTGCCGGCGCCGTCGGGTTCCACGGACAGTTCCAGCCATGCCCGGCCGGGCGCCCGCATCTCGGCCCGCAGCCGGAGCAGCCTGCCGCGGTCGATCCGTTCCACGCGCCACCAGTCCACCACCTCCCCGGCGGCCAGCATCTTGGGGTGCCGGCGCCCGCGCAGGAGCCCGGCCCCGCCGGTCAGCTTGTCCAGCCAGCCGCGCACCTGCCATGCAAGCGGGAGCGAGTACCAGCCGTTCCGGCCGCCGATTCCCTCGATAATCGTCCACAGGTGTTCCGGGTCCACGTCCCCGTGGAAGGTGCGTTCGTCGATGTAGACCGTGTGGCCGGACCAGTCGGGATCGCTCGGCAGGGGATCGGACGCCACTCCGGCATTTGCCCAGGTGGTTTCCACCTGGCCGTCCCGTTCCTTGCCCAGAGCCAGCGCGACGGCGGTGCGGTACGGCGTCAACCCGCCGTCGGGCTGGGGGATGTACCTGTCGATGCCATGCTCGCCGGATATGGCGTCGTGCTGCAGGGACTGGACCAGGGGGAAAGCCATGGACAGCGGGATGGGCGTGGTGAGCGCCACCCACATCCCGGCGAGCTTGGGGGCCGGGACCGGCAGGGCCAGCACAACCCGGTAGGGCAGGCCGGCTTCGGCGGCGTACTCCTTCATCATTGCCGCATACGTGAGCACCTGGCGGCAGCCGATATCGAAGGTCCGGTTGATGGGCCCGTCCAGGGATGCCGCGGCCACCAGGTAGTACAGAACATCCCGGACGGCGATCGCTTCGATCCGGTTCCGGACCCAGCTGGGCGCCGGCATCAGGGGCAGCGTCTCGGACAGGTGCCGGATCATCTCGAAGGACGCCGAGCCGGAGCCGATCACCACGCCCGCCTGGAAGACAATGGCGTCCACCTGGCCGTCCAGGAACACCTGGCCCACTGCCTCCCTGGACCGCATGTGGGTGGATAATTCCACGCCCTGCGGATGCAGGCCGCCGAGGTACACGATCCTGCCCACCCCCGCATCAGCCGCCGCCTGGGCCGCGATGCCGGCCATCGCCTTCTCCTTGGCTTCGAAACCCGCCCCGGCAGCCATGGAGTGCACCAGGTAGTAGAAGACGTCGACGCCGTCCAGCGCCTTCCGCAGCGCGTCGCCGTCGTCCAGGCTGCTTTCCACCACCTCCACCTTGCCCCGCCACGGCACCCCGGCAATCTTGTCCGGGGACCGGACCAGCGCCTTGACGGTGTGGCCTGCCTCAAGGAGCCGGGGCACCAGCCGGCCGCCGATGTAGCCGGTGGCTCCCGTCACCAGGACTGTCTTGGGAATGTGGGGTGCATTGGTTCCGGTCATGCTCGCTCCTGTTCGTCCTCAGCAGTTCGGAGCGGCGGCCTGTCCGGACGGCCGCCCCGGTAAATGAGTGGGCCCTGCCAGCCTAAGCGCAGGATCCGCTGCCGTGACTGCCGGGGCCCGGAATGTCGCCGGTGCGCGGTAGGCTGGAGGTTACCCGGGATTCGCAGCGAATTTCGGGTTTTCGCGTTGCCTGCGATCCCCTTGAACACCACAGGAGCTTCTGCCATGAGCCTTCCCGGCCCGTCCGCCGCCGGCCAATCAACTGCAGGCCCGTCGCTGGATGGCCTGCGGCGCGTCCTCGCCGAGGACCAGACGTTCGCGCGCGTCCGGGCGGAAGCCGCCAGGGGATTCAGCGTCCGGGGCCAGGATTACCAGATCAGCGCGCCCGCCGGGCTGCGTCCCGTGCTGCTCGCCGAGATGTCCGACGGCCTCAGGGCCTCCGGGCCAGAAGAGTCCGACGGCGGCGGGCCGGGCGTGGTCCTCGCCGTCACCGCCACCGGCCGGGAGGCGGAGGACCTGGCGGCGGCACTTCGCGCCTACCTGCCCGCGGGTGCCGTGGCCGAGTTCCCCAGCTGGGAAACGCTGCCGCACGAGCGCCTCTCGCCGCGTTCGGACACGGTGGGACGGCGGCTGGCCGTCCTGCGCCGGCTGGCCCATCCGGAGAGTTCGGCGGCGGGCCGGCTCCGGGTGGTGGTGGCGCCCGTCCGGGCCGTGGTCCAGCCCGTGGTGGCCGGACTCGGTGACCTGGTGCCGGTCACGTTGAAGGTGGGCCAGGACATCCCGTTCACGGACGTGGTGCGGAGCCTCGCCGATGCCGCCTACGCCCGGGTGGACATGGTGACGCACCGGGGCGAGTTCGCCGTCCGCGGCGGCATCATCGACGTGTTCCCGCCCACCGAGGACCACCCCATCCGCGTGGAGTTCTTTGGCGATGAGGTGGACCAGATGCGCTGGTTCGCCGTGGCCGACCAGCGCTCGCTGTCAGCCCCCGGGATCCACCACCCCACCGAACTGCATGCGCCGCCCTGCCGGGAAATCCTCATCACCCCGTCCGTGATGTCCCGCGCCGCGACGCTCAAGTCCCAGCTCCCGGCCGCCGCCGACATGCTGGAGAAGATCGCCGGCGGCATCGCCGTGGAGGGCATGGAATCGCTGGCGCCGGTGCTGGTGGACGCCATGGTCCCGTTCGTGGACCAGCTTCCTGCCGACTCCATTGCCGTTGTCATCGAGCCCGAGAAGGTCCGCACCCGCGCCCACGACCTCGCCGCCACCAACGAGGAATTCCTGGAGGCGGCCTGGTCCACGGCGTCCGACGGCGGGACGGCGCCTTTGGACCTCAGCTCGCAGGCGTCGGCGGCCCTGCACTCGGCGAGCTTCCGCTCGCTGGGCGAGACCCGTACGTCCGCGCTGGAGCACGGCGTCTCCTGGTGGTCCATCACCTCGCTGGCCCAGGACGCGGAACTGCTCCCGGAGATCGACGTCCTGAACCTGCACGCACGGGAGCCCCGCGGCTACCAGGGCGACGTGGCGGAAATGATGGACTTCATCGGTTCGCACGTGCGCGACCAGTGGCGGATCGTCGTGGCCACTGAAGGTCCCGGTCCCGCCCAGCGCCTGGCGGAACTGTTCCACGACGCCGATATCCCCTGCGCCCGGGTGGACAGCCTGGACCACGAGCCCCAGCCGGGGATCATCGAGGTGACCACCGCCGCCGTCGGACGCGGTTTTGTCCTCGACGGCCTGAAGCTGGGACTGCTCACGGAAGCCGACCTGCTGGGCCGGACCTCCGCAGCCTCCACCAAGGACATGCGGCGGATGCCGTCCAAGCGGCGCAACGCCGTCGACCCCCTGCAGCTGGTGGCGGGGGACCATGTGGTCCACGAACAGCACGGTATCGGCCGGTTCGTCGAGCTGATCCAGCGCAAGGTGGCGGGCGGAGCCGACGGCGTACGCGAGTACCTGGTGCTGGAGTACGCGCCGTCCAAGCGGGGCGCACCGGGGGACCGGCTGTTCGTGCCCACTGACCAGCTGGACCAGGTGACCCGCTACGTGGGCGGGGACACCCCGGTCCTGAGCAAGATGGGCGGCGCGGACTGGGCGAGCACCAAGTCCAAGGCCCGCAAGGCCGTCAAGGAGATCGCCGGGGAGCTGATCCGGCTGTACTCGGCGCGGATGGCCTCGCGCGGGCACGCCTTCGGCCCGGATACCCCGTGGCAGCGGGAACTGGAGGAAGCCTTCCCGTACGTGGAGACGCCGGACCAGTTGACCACCATCAACGAGGTCAAGGCGGACATGGAGCGGGAGATCCCGATGGACCGCCTGGTGTCCGGGGACGTGGGCTACGGCAAGACCGAGATCGCGGTGAGGGCGGCCTTCAAGGCGGTCCAGGACGGCAAGCAGGTGGCCGTGCTGGTGCCCACCACCCTCCTGGCCCAGCAGCACTACGAAACCTTTACCGAACGGTTCTCCGGCTTCCCGCTGCGCGTCAAGCCGCTGTCCCGGTTCCAGGGTTCCAAGGAAGCGAAGGAGACGGCGGAAGGCGTCAAGAACGGCTCGGTGGACGTTGTGATCGGCACGCACCGGCTGCTGTCCAAGGACTTCGAGTTCAAGGACCTCGGACTGGTAATCGTGGACGAGGAGCAGCGGTTCGGCGTCGAGCATAAAGAGGCGCTGAAGAAGATGCGCACCAATGTGGACGTGCTTGCCATGAGCGCCACCCCGATTCCCCGGACACTGGAGATGTCGCTCACCGGCATCCGGGAGACCTCCACCCTGGCCACGCCGCCGGAGGAACGCCACCCCGTGCTGACCTATGTGGGCCCCTACACGGACAAGCAGACCTCCGCCGCGATCCGCAGGGAGCTGATGCGCGAAGGCCAGGTGTTCCTGGTCCACAACCGGGTGTCCACCATTGAACGGACGGCGGCGAAGATCCGCGAGCTGGTTCCGGAAGCCCGGGTGGAGGTGGCGCACGGCAAGATGTCCGAGAGCCGCCTGGAACAGATCATCGTGGACTTCTGGGAGCGGCGCTTCGACGTCCTGGTGTGTACCACCATCATCGAGACGGGCCTGGATATCTCGAACGCGAACACCCTGATCGTGGACGGTGCGGACAAGTACGGCCTATCCCAGCTCCACCAGCTCCGCGGGCGCGTGGGCCGTGGCCGCGAGCGTGCCTACGCCTATTTCCTGTACCCGTCCGAGAAGCCGCTGGGGGAGGTGGCACTGGAACGCCTCAAGGCAGTGGCAACGCACAACGAGCTCGGCGCGGGCATGCAGCTGGCCATGAAGGACCTGGAAATCCGCGGTGCCGGCAACCTGCTGGGTGGCGAACAGTCCGGCCACATCCAGGGTGTCGGCTTCGACCTCTACATCCGGCTGGTGGGCGAGGCCGTGGCGGACTTCCGCGGCGAGGCCGAGGAGAAGGCTGCCGAGATGAAGATCGAGCTGCCGGTCAATGCCCACCTTCCGCACGACTACGTTCCGGGCGAACGGCTGCGCCTTGAGGCCTACCGCAAGCTGGCGGCAGCGCAGACCAACGAGGCGATCGACGAGGTCTTCGCCGAACTGGTGGACCGCTACGGTGAGCTTCCGCTGCCGGCCCAGAACCTGGTGGCCGTGGCCCGGTTCCGGGTGGCTGCCCGCGAGGCAGGGTTGTCCGACGTGGCGCTGCAGGGCAACTTCATCAGGTTCTCGCCCGCGCAGTTGCCGGAGTCCAAGGTCATGCGCCTGAACCGGATGTACCCGGGATCGCAGTCCAAGCCCGCACTGGACGCGGTGCTGATCCCCAAACCAAAGACCGCTCGCATCGGCGGCCGGGACCTGCAGGACGCGGAAATCCTGGGATGGGCCGACGGCGTCATCCGCAACATCTTCTCCGACCAGCCCGTTCCCGTCGCTCAGACAGGGGCCTGACGGATGATGGGAGGACACCACGCCGCGTCGGGAGCCGCGGCGTGGGTAGCTGTTGCCTCCACGGGCCCCTACACGCTGGGCTGGTACCCGTTGGATCCAACCGGCATCCTGATTGGCGGCCTGGCCACTGCAGGAACGGCACTGGTCTGCGACTGGGACCACCGCTCCAGCACGGTGGCCCAGTCCCTGCCGCCGCTCTCCAACGCGATTGCCCGCGGGATTGAGAACGCCAGCGGCGGGCACCGGCAGGGAACGCATTCCATCCTGGGCGCGGGGGTCTTCGTCCTGCTGGCCGCGCTGGCGTCCCGGTTCCAGCTGGAGACCCCCTGGGGGCTCCTGTCCGTCGGTGCCGGCCTGCTGTGCATGTGCCTGATCAACATCGCGGCGAAGGCCCTGAAGCTTTTTCCCAAGAGCGGGTTCCTGACCAACTGGGCTTTCGCACTGGCGATGGCCGGACTGGTCACGGTGTATGCCCCGGAACAGTGGACCTGGCTGCCCGTGTCCATGCTCATCGGTGTGGTGGTGCACATCGTGGGCGACCTCATCACCACCGGGGGAGTCCCGCTCCTGTGGCCGCTGGTGGTCCGGCCCCCGAAGGCGCTGCGCAGGGTCCCGCTGCTGCGGTACGTGTGGCGGCCCAACGGGGCACTGTCCTTGCCGCTGCTGGGACGGGCCGGCTCCAAGCGCGAGTGGCTGGTGCTGATCCCGGTGAGCGCGTACGCCATGGTGGGCATGACGGTGGCCGGCTGGTCCATTGCGCACAGCCAGTGGACGCGGATGGCCGATGCCGCCGTGGCCTGGACCAGGCTCTGGTTCTAGCGCACGAAAAGGACCCCCGGACGGGCGTCCGGGGGTCCTTTTCGTACAAGAAGCTTCTTAGTGTTCGCCCGCTGAGTCCGAGCGGCCCCAAATGGTCTGCGGGATCCAGAACGCCAGGGCGAACAGCACCAGGCAGACGGCCATCGGCCAGGGGTTGCCGAGCGTGAGGAAGGACAGCGAGTAGATCGCCCCGAAGAACAGCGCCATGATGATCACGAACAGCACAATGCTGCCGGAGAGCTTGTTCTCGTTCTGCGGGGTCCGGACCGTGCGCTGGTCCGATGTGTCCTGGCCGGACGCGTTAATCTTGCTGGACAATTTCGTTCCTCCTCGGCCCCGCAGGGCTCAATCTGTGGCGGCGTCCGGCCTGCCGTCAGTAGGCGGCTGAACCCTGTTCACCCTTGACGATGGCAATACCGGAGCTGGCACCAATACGTGTTGCACCAGCAGCAATCATAGCCTGAGCGTCGGCCAGGGAGCGCACGCCGCCGGAGGCCTTGACGCCCAGGTCCGGGCCCACGGTCCTGCGCATGAGGGCGATATCCTCGGCCGTTGCACCTCCACCGTTGAACCCTGTGGAAGTCTTGACGAAGTCCGCGCCGGCTTCCACGGCTGCCTGGCAGGCGAGGACCTTCTGGTCCTCCGTGAGAAGGGCGGTCTCAATGATCACCTTCAGGATGGCGCCGCTGGCATGCACCGCCTCCGCCACAGCGCTGATGTCCTCGATGAGTGCACCCTTGTCGCCGGCACGGGCGGCGGCAATGTTGATAACCATGTCCACCTCGTCGGCGCCGTCAAGCACGGCGCCGCGGGCTTCGAAGGCCTTGACGTCGGTGGGTGTGGCCCCCAGCGGGAAACCGACCACGGAGCAGGTGAGGACGCCGGAGCCTTTCAGGGCATTCTTGACGGTCTTGACCCAGATGGGGTTCACGCACACGGACTTGAAGCCGTATTCGGCAGCCTCGGCGCACACTTTCAGGACGTCGGCCTCGGAGGCTTCGGGCTTCAACAGCGTGTGGTCGATGTAGGAGGCGATGCTCCCGGCATCAGCGGGGGCTGGCTGAACGGAAGGGGTGGCTTCGTTGCTCATGATGGTCCTTTCCGGGGGCCTTATGGGCCCCGGCACGTCCTGGAACTCGGTTCGGCACCATCTTGTCACAGCCGGGCAACAGCAAGATGCGGCCGGTCAGGCGGCTGCCTGCAGGTCCGGCCCGGTTGAGGCCGCGGCCAGAAGCTGCGTGGCGCAGGCTCCCGCGGCGGAAGCTGCCGCCACGAGCAGGCCCAGCCGGACGCCGTCGTACGCTGCGGCGTCCCCGATGGCCCAAATGCCGGGGACGGACGTCCGGAAGTCCTGGCTGATGACAATTCCTCCGCTCGCCGCGGTCCGCAGTCCCGCGCTGGCAGCGAGGCCGTCCCGTGCCACCCGCTCTTCAGCCAGGACCACCAGGTCGCCGCTCATGCTGCTGCCGTCCTCGAAGACCACCGCGGAGGCAGTCAGCCCGGACACGGACTGCCCGGGGACGACGGCGGCCGGGCGGGCGGTGGTGCGGATGGGCCGCACGCCGCGGGCACGCAGGACGGCCTCAGCCTGGCCTGCGGCGGCCCCGTTACCCACCAGGATCCCCAGCGGCCGTCTGCCAAGCTCCCGGGTCACCTGTCCCACGGCCTCGGCAATGCGTGCGGCGTCGTCGATGGTGGAGTAGCTCAGGCACTGCGCCGCTCCCTCCACGGGGTTGGCGCCGGGGGATGATCCGGTAGCTATCACCAGGTTGTCGTAGGAGAATTCCAGGCCGTCGGCCGTTGCCACGGTCCGGTTCACGGCGTCGATGTGGCTGGCCGGCTGGCCGAACCGCACCGACACCTGGGGGAGCAGTGCCAGCTCCAGCAGTTCCTCCGGCGTGTCGTCCCGGCTGCTGAGGACCGTGATGGTGCCGGCGAAGCTTGCCCGGTCCAGCTGCCTGACCAAGGCCTGTGCGGCCGGGCCGGCTCCGGCGATGACGATGCGGGTGGGCGCGGAGGTGGACGGGGTGGGTGCCGGAGCGGACATGTGCTGGCCCTTTCGCTGGCGGCCTGGACGGCCGGAAGTTCGTGATGGAACCCAGCGTAGGGGGACGCTTTTACCGTTGTGTTTCCCCTCGGTTGCCGTTGTAAGGGGGCCCGTTCGCCAGTTTTTACCGGCCGGTAACAGAACCGGTGACGCGGCTCTCATTCGGCCGCCACCGGACACACGGGCCCCTCGAACGGGAGCAGCGGGATGCTAGACGCGGATCCGGTACCCCCGTTTGACCACGGTTTCCACCAGGCGTCCGTCCGGCAGCGAGGACCGCAGCCGGCTCACGGTCATGTCCAGGGCGTGGACGGATCCCCGCAGTTCCAGCAGTTCGGAGAGCGACTCGCGGGAGAGGACCGCGCCGCCGGCGCCCAGCAGCGCCCGGAGCAGCAGCAGCGGGGCAGGCGCCAGTTCCACCGGCTGGCCGTCGATGCGCAGGCTCCGCCCCCGCAGTTCGATGTTGCCGGACCTTGTTTCCAGGCGGCGGACGTGGTTCAGCGCCAGGTGCTCGCAGACCAGCCGGATGAGCGCCCCCATGCGGAAGCGTTCCGGGACCAAGGGTGCCACCCCGGCATCTATCAGCGGCTGGGCGGTCACGGGGCCCACCACCGCGGTGGTGACGTTGGTCTTCAGGCTGTCGATCAGCTGCTTGTAGACGCCCATCTCGTGCGCCGTGCTCCACATGGCATCGACGGCGGGGGCGCTGGTGAAGGTGAGGACGTCCAGGTTCCCGCTGCAGGCGGCCTCGATGAGGCGCGGAAGCTTGTCTTCGCCGTCGGGCTTCACCCAGCGGTAGGGGGTGACGGTCAGGACGGTGGCGCCGGACATGCGCAGGCGCTCCAGCTGGCGGACATCCGTGTAGCCGTGCAGCTGCACGGCTACCGTCTTGCCGCGGACGCCTTCGGTCAGCAGCATGTCCACCAGCGTGGCGGTGGTCTCGTCGCTGCTGATTCCGACGTCGGCGAGTCCGGCCGCGCGCACGGCGCCGCGGGCCTTCGGTCCCCGCACGAACATCCGGCACGCGCCCAGGGTCTCCAGGAGTTCATCGCCGATGCCGAAGGAATCCGCGGCCTCGCACCAGCGCCGCATGCCGTAGGCGGTGGTGGCGATGCACAGGTCCGGCTTGGCCGCGATGATGGCCCGGGTGTCCTCGATGAGGCGCATGTCCTCCTGGACGGGGGCGATTTTCAGGGCAGGGGCGTGCAGCACCTCAGCGCCGCGGCGTTCAAGGGCCTCAATGAGGTCCCGGGAACGCCGGTGGGAGGTCACGCCGATCCGGAAACCCTCCAGCGGGGCTTCTGCGGCATCGGGTGTTTCTTCGACCTGCGGTGTTTCGGCCGGTGCGAGTGCATTCATGGGGGTCAATCCTTTCACGAGCCCAGCAGCGAGGCCGCCAGCCTGTCCAGGTCGGCGGCGGCCTCAGCATGCCCGCGGTTGGCTTCCGCCACCCGAACCACCTCGCCGATGACCAGCACGGCCGGGTTGCTGCACCCGGCAGCGGCGGAGGCAATGGTGCCCAGGTCCGCGATGGTGGTCCGCTGGCCCGGGCGGTACCCCCGCTCGACGACGGCCATCGGCATGTCGGGGCGCATGCCTGCCCGCCGGAGTCCGGCGGCCAGTTGGTGCAGGGTGCCGATGCCCATCAGCACCACGATGGTGCCGCCGAGGCCGGCCAGGTGCTGGTGCTCCTTCTCGGTCAGCGGTGCGTGGCCGGAAACCACGGTGAACATGTGGCTGACTTCGCGGTGCGTGACCGGGATGCCGGCAGCTGCCGGGACGGAGATGGCGCTGGTGACGCCGGACACCACGTGGACCTTGACGCCGGCGGCCACACAGGCGGCAACTTCCTCGCCGCCGCGGCCGAAGACGTACGGGTCGCCGCCCTTGAGGCGGACCACGTTGTTGCCGGCGAGGGCGCTTTCCACCATGAGCTTTTCGATGTCCGCCTGGCTGACCTTGTGGTGGCCCGGCTTCTTGCCCACATCCACCAGTTCGGCGGAGGTGAGGGACGGCAGCTCCTGGTACGGGGCCAGGCGGTCGTAGAACACCACGTCCGCGTCCCGCAGGGCCTTGACCGCGGCGACGGTCAGGAGTTCGGTGGTGCCGGGTCCGCCGCCCACCAGGGTGACGTGGCCGGCGGCGCCGGCAGCGGGTTCGCCGGCCACGGGGATCCCGGTTTGCCGGCAGCGGTCCAGGAGGGCGTCCCAGCCGGGCTGGCCGTCGTCGACTGCCGCCACCAGGAACGGGCGCTCGGGCAGCGGCCCGTCATGGCCCGCGCCCTGCGGGGTGCTCAGGCGGTAGACGACGGCGCCCGCGGCTTCGTAGCGGCGGACCGCCTGCCGCGCGGCAGTGTCGGAGCCCGTGACCAGGACGTCGCGTCCGGTGAGGTCGATGCTGAGCTGCATGGCTATGCCTCGTTCTCGTTGCCGGCACGTACCGGGATGGAGGCCCCGATCAGGACCTTGCCCTTCTCTTCCGGCGTGGCGGGGCGCATCTGGCCGCGCTCGTCCGGGACGAAGGTGATGGAGTCGTCCTTCTGGTCCGGGGCGTTGACGAAGGAACGGAACCGGCGCAGGCGCTCGGGGTCCTTGAGGGTGTCGGCCCACTCGTCGATGTAGGTGTCCACGTGCTTGGCCATGGCCGCTTCGAGGTCCTCGGCGATGCCCAGGGTGTCCTTGACCACCACGTCCTCAACGTGCTTGATGCCGCCGTCGAGCTCTTCCTGCCAGCGGGCCGTGCGCTGCAGGCGGTCCGCGGTGCGGATGTAATACATGAAGTAGCGGTCGATGTACTTGATCAGCGTTTCGTCGTCGAGGTCCTTGGCGAGCAGCTGCGCGTGCGCAGGGGTTGCACCGCCGTTGCCGCCCACGTACAGGTTCCAGCCGTCTGCCGTGGCGATCACGCCCACGTCCTTGCCGCGGGCCTCGGCGCACTCGCGGGCACAGCCGGAGACGCCCATCTTGAGCTTGTGCGGGCTCCGCAGGCCGCGGTAGCGCAGCTCCAGCTTGATGGCCATGGCCACCGAATCCTGGACACCGAACCGGCACCAGGTGGAACCGACGCAGGACTTCACCGTGCGCAGGCTCTTGCCGTAGGCCTGGCCGGATTCGAAGCCGGCGTCCACCAGTTCCTTCCAGATCTCGGGGAGCTGTTCCAGCCGGGCGCCGAACATGTCGATCCGCTGGCCGCCGGTGATCTTGGTGTACAGGTTGTACTTCTCGGCCACTGCGGCGATGACGCCGAGCTTCTTGGGCGTGATCTCGCCGCCGGCGATGCGCGGGACCACCGAGTAGGTGCCGTCCTTCTGCATGTTGGCCAGGGCGCGGTCGTTGGTGTCCTGGAGGGTGCCGCGGCCGGCGTCCAGCACGTAGGCGCTGTTCTGGCTGGCCAGGATGTTGGCGATGGTTGGCTTGCAGATGTCGCAGCCTGCGCCCTTGCCGTACTTGGCCATGATCTCTTCGAAGGAGGTCAGTTCCAGGACGCGGATGGCGTCGAAGAGTTCCTGGCGGGACAGTTCGATGTGCTCGCAGAGGGCCTTGGAGACCTCAACGCCGGACTTGGTGAGTTCGGTTTCCAGCAGCTTCTTGAGCATCGGAACGCAGGAGCCGCACTGGGTGCCGGCACGGGTGCAGCCCTTGAGCTCGCCGAGTTCCTGGACGGGTGCGTTGCCCTCGCAGGCGCCGCAGCCGTTGATGGCGTCGCGGATGCTTCCCGCGGTGACGTTGTTGCAGGAACACAGGGTTGCGTCGTCCGGCAGCTCTGTTTCGGGGGCGTCGCCGCCGCCGGCGGCACTGAGGAACGCTCCGGGTTCGGCGGGAAGTTCGCGGCCGAGGAGCGGGCGGAGGCTCATGTACGGTGAGGCGTCGCCGACGAAGATGCCGCCCAGCAGGGTCTTGGCATCGTCGGTGGTGACGATCTTCTGGTAGACGCCGCGGGCGGGGTCGGCGTAGACAATCTCGAGGGCGTGCTCGGTCTTGGCAAAGGCGTCACCGAAGCTTGCCACGTCCACACCGGAGAGCTTCAGCTTGGTGGCGGTGTCGAATCCGGGGAACGTGGCGTCACCGCCATGGAGGCGGTCGGCCACGATCTCGGCCATGGTGTTGGCGGGAGCCACCAGGCCCAGGCACATGCCGCCGTAGTTGGCCACCTCGCCAATGGCCCAGATGCCGGGTACTTCGGTTTCGCAGTAGTCGTTGATCACCACGCCGCCGCGGGGACCAAGGCTGAAGACCTGTTCCTCGCCTTCGGCGGCGCGGAAGAGTTCGTCGCGGGGCCGGACGCCGATGGCCACAATGACCATGTCCGCTTCGATGATGCGGCCGTCCGCCATGAGGACGCCGGTGACCTGGCCGTCGTCGTCGGAGAGCACCTCGGACGGGAAGACGCCGCCGTGGACTTCGAAGCCCTTGGCCTTGATGAGCCGGCCCATTGCCTGCCCTGCGCCCTCGTCCAGCTGGGTGGCCATCAGCCACTGCGAGCCGTCAATGACGATGGGGTTTGCGCCCAGCTGTTCCGTGCCGGCGGCCGATTCGAGGCCGAGCAGGCCGCCACCGATGGTGACTGCATTGACCTTCCGGCCGAGCTTCTCAGTGAGTTCGGCAATTTTTTGGTTGATGGTCCAGACGTCTTCGAGCGTGCGGTAGACGTGGGTGAGCTCGTTGCCGGGGATGGGCAGGCGGGCGGCGTTTGAGCCGGTGGCCACCACCAGTTCGTCATAGGGGTAGGTGTTGCCGGTGGACGTCTCCACGGTCTTCGCGCCGGCGTTGATCTTCACAACGCGCTCGCCGGTCTTCAGCTCCAGCGAAGGGTGGTCCCACATGGAAGCGGATCCCAGGGTCAGGTCCACGCCGGTATCGGTGAGGGCCTTGGACAGCGCGACGCGGTCGTAGGGGAGGTGGGCTTCCTCGGTGAGGACCGTGACATGCCAGCCATCGAGGCCACGGGCATGCATTGCGTCCGCAAAACGGTGGGCCGCGGGGCCGCCGCCGGCGACGACAATGCGGCGCGTTGTCTCGGTGTTTGAAGTCTGTTCGGTCACTGTGGGCCTTTCGCATGGGCCGCAGCGGTGCTCCGGCCTTCTCTGACGAGTGTCCATCCAGACTAGGGAGAGGCAGTTTCGCCTCAGTTTCCCCTTTGTTTCGCGAACTTAACTTCTGCATCACGAACGCATTTCGGGCCGGGTTAGGTGTCTTTTACGCGCCGGACACATTTGCTGCATCCCCACGAAACACCCCGCGCCTAGCGTGGAACCCGGCCGCACAGGCAGCCACAACCCACGGACAACAAGCACAGGGAAAGGAGCCGGACATGACGGCAACACTGGAACTTGGGGCGCTCGACACCGCAACCGCCGAAGCCGGAGCGGCCGCCGCAGGGTGGCACCGCGTCTGCCACCTGAACGACCTGGAACCCTCCTGGGGTGAAGCGGCCCTGGTTGCCGGGCGCCAGATCGCCCTCTTCCGCACCGGGCCCGGTGAAGTCTTTGCGGTGGCCCACGAGGATCCGGCCACAGGCGCGCATGTCATGGCGCGCGGAATCCTTGGCTCCAAGGGGGCCCGGCCCACCATCGCCTCGCCCCTGCACAAAGAGGTCTACGACCTCGAAACCGGGGAGTGCTTCAGCGCTCCCGGCCTAAAGCTTGCCGCCTTCAGCAGCCGGATCGTCGACGGTTTCGTCGAAGTGGAGCTGTAAACAACAGCACATCAATCCCGCACCACCCAGGAAAAGGGGCGCCCCGGCAGGCGCCCCTTTCACGGCTTAAAGTCCCAGCGCCTCGCTGACGTCGCGGAGCACAGCATCCAGCGATGCCCGGGCTGCCTGCCGGGCGGCGGGCAGTTCCGCGGCGGAGGCAGCCTGGTGGATCACTTCCACGTAGCACTTGAGCTTGGGCTCCGTGCCGCTGGGCCGGATGATCACGCGCGTCAGGTCCCGGGTCACGTACAGCAGGCCGTCGGTGGGCGGCAGCTGGTCCGTGCCCTGGGCAAGGTCCGTGAAGACTTCCACCGTGGACGATCCGAAGGATTCCGGCGGTGACACCCGGAGCCGGTTCATCATCGCGTCAAGGAGCCCCAGGTCGGCGACCCTGATGCTGAGCTGGTCGCTGGCGTGCAGGCCGTGCTTCAGGTACAGCTCATCGAGGGTGTCGAAGATGGTTTTCCCCTCGGCCTTGGCTGTCGCCGCAAGCTCGGCGATGAGGACCGCGGCGGAGATGCCGTCCTTGTCCTTCACCACGTCCGGTGCCACGCAGTAGCCGAGGGCTTCCTCGTAACCGTAAACCAGCCCGGGTACCCGGGAAATCCATTTGAATCCGGTGAGCGTTTCCTCGTGGGCGTAGCCGGCGGCCGTGGCGATCCTGGCCAGCAGCCGCGAGGACACGATGGAATTGGCGAAAACGCCGCTCACGCCCTGGGCCTCACCGCCGGGGGCAGTGGCAGCCAGCCGGGCCACCACGTGGGCGCCCAGCAGTGCCCCCACTTCATCTCCCCGCAGCATCCGCCAGGCCCCCGTGTCCGGGTCCTTTGCGGCCACCGCGGCCCGGTCCGCATCGGGGTCGTTGGCGATCACGATGTCGGCATCCAGCCGCGCTGCAGTTTCCACGGCGAGGTCCAGTGCCCCGGGTTCCTCCGGGTTGGGGAAACTGACGGTGGGAAAGCCGGGGTCCGGCTCTGCCTGTTCGGCCACCAGGGTGACATCGCTGAAGCCCGCGGCCTGAAGCACGGCCCGTGCTGTTCCGCCGCCCACGCCGTGCAGGGGAGTGAGGACGACGCGCAGGTCCCGGGAGGGAAAGTGGTCCCGCAGGGCGAGGGAGGCCGTGGCGCGCTGGTACTCCGCGGCGATGGAGCCGTCCAGGACGGTCCAACCCTCCGGTGCCAGCAGGATCGACTCCAGCGGCCCCACCGCGCTGATCCGGGCCGCGATCTCTATGTCATAGGGGGTGACGATCTGGGCGCCATTTCCGCTGTCAGGTACGGCGTGGCGGCCCAGGTACACCTTGTAGCCGTTGTCCTGCGGGGGGTTGTGGCTGGCGGTGACCATCACGCCGCCGTCGCAGCCCAACGCCCGCACGGCGTAGGCCAGCACGGGGGTTGGCAGGGCCGAGGGCATCAGGAAGGTTTCGATACCGGCAGCAGTGAAGATGGCCGCGGTTTCCGCCGCGAAAATGTCCGAGTTGTAGCGGGCGTCGTACCCGACGACGGCGCGAGGCCGGGTTCCCCGGGAGGCCCGGCCCACTGCGTCCGCCAGGAACGCTGCCAGGCCCGCCGCGGCACGCCGGACCACCACGCGGTTCATGCGGTTGGGCCCGGGGCCGAGCGCGGCCCGCAGGCCGGCCGTGCCGAACTGGAGGGTGCCGCGGAAGCTGTCTTCGAGTTCCTGCCGGGCGGCAGGATCACCCTCTTCCACCAGCCTGACCAAGTCAAGGAGGGACGCCGACGTTGCGGGATCCGGGTCTTGGGAGGCCCAGGTGCGGGCTTCGTCGAGCAGGCGGAAATCGGCATCGGAAGACGTCATGGGCATAACGCTATCGTCATTGTCCGCTTACTCCGCGCAACGCGGAGCCCGTTTGGGCGCCGCCGCTTTCAGAGCTTGGCGATGATATCGGCGAGGAGCCTGGAGATCCGCGGGCCTGCTGCCTCTCCCGATTCGATGACCTCCTGGTGGCTGAGCGGCTGCGGGCTGATGCCGGCGGCAAGGTTGGTGACCAGCGAAATCCCGAACACCTCCATGCCGGCATGCCGGCCTGCGATGGCCTCCAGCGCCGTCGACATGCCTACCAGGTCGGCGCCAATCCGCTTGGCATACTGCACTTCCGCCGGCGTTTCGTAATGGGGCCCGCTGAACTGGGCGTAGACCCCCTCGTCGAGGGTGGGGTCCACCTCCCGGGCAAGGTTGCGGACCCGGGAGGAGTAGAGATCTGTCAGATCCACGAAGGTGGCCCCCTCCAGCGGGGACGCCGCGGTGAGGTTAATGTGATCTTTGATGAGTACCGGCGTGCCAGGAGCCCAGTCCTCGTTGAGTCCGCCGCAGCCGTTGGTGAGGACCAGCGTGCGGCAGCCTGCGGCGGCTGCGGTGCGGATGCCGTGCACAACGGCGCGTACCCCTTTGCCTTCGTAGTAATGCGTCCTGGCGCCAAGGACCAGGGCGCGCTTGCCGTCCCTGGCCAGCACCGAGCGGATGGTGCCAACATGCCCTTCCACGGCGGGGGCGTGGAAACCGGGGACTTCTTCGGCGGAAAGGGTGGCGGTGGTTTCACCGATCAGGTCGGCTGCGGCGCCCCAGCCGGAGCCAAGCACCAGCGCCACGTCGTGGCGGTCCACTCCTGTTTCTTCGGCGATGTAATCGGCAGCGGCCCGGGCCGAGGCGAAGGGATCCGTGTTCAGGAAGTCTGTTGTACTCACCAGTACAAGTTATCCTGCCGCTCCTGTTGCGCCCACCACAGGCGGCCGCGGCGGAGCGTGGAATTCTTGGTGCTGCGGCGGTGATGGGCGAGAATGATTGATTGTGACTACGCATCCAGATTTCAGTTCACCCCGGATCGCAATCCTGGGAGGTGGTCCGGGCGGATACGAGGCCGCCATGGTGGCCGCCTCGCTGGGAGCGCAGGTCACCATCATCGAGCGCGCAGGCCTGGGCGGATCCGCCGTCCTGACGGACGTTGTGCCGTCCAAGACGCTGATCGCCACCGCGGACCTGATGACGCGCGTTGCCGAGGCAGGCGAGCTGGGCGTGAAGTTCGACGTCGACGGCGGCGACTTCGTCCCGGTGATGCGCGCGGACCTGAAGCACATCAATGACCGCCTGCTGAACCTGGCCCGCAGCCAGTCAATGGACATCCACGACGGACTCGAGGGCCAGGGCGTGCGCATCCTGACCGGTTCCGGCCGGCTGCTGGATAACCACACCATCGAGGTCATCACCCTGGACGGCACCGAGATCGTGGAGGCAGACACCATCCTGCTGGCCGTCGGCGCGCATCCGCGTGAGCTGCCCACCGCCCGGCCGGACGGTGAACGCATCCTCAACTGGACCCAGATCTATAACCTGGACGAGCTGCCCGAGGACCTGATCGTGGTGGGCTCCGGTGTCACCGGCGCGGAATTCGCCTCGGCCTACAACGGCCTTGGCTCAAAGGTCACGCTGGTTTCCAGCCGCGACCGCGTGCTGCCCGGGTCCGATGTGGATGCCGCTGTGGTGCTGGAGGAAGTGTTCGAACGCCGCGGCGTCCGCGTCATGTCGCGTTCACGCGCGGAATCCGTGGAACGCACGGAGGACGGCGTGGTGGTCACCCTCAGCGACGGCTCCAAGGTGGCCGGCAGCCACTGCCTGCTCTGCCTGGGCTCCATCCCCAACACAGCCGGCATCGGACTGGAAGAGGCGGGCGTGGCGTTGAGCGAGAGCGGCCATATCAAGGTCGACGGCGTCTCCCGGACCAGTGCGCCGAACATCTACGCCGCCGGGGACTGCACCGGCGTCCTGCCGCTGGCCTCCGTGGCAGCCATGCAGGGCCGGATCGCCGTCGCCCACTTCATGGGTGACGTCGTTACTCCGCTGAAGCTGCACCAGGTGGCTTCCAACATCTTCACTTCCCCCGAGATCGCCAACGTGGGGGTCTCCGAAGCGGAGATCGATTCGGGCAAGTACCAGGGCGATGTGGTGAAGCTTTCGCTGCGCAGCAACGCCCGGGCCAAGATGCGCAACGCCCGGGACGGGTTCGTGAAGATCTTCGCCCGCAAGGGATCCGGCACGGTGATCGGCGGCGTCGTGGTGGGGCCCAACGCCTCGGAGCTGATCTTCCCCATTTCCATCGCCGTGAAGCAGAAGCTGCATGTGGACGATGTGGCCAGCACCTTCACCGTCTACCCGTCGCTGACCGGGTCCATTTCCGAGGCGGCGCGGCGCCTGCACGTGCACCTGTAACAGCGGGGTACCGGCAGGGGGCGGGAAAGTCTGGACCCTGCTGCGGCCGCCTGCATAGACTCCTTCAAGGACCGGCCGGGAATTCCGATTACGAATTTCCGGCCGTCCCTGCATCAGCCGACGACGCGAGGAGAATCCCATGGAACTGCAGGACGTCAAGTGGAACGAGCAGGCACGCGAGAAAATCCTGCTGGACGCCGACAGGGCGCTGCAGGAAGCGGTCCGTGAAGCAGCATCGTCACTGTCGGACGCCGGCAAGGACGAGGTGTACAAGTTCCTGTACGAGAAGCTGAAGCCGCAGTTCGTCGACTTCCAGCCGGGGCCGGACCTCACCGAGTTCGCGGAAGCAGTGGCCGGCGGAGAACTCTCCGCCGCTGCCGAGGCCGGGGCTGAAGGGTAGGCGGGATCATGGCAATGGCTCTTGAACGGCCCCGCCGCGGCAAGATGATCGGCGGCGTCTGCGCAGCGCTCTCGGCCCGGTTCGGCCTTCCAAAGTTCCTGGTGCGGTTGGGTTTCGTGATCTTCGGCCTGGTGGGGATCGGCGAACTGGTTTACATCGCGCTGTGGATCATCATCCCGAAGGCGCCGGCGTAGCAAACAAAGCAATGGGTTGGCCCCGGAAGTTCCGGGGCCAACCCATCTGCGGGCCGGGCGATTCACTCAGGAGACGGCTGGGGAGAAATGTTTTTCGATCAGCCCCTTGATGTCCTCATGGCAGCCGCCGCAGCCGGTTCCGGCGCGGGTCGCCTTGGAGACCTCAGCCACGGTGGAGCAGCCCTCCGAGACGGCGTCCTGGATGGCAGAGCCGCTGACGCCCGCGCAGCGGCACACGGTGCCCGCAGGATCGGCGGTACCGGCTCCGGGCAGCTGGTCCGGCCCGTCCAGCCGCAGCAGCAGCGACCGGTCCGCCGGCAGCTCGGCCGAACGCTCAAACAACCCCACCAGTTCGGCGGCGGTCCGTGGCATGCCCACGGCCACCAGCCCTTCCAGGACGCCACCCCGGGTGGTCATCTTCACGTAGCGGCCGTGTTCCGGATCCGCCCACTGGGCCACCTGGAGCCGGGGACGCCCGTTCGCAGCGCCGGCGTTCAGGGCTTCCTCGTCCCAGGGATCTGCGCTGTTGTTGCCGGCCACAGCCATGCTCAGGCCGCGCGCCTTCAGGACAATAACGCCGGGCTGCTCCGCCGGCAGTTCCGCCAGGACTTCGGCGTCATCGACCGCGCCGGTGGCGAGCAGGGCCAGGTACGCCGCCAGCCATTCGGCCTGGCGCCAGCCGGGACCCACCAGGCCGGACGGACCCTTGGCGTTGCGGCAGGCAGCACAGTCCGGGTCCGGGCAGCGCACCTCCGCGCAATCGCCGATGGCAAAGATGTGCGGTTCATGGTGGGCGCGGAGCCGGTGGTCCACCAGGATGCCGGCTGCGGTGGAGAGCCCGCAGCCTTCGGCCAGTTCGGTGCGGGGACGGACGCCGCACGAGATGACCAGGAGGTCCCCGTCAATCGCCGAACCGTCGTCGAGCAGCAGCGCCGAGAAACCGCCGTCGGGAGCGTTGTGCTCAACCCCGGTGGAGCGCGCGTTTCCAGCCATCCGCACGCCGCAGTGGCGCAGACCCGCGGCCAGGACGGCGCCGCCGCTGCGGTCGATGTTGCGTCCCAGCGGGTGCGGGCCATTGTGGACCACCGTCACGGTGGCGCCTTCCTCGGCCGCGGCAAGGGCTGTTTCCAAGCCCAAAACGCCGCCGCCCAGGACCACCACACGCTTGCCGCCGTCCACCGCCCGGCGGAGCACGTCAGCGTCGCGAAGGTCGCGCAGGGCAGTCACACCGGCCGGCAGGACGGGTGAGGCGGGGTCCGGGTTGATGCCCGTCAGGTTGGGGATGACCGGCCGTGAACCGGTGGCGAACACCAGCCGGTCGTAGTGGATGGAGTCCCCACCGGAAAGGAGGACCTGCTGCCGGGCGCGGTCCACGCGCCGGACACGGACACCCAGGCGGACGTCAACGCCTTCGGCCACCAATGCGGCGGCGTCGGAGAGGGCGAGGGCATCGGCTGTGGTGCGGCCAACGCCCAGGTCCGCCACCAGGACGCGGTTGTAGGCGGCTTCAGCTTCCTCGCCCACCACGGTCAGCCCCACGTGCCCCGCACGTACGGCGGGGAGGAGTTCGTCAACCAGCCGGGCAGCCACCGGGCCGAATCCAACAATGACAACCTGCTCGCTCATGAGGCCTCCGTCGTTTGAAGCATCTTGCTGGAAAGGGGTGCAGCCACGGCCCGCACCCAAACCTTGTTGAACTTGAACTCAGGCATCCCGGACGTGGGGTCCGTGGCCGCCTCGGTCAGGCGGTTTGCGCTGCCCAGTCCGGGGAAGTGGAACGGCAGGAAGACCGTGTCCGGCCGGATGTCGTTGCTGAGCTCGGCCCTGCACACCACCTCGCCGCGCTCGTTGGCCACGGACACGAGGGAATCGGCCGTGATGCCCATGGCCTCGGCGGCAGCGGGGTGGACCTGGACCTTCGCCTCGGGCCGGGATGCCAGCAGCTCGGTGACACGCCGTGTCTGCGCACCGGACTGGTAGTGCTCCAGCAGCCGGCCCGTGATGAGGGTCATGGTTCTCGCTGCGGGGTCAGGGTTGGGGGCAGGCGTACGACGGCGGCGGGGCACCACGGGGGTCATCACGGCTTTGCCGTCGGGGTGGGCGAAGCGGTCCCGGAACAACCGGGGCGTGCCGGTGCTGCCGGCAGGGTAGGGCCAGTAGGCAGCTTCCCCGCGGTCCAGCATCGCGTAATCGATGCCTGAGTAGTCGGCCAGGCCACCGGCGGAGGCGAGCCGCAGTTCCTCGAAGACGGTTTCGGGGTCCTCGCTGTAGGTGGACGGGGCGTCCAGCCGCTCCGCCAGACGTGCCATGATCCACAGTTCGCTGCGGGCGCCGGCGGGCGGGGCCAGGGCGCGGCGGCGGCGGAGGACCCGTCCCTCGAGGTTGGTGAGGGTGCCTTCCTCCTCCGCCCACTGGAGCACCGGGAGGATGAGATCGGCCTCCGCGGCGGTCTCCGACATGAAGAAGTCACAGACCACCAGGAAGTCCAGGCTCCGCAGGCCGGCGGTCACGGCGTTCGCGTCGGGGGAGGCAACCACCACGTTGGAGGCGTGGATGAAAAGGCACCGGACGCCGTCGGGCTGTCCCAGCGACTTCAGGAGCTGGACCGCAGGCAGGCCGGGACCGGGAATGGTTTCCTCCGGAACGCCCCAGACGCGGGCCATATGGGCGCGGGCGGCGGGGTCGGTGATCTTGCGGTAGCCGGGCAGCTGGTCGGCCTTCTGGCCGTGCTCGCGGCCGCCCTGGCCGTTCCCCTGGCCGGTCAGCGTGCCGTAGCCGCTGCGTGCGGAACCGGGCAGGCCCAGCAGGAGGCTGAGGTTGATGGCGGCGGTGGCGGTGTCGGTGCCGTCGGTGTGCTGTTCCACGCCGCGGCCGGTAAGGATGTAGCTGCCGCCCTGGCGGGCGCCGGCGGCAAGCCTGCGGGCGGTCTCCCGGACCAGGTCGGCGGGGACGCCCGTAAGGGACTGGACGCGTTCGGGCCAGAAGGAGTTGACGCTGCGGACCACGGCGCTGTAGCCCGAGGTGCGTTCCTCGATGAAGGCGGTGTCCACCAGGCCTTCGTGGATGACCACGTGGGAGATGCCCAGCAGGAGGGTGAGGTCGGTGCCCGGCAGGGGCTGGAGGTGGAGGCCGCCGCCGTCGGCCGTGAACGCGGCTGTGGCGGAGCGCCGCGGATCCACCACAATCAGCCCGCCGGCGTCGCGCGCTCCCTTAAGGTGCTGGACGAAGGGCGGCATGGTTTCGGCCACGTTGGAGCCAAGCATGAGGATGGTGCTGGCCGTGTCCAGGGCTTCCAGCGGGAAGGGCAGGCCGCGGTCCACCCCGAAGGCGCGCATTCCCGCGGCCGCCGCGGAGGACATGCAAAATCGGCCGTTGTAGTCGATGCGCGAGGTGCGCAGGGCCAGCCGGGCGAATTTGCCCAGCATGTACGCCTTTTCGTTGGTGAGGCCGCCGCCGCCGAACACGCCGACGGCGTCGGCACCGTAGCGTGCGCGTGCGTCCCTGACGGCGGACGCGGCGAGGTCCAGGGCATGGTCCCAGCTGATGGGCCGGTGCACGCCGTCGGCACCTTTGAGGAGGGGCTCGGTGATCCGGCCCGGGTGGTTCAGGAGCGTTGCGGAGGTCCAGCCCTTGCGGCACAGGCCGCCCCGGTTCGTGGGGAAATCGCGTCCGCTGACCTCAAGGGCAGCCGTTGCCGCAGCTGCCGGGGCGGAGGACTGCAGGGTGGGCAGGAGCGGCACGGGGACTGGCCCCGGCTGGGGAGCCGGGGCCAGTTCCGCTGGAGACGTGAGCGTCATGGCGCACTGCAGGGCACAGTAAGGGCAGTGCGTGTCGGCGCTGTTGGTCATGTTAGACGTGTCCCATCGCATTTCGGTTGGCGTTGCGGATGTAGCAGAACCAGCAGACGGCGAGCATCAGGGCGTAGGCCGCGACGAAGCCGTAGAAGGCCGGGGTGTAGGAGCCGCTGGCCGCATTCGATGCGTTCAGCACCTGCGGGATGACGAAGCCTCCGTAGGCGCCGATCGCGGAGATCAGGCCCAGTGCCGAGGATGCCAGTCGCTGGGTGGCCACCGAGCTTGCCCCGGATTTGGCTGCCCGGCTGGAGGTGGCGAAGATGACCGGGATCATGCGGTAGGTGGCCCCGTTTCCGAAGCCGCTGGCGGTGAAGAGCATCAGGAACAGGGCCAGGAAGAGCCAGAAGTTCTTCAGCGGCAGGGTCCAGATCATGGTCAGCGTGATGACGCCCATCGCGGCGAAGGCCGTAACGGTCATCCGCGCCCCACCCATGCGGTCGGCCATGCGTCCGCCGTAGGGGCGTGCTAAGGAGCCCACCAGGGGCCCGAGGAATGCGAGCGACAGGGCGACGGTACCGACGGCGATCGAGGAGAACTCCGGGAAGTAGTCCTTGATCAGCTTGGGGAACACGCCGGCGAAGCCGATGAAGGAGCCGAAGGTGCCGATGTACAGCAGCGCCATGATCCACAGGTGCGGTTCCTTGAGCGCCGCGACGGAGCCGGCCACGTCACCCTTGGCGCTGGTGAGGTTGTCCATGTACTTCCAGGCGCCGAAGGCGGCGAGCAGGATGAGCGGAACCCACATCAAGCCTGCTATGGGCAGGTTGACGGTGCCGGCGGCCAGGAGCGTGATTGCGATCGGGACGGCGAGCTGCGCGACGGCGGCACCCATGTTGCCGCCGGCTGCGTTCAGTCCCAACGCCCAGCCCTTTTCACGGGCCGGGTAGAAGAAGGTGATGTTCGCCATGGAGCTGGCGAAGTTACCCCCGCCGAAACCGGCCAGGGCGGCGATCAGCAGCATGACACCGAACGGCGTTTCCGGGTTGGAGACGCACAGGGCCAGGCCGATGGAGGGGATCAGGAGCAGCAGGGCGGAGACGATGGTCCAGTTGCGGCCGCCGAAGCGGGGGACCATGAAGGTGTAGGGGATGCGGAGCGTGGCGCCCACCAGGCTGGGCATGGAGATGAGCCAGAAGATTTCCGACGTGGAGAAGGCGAATCCGGCGGAGGGGAGCTGGACCACCACGATGGACCACAGCTGCCACACGACGAAGCCGAGGAACTCGGCGAAGATGGACCAGTTCAGGTTGCGGCGGGCGATGGAGCGGCCTGCCGTTTCCCACTGCTCCTTGTTTTCGGCATCCCAGTTGGCGATCCAGCGGCCGGGACGGAATTCAAGGGCGGGAGCGTCGGTGGTGCGGGTAGTGCCGGGCTGTGCGCTGGCGGATGCGGCTGCTGGCCCTTGTGCATCGTCAAGGTCCAGGGAATTGCCAGTGCCGGCATCTGCGGTGCGGTCGACAGTCACGGGTTACCTCCTTCGGGGGGATGTTGTCCTTCCAAGGTAGGGACGGCGCGTTTCACAGACCGACGCCGGATGTTAACGCGTTGTGACATTTGCCTATCGGCCCGCTGGGGCCATCGTTAGGATGTCCCGCGGCTCCACACAATGAGACGGACGACACGCGTCCGCATCCTGGACCTTTCGTCCATTGACTGGACCACGGGAACTAAGATCGAACTCTAACTATTTCGAGCCGGGGGCTATCCCTGCGTCCGGCGGGTTCTCACGAAAGCGTTCGCATATGTCATCCACCGCAGCCTCAACGGTGCCCGGTTCCAAGAAGCCGGTGAACTCCAAAGGCAAAGTCATCTTCGCCAGCCTTATCGGCACCACCATCGAGTTCTACGACTTCTACATCTACGCAACGGCGTCCGTGCTGGTCTTTCCGCGGCTCTTCTTTCCGCAGGCCACGGACATCAATGCCCTGCTGAGTTCCTTCGCCATCTTCGGTGTCGCCTTTATCGCGCGCCCGGTCGGCTCGGTTCTCTTCGGCCACTTCGGTGACAAGTTCGGCCGCAAAGGCACGCTGGTAGCCTCGCTGCTGACGATGGGTATCGCCACCTTCCTGATCGGGCTGCTGCCCACGGCCTCGGTGCCCGGCTGGGCAATTCTGGCTCCGCTCATGCTGGTGGTCCTCCGCTTTGCACAGGGCCTGGCGTTGGGCGGCGAATGGTCCGGCGCCGCCCTGCTGGCCACCGAGAATGCCCCGGAAGGCAAGCGGGCTGTCTACGGAACGTTCCCGCAGCTCGGTGCCCCCATCGGCTTCATCCTCGCCAACCTCCTTTTCATCTGGCTCAACTTCGCGCTCTCCGCCGAGGACTTCCTGGCCTGGGGCTGGCGCGTACCGTTCCTGTTGAGCGCCGTGCTGGTCATTGTGGGGCTCTACGTCCGGCTGAAGCTCGTGGAGAGCCTCTCCTTCCAGAAGGTCCTGACCGAGGAGAAGGTGGCCAAGCTTCCGTTCGCAGCCACCTTCAAGAACCACTGGCGTCCGGTGCTGGCCGGAACGTTCATCATGCTGGCCACCTACGTGCTGTTCTACGTGATGACCTCCTTCACCCTGACCTACGGCACCAAGCCGGCTTCGGTAGAGGCCGCCCAGGCCGCAGCAGAGAAGGCAGGCAAGCCGATGTCCGCAGCAGAGGTTGCCAACTTCGTCCCCGGCCTGGGCATCGCCCGCGGTGACTTCCTCTGGATGCTGATCCTCGGCGTCGTGTTCTTCGGGATCTTCACCCTTGTATCAGGCCCGCTGGCCGAAAAGTGGGGACGCCGGAAGTTCCTGCTCGGCGTGACCGCAGGCATTTTTGTCTTCGGGCTGCTGTGGTTCACGATGTTCGGCCCGGGTGCCGCTGCCGCCATCATCGGACTGATCGTGGGCTTCACCCTGATGGGCCTGACCTTCGGACCCATGGCAGCGATCCTGCCGGAACTGTTCCCTGCGAACGTCCGGTACACCGGCTCGGCAATCGCCTACAACCTGTCCAGCGTGATCGGGGCAGCTCCGGCGTCGTTCATTGCCATTGCCCTCTGGCAGGCCGCCGGCGGAAGCACCTGGCTGGTGGGTGTTTACATGGCCGCCGCCGCGGTGCTGACCTTCATCGCCTTGTGGATCACCCGCGAGACCAAGGACACCGACTACGAGAACAACGTGGCCTGACATCCGGTCCCGTGCGTTCCGGCCCGGTTAGTGGCTGAAGTGCCCGGCGCATTCCCCGTCAACAGGGGAGTGCGCCGGGCACTTCGTTGTCCGGGGCGCAGTAACCGGGCGGGAAGGCACGACGGCGGGAAGGCACGGCGGATAGTGCAGGTCACCGGGCGTAGCGGGCCACGAAGTTCCGCAGGATCTTCATGGGTTCCGTCACGGTGTACTGCCGGGCCTTGTCCATCAGCTCCTCAGCCGATTCAGGCGGAAAGTAGCCCGCATACCGGTAGATGTCGATCCGGGTGATGAGGCCCTCCACATCCAGCTCAGGGTGGAACTGGGTGGCATACAGGTTTTTCCGGATGCGGAACATGTGGACCGGGCAGGCCGCGGACCGCGCCAGCAGCACGGCGTGCGGCGGCAGGACAGTGCAGGCCTCCTTGTGCCCAGTGAACGCCGGAAAGCTTCGCGGCATCCCCTCGAGCAGCGGGTCCGCCAGGCCGGCGTCGGTAAGTTCAATCTCGACGCCGCCCAGCGGTTCGCCGTAGGTCCGGTCGATCACGGCGCCCTGATGCCTGCCGAGGGTCCCCACGCCGTAGCAGGCCCCGAGGAAGGGGAAGTCCCGTGCCACCAGCTCATCCAGCAGCCCGGAAAGCTCACGCTCCACCCGGTGCTGCACAGCAGTCTTCTCCGCCGGCGGGTCACTGGACGTGAACGGGCTGCCGCCCACAATCACGCCGGAGTAACGCGAGAGGTCAAGGCCGGGCATCGGCGCCGCCTCCAGCCGGATCCGGTGGAGTTCCTGCGGCTCCAGGCGGCCGTACCGGAGATACGCGTCGTACTCGTCCTCCGCCGCGGCATCTTCGGCCCTGGACGCGAGCAGCAGGAATGGCAGCATCTGCTAAGTGTGCCCTGCTGCGCGGCCGCCTGTCAGCTGTTGGCCGGCTGGCTCAGGGAACGGCGTGACTGCGGCCTGGCAGCCGGATCGGCATGCCGGTGCACCAGCTTCCAGTAGCCTTCCTCGCGGCGGAACACGCTGGTAACCCGGAGCGCAAACTCCTCGGCGACGCCGGCACCGTCAAGGCGGGCACGGAAGTGTTCGGTTTCCACCAGGAACGCCGTGTTGCTGGCCTTGTAGGACGTGATGGTGTCGAAACCGAGCATCTCGCCGTCCTGGAACTGCCGCGCGGCCTGGTCAAGCCGGGCCTCCACCTGGGCCCAGCCCCGGGCGACGCCGCCGAAGGGGTTGGCCAGGGTGACGTCGTCGAGCCGCGAGTACAGCTCTTTGATGGGTTCCGGGTTGCCCCGGGTGATCTCGGGAACCGCAGCGTGGTAGCGGTCCACTTCTTCCTGAAAGCTGGGTGCGAGCATGATTGCCTCCGGCGGCTAGTCTTCGATGATGGCGATGACGGCGCCGGCACTGACCGTTTCGCCGGCTGCTGCGGTGAGGCCCGTGATGGTGCCGGAGCGGTGCGCGGTCAGGGGCTGTTCCATCTTCATGGCCTCCAGGACCACCACCAGGTCACCCTCGGCCACGATGTCGCCGTCGGCCACCGCCACCTTCACAATGGTGCCCTGCATGGGAGAGGTGAGGGCGTTGCCGGTCGCGGCGGCCGGGCCGCCGGAGCGGGACCGCTTCTTGGACTTGGCGGGCTTGGCCGCCACCGCCGATCCCGTGCCTGCCGAAGCCAGCGACGCGGGCAGCACTACTTCGAGGCGCTTGCCGCCCACCTCGACCACCACGCGCTGGCGGTCCTCGGCAGCTTCGCTTTCGGCGATGCCGTCAGGGGTCCAAGCCGGCAGGTTGTTGGTGAATTCCGTCTCGATCCAGCGGGTGTGGACCTTGAACGGGCCCTCTGCCGGGGCGAACGCGGGATCGGAAACCACTGCCAGATCGAACGGGATGACGGTGGGGATACCCTCCACCACCATTTCCTCCAGGGCGCGGCGGGCGCGCTGCAGGGCCTGCGGCCGGCTGGCACCGGTGACAATCAGCTTGGACAGCATGGAGTCGAAGTTGCCACTGATCACGTCACCCTGCTCAATGCCGGAATCGATGCGGACGCCGGGGCCGGTGGGGTTCTTCAAAACCCGGATTGTTCCCGGGGCGGGCATGAAGTTCCGGCCCGGGTCTTCCCCGGTGATGCGGAACTCGAACGAGTGGCCGCGGACCTCGGGGTCGCCGTAGCCGAGCTTCTCGCCGCGGGCCAGCCGGAACTGCTCGCGGACCAGGTCGATGCCGGTGACTTCTTCGGAGACGCAGTGCTCCACCTGGAGCCGGGTGTTCACTTCGAGGAAGGAGATGGTGCCGTCCTGGCCGACCAGGAACTCGCAGGTGCCGGCGCCGAGGTAGCCGGCTTCCTTGAGGATCGCCTTGGAGGATTCGTAGAGCCGCCGGTTCTGCTCCTCCGTCAGGAACGGGGCAGGCGCTTCCTCCACGAGTTTCTGGTTGCGGCGCTGCAGCGAGCAGTCACGCGTGGAAACCACCACCACGTTGCCGTAGGCGTCGGCAAGGCACTGCGTTTCAACGTGGCGGGGTGCGTCCAGGAAGCGCTCAATGAAGCACTCGCCGCGGCCGAAGGACGCAGTGGCTTCACGGACGGCGGAATCGTAGAGCTCGGGGATCTCCTCGCGGGTCCGTGCCACCTTGATGCCGCGGCCGCCACCGCCGAAGGCCGCCTTGATGGCCACCGGAAGGCCGTGCTGGTCCACGAAAGCCAGGATCTCTTCGGCGGATTCCACGGGATCCGCCGTGCCGGGAACCAGGGGAGCGCCCACCTTTTCGGCGATGTGCCGGGCCTGGACTTTGTCGCCGAGGGCGGAGATGGCCTCCGGGGACGGCCCGATCCAGGTGATGCCCGCCTCGATCACGCGCGCGGCGAACTGGGCGTTTTCGGCCAGGAAGCCGTAGCCGGGGTGGATCGCGTCCGCGCCGGACTGCCGGGCAGCGTCAATGATCTTGTCCATCAGCAGGTAGGACTCGGCTGCGGTGTTGCCACCCAAGGCGTAAGCCTCGTCAGCGAGGCGGACGTGCAGGGCGTCGCGGTCCGGGTCGGCGTAGACGGCCACGGATGCGATGCCTTCATCGCGGGCGGCGCGGATGATACGCACGGCGATTTCACCGCGGTTTGCGATCAGCACCTTTGTGAGGGTCGACTGCGTGGTTCCTGCGGACTGCTCCAAAATTGCTGACAAGGCGTCTCCTTCTTTCCTTGAGGGAGCCTAGCGCGCTTTTGGAGGTTTCGCCGATATTACTTGCGGAATCCGCGTGTAAACCGGGAAGGCTTTGTAGGGAAGCTACAAGATGCCTCGAAATGGTGATGATTTACGGCGCGGGCCAGAGGTCGGTGATGCGGACATTAGCGGAGGCGAGCAGGCCCCGGAGGGTGGAGACGGAAAGGCCGACGACGGCGTGCGGGTCCCCGTCCACCTTCCGGATGAACGCCCCGCCGAGGCCATCTATCGTGAAGGAGCCGGCGCAGTGCAGGGGCTCGCCGGTGGCGATGTACGCGTCGATCTCCTCAGGTTCCATTTCCATGAACGCCACCTCGGCGGAGGCGACCGCTCCAAGCGTGGCGCCCGAGCCGGGCTCCCCGCCGTCGTCGTCCCCGTCCGTGTCCCGGCAGTCCACCAGCCAATGCCCGGTGTGCAGGACTCCCGCGTTGCCGCTCATCCGGAGCATCCGCTCGCGCGCAATGTCCGTGGTGTACGGCTTGCCGTGTGCCTCGCCGTCAAACTCGAAAACCGAATCGCAACCAAGAACCAGCGCGCCGTCGGCTTCGGGCAGTGCCGCCACGGCTTCGGCCTTGGCCCGGGCAAGGAGCAGCGCGGTGTCGTGCGGGTCGGTGACGCCGTAGTGTGCCTGGACGGCGGCCTCGTCCACGTCCGAGACCAGGACCGAATGTTGGATGCCGGCCTCGGCCAAGAGCTTGGTGCGGGCGGGGGACTGGGAGGCAAGTATCAGGCGGACCACGCCTCCAGCCTAGTCCGTCCCGCCCGCGCGCACCGGAGCCGGAGTCAGTGGACCAGCTCGCCCGATGCCTCCGCAGCCTCCGGCCGGCGAAGCCGGGCCCCCTCCACGTCCACGTCGGGCAGGATCCGGTCCAGCCAGCGGGGCAGCCACCAGGACTTTTCGCCCAGCAGGTACATGACCGCCGGGACGATGGTCATGCGGACCACGAAGGCGTCGAGGAGGACACCGAAGGCCATCGCAAAGCCGAGCGGCCGCACCATGGTGAGGTGGCTGAAGATGAAGCCGGCGAACACGCTCACCATGATGATCGCGGCGGCTGTGACCACCGCTGCGGCGTGCCGGAAGCCCACCCGTACTGCTTCCTTGGCGGACGAGCCGTGCATGTAGGCCTCGCGCATGCCGGAGGCGATGAACACCTGGTAGTCCATGGCCAGCCCGAACAGGACTCCGATCAGGATGATGGGCAGGAAGCTCAGGACGGCCCCGGGGTTGGCGACGTCGAACACGCCTCCCAGCCACCCCCACTGGTAGACGGCCACCACGGCGCCGAAGGCCGCGGCGAGGGAGAGCAGGAAACCGCCGGTGGCGAGCAGCGGAACCACGATGGAGCGGAACACGAGCAGCAGCAGGATCAGGGAAAGGCCGACGACGATCGCCAGGTAGGGCGGCAGGGCCTCGCCGAGCTTGGTGGAGACGTCGATGTTGCCGGCGGTCTGGCCGGTGAGGCCCATGGACACGTTGTGTTCTGCCTGGATCTCATCGTTCAGGCCGCGCAGTTCGGAGACCACCTGGACGGTGCTTGCGCTGGCCGGGCCTTCCTTAGGGATGACCTGGAAGACGGCCGTCCGGCGGTCCTCGCTGAGCGCGACGGGCACGGCGGCTACCACGTTATCGACAGAGCGCAGTTTGTCCGCGACGTCGTACTGGAGGGCCTGCGCCTGGGCCTCGTCAAGGTTGGCGGGGAACTCGCCCACAGCCACGACGGGGCCGGTGACGCCTTCGCCGAAGCTCCGGGCCGTCAGGTCGTAGGCCTGGTAGGCCTCGGATTCCACGGGTTCCGAACCGCCGTCAGGCAGGGCGAGCTGCAGCTGGGCGGCGGGCAGGGCAAGGGCCCCCAGCAGGGCCACTCCGGCGAGCAGTGCCAGCACCGGATGCCGGGTGACCAGGCCGCCCCAGCCACGCGTGCTGCCTTCACGGTCGGCCGCCTCGTCCGCTGCCTCGTGCCCGGGCTCGGCATTGTGCGCCTCCGCCTTGGCCCAGGCCCGCCGGGAAATGATCCGGCGGCCAATCAGCGACAGCATGGCCGGGGTGAGGGTGATGGCCACGAGGACCGCCACGGCAACGGTGCCGGCGGCCGCGAGGCCCATGACCGCGAGGAACGGCAGCCCGGGAACCACCAGGGCTGCGAGGGCGATGATGACCGTAAGGCCGGCAAACACCACGGCATTGCCGGACGTGCCGGTGGCGCGCGCAACGGACTCCTCAGGGTCCATCCCGGCCAGGAGCTGGGTGCGGTGCCGGTTCACGATGAACAGCGAGTAGTCGATGCCCACGGCCAGGCCAAGCATGAGGGCCAGCATGGGCGAGATGGAGCTCATGTCGAAGAGGCCGGACAGCGCGAAGGTGGTCCCGACGCCCACGCCTACGCCCACCACCGCCATGAGCAGGGGCAGGCCGGCCGCCACCAGCGTTCCGAGCATGATGATCAGCACCAGGGCCGCCACGGCGATGCCGATGATCTCGGCGGCGCCGAAGAGTTCGGAGATGTCCTCGGTGATTTCCTTGCTGGCCAGTGCGGTGACGCCAGCGGAGGAGGTTCCGTGCGCGATGTCCTGCACCTGCTGCCGGGTTTCGGGGCTCAGCCCGTTGATGGAGGCGTTGAACTGCACCTGCGCGACGGCGGCCCGGCCGTCCTCGGACACGAACCGGATGGCGGACGATGCTTCTGCCTGGCGCTTGCCCAGTTCCAGCTTCGCCTTGTTTGCCTCGAGCTCCTGCTGGCCGGCCTGGAGCCTGGCCTGGCCTGCCGCCAGCTCCGCTTTCTGCTGTCCCAGCTGGGCTTCCACCAGGGCAGCCGGGGCGCCGGCCGCGGCCAGCTGCTGTTCGGCCGCCTCCAGCTGAGCCTTGCCGGCCTCAAGTGCGGCGCGGGAGGCGTCAAGCTGTGCCTGGCCGGCCGCAAGCTGTTGCAGGCCCTCGGTGACCGCCTGTCCTGCCTGGTCCACCTGCGCCTGGGTGGCGAAGGGGTCCACGGTTCCGCGCACGTCCGGCAGGGTCTCGAGCTCCTGCAGCGCGCCGGTGACGGCGGCCCGGCCCTCGTCCGTGAAGCCGCCCTCCGGGGCTTCGAAAACAATGGTGGCGGTGCCGCCGGAGGCCGAGGGCAGGTCCTCTTTCAGCTTGTCCGCGATCCGCTGGGTTTCGGTGCCCGGGATCTGGAAGTTGTTGGAAAGGGTGCCGTGGAAGGCCGCGGCGGAACCGCCGACAGCCACCAGGGCGGCCAGCCACAGTGCGATGACCAGCCAGCGCCGGCGGTAGGAGAACTTGCCAAGGCGGTAAAGGAACAGTGCCATGAGGGAACCGATCTGATCAGGAGGAACGGGAGTCTGACGGGGAAGCGTTGAAGCCGGCGCCCAGCAGGGCCATGGCGTCGATGAGCAGCTGGCGCAGTTCTGCGAGGGAGGCAGGGGAGAGGTCCCGGCCGCGGCGGCCGAACCAAACTTCCAGGGCCGCCTTGCCGCCGGAGATGACGGAGCCCGCAAGGGCGTGGATGTACAGTTCGTCCTGCCCGCCGCGCCGGCCCGCCACCCGCTCGCGGGCGATGGCGAAAACCTGTGCCCTGCAGTGGTCCCAGGCTTCAAGCTCGGTATGCGACATGAGCGGGGTCTGTTGGGTCAGCGTGAACAGCTCGGCAAGGGGTGCGATGGCTTCCGGATCCGCGAGGGCCATCAGCGCGGCCTGGGCTGAATCCAGGACAGCTTCGTCCGCGGGCCGGAGCCTCAGTTGCTGGATGGCGTTGTCCAGGAAAGCATGCGTGATGGAGGCCAGGGCGGCGTCCGTGCTGCTGAAGTAGTTGAAGAACGTGCGCCGCGAGATTCCGGCGGCCTCGGCAATGTCTTCGGCCGTGAAGTTGCCGGGACCGTTGGTCCGCAGAAGGCCAAGCGCGGCGTCGGTGATCGCCTTGCGGGTGGCGGCCTTGTTGAGCTCGCGCCGGGAGGGAGGCGCGGCCGGGTCAGGGGGGACAGGAGAGGCAGTGGTCACGTTCTTACACTATGTGCAACTTTGCACTCCGGGCAACTTATTTTCACAGCAGGAATAAAGGTTGCTGACAGCATGCACAGAACCTGGATCGGCGGCGGCAGGCACTGCCCGGAAACCCGGCACGCAGAAACAGGGCTTAACAAAAGGAAGTCCCCGGGATGTTCTTCCCGGGGACTTCCTCCGATCACACTCGGCCCGGCTTAGGCCTTCGCATCCTGCAGTTCGCGGGGTGCGGTGTCCGTGCTGGTTCCGTCAGACGGAGTGCCGGCGGACTGTGCGGCAGCGGCGTCACTGTCATCAACGAACGGGGTGCCGTTGCGCGGCGCGTTGTACAGCGACTCGTCCAGGATGCCCTGGCGCTTGGCCACGATGGTGGGGACCAGCGCCTGGCCTGCCACGTTCACCGCGGTGCGGCCCATGTCCAGGATGGGGTCGATGGCCAGCAGGAGGCCGACGCCGGCCAGCGGCAGTCCCAGCGTGGAAAGGGTCAGCGTCAGCATCACCACCGCACCGGTGGTTCCGGCGGTGGCGGCCGAGCCCAGGACGGAAACCAGGGCGATCAGCAGGTACTGGCTGAAATCGAGCTGGATGCCGAAGAACTGTGCCACGAAGATGGCGGCGATGGCCGGGTAGATGGCTGCGCAGCCGTCCATCTTGGTGGTGGCGCCCAGCGGCACGGCGAAGGAGGCGTAGCCGCGGGGAACGCCTAGGCTGCGTTCGGTGACCCGCTGCGTGAGCGGCAGGGTGCCCACCGAGGAGCGGGACACGAAGGCGAGCTGGACTGCCGGCCAGACGCCCGAGAAGTACTGCTTGATGGAGAGCCCGTGGGTGCGGACCAGGACGGGGTACACCACGAAGAGCACCAGGGCCAGGCCCAGGTAGATGGCCGCCGTGAACTTGCCCAGCGAGCCGATGGTGTCCCAGCCGTAAACGGCCACCGCGTTGCCGATGAGCCCGACGGTGCCCAGGGGAGCGATGCGGATGATCCACCACAGCACCTTCTGGATGACGGCCAGGGCCGAGGCGTTCAGGTTCAGGAAAGGTTCTGCCGCCTTGCCCACCTTCAGCGCGGCCACGCCGACGGCGATGGCGATCACCAGGATCTGCAGGACGTTGAAGCTTACGGACGTGGTGACGGCGCCGGATTCAGCCACCGTGGAGGTGGCACCCAGGCCCAGGAAGTTCTTGGGGAACAGCCCGATGAGGAAGGACCACCAGTCACCTGACTTGCCGGAGTACTTCGCCTCCTCGGTGATCCCGGTGTTGGCGCCGGGCTGCAGGAGCACGCCCAGGCCGATGCCGATCAGCACGGCAATCAACGAGGTGATGGCGAACCAGAGCAGGGTGTTCCAGGCGAGCTTCGCAGCGTTGGACAGCTGGCGCAGGTTGGAGATGGAGCTGACAACTGCGGTGAAGATCAGGGGAACGACGGCGGTCTGCAGCAGGGAGACGTAGCTCGAGCCGATGGTCTGCAGCGTGGCGCCGAGGCCGTTGGGAGCAGCCTTGGTGCTGCCGGTGTACTTGGCCAGCAGGCCGAGTCCGAGACCGACGACGAGGGCGGCGATGATCTGGAAGCCGAATGAACCAGCCCACTTGGGGAGCTGGAAGCCGGTCTTTCCTGCGGTATCTGAGGGACGGGTCGATGTGCTCACCCGATTACGCTAGGACCACTCCGCATATCACGCCGAAAGCATGTTGAGAAATATTACGCGCCTTCTTTTGCTCTTCCGTGTCAGGTTCCGCGGAAAACCGGGGAATTCGCCACCCATTGTTACTTATTCCCGGCCGGGGTGTGCTTAATGTCTCCCGAGCAGAGCTCGCCGCAGGGTGTCCAGCCCGACGGAACCTACGTTGAGGGCGCGGGTGTGGAAGTCCTTGAGGTTGAATCCGGGCCGGGCCTCGAGTTCGGCACGGATCTGTTCCCAAAGCCGCTGCCCCACCTTGTAGGAGGGGGCCTGGCCCGGCCAGCCGAGGTACCGTGCGAACTCGAAGTCGAGCTGTCCCTCGCTGATGGCCAGGTTCTGCTTCAGGAATGCGTACCCCTTTTCCGGTGTCCAGGTCCCCGAGCCCCAGCGCGGGGGCACGGCCAGTTCCAGGTGGACGCCGATGTCGAACACCACGCGCGCCGCGCGCATCCGCTGCATGTCCAGCATGCCCATGTGGTCGCCGGGGTCGTTGAGGTAGCCCAGTTCCTGCATCAGCCGTTCCGCATACAGGGCCCATCCTTCGCCATGGCCCGAGGTCCAGCAGATGTTGCGGCGCCATTTGTTCAGCAGTTCACGCCGGTAGGTGGCAGTGGCCACCTGGAGGTGGTGGCCCGGGACGCCTTCGTGGTAGACGGTGGTGGTTTCCGCCCAGGTGGTGAAGGAGTCCTCGCCGGCCGGCACGGACCACCACATCCGGCCGGGCCTGCTGAAGTCATCGGAAGGGCCCGTGTAGTAGATGCCACCCTCGTCCGTGGGTGCGATCAGGCACTCCAGCTTCTTCATGACGTCCGGAATGTCAAAGTGCACGCCGGCGAGTTCGGCCACGGCCTTGTCCGAAAGTTCCTGCATCCATTCCCGCAGCGCCTCGGTGCCTTTGAGCCGGCGGGCAGGGTCGCTGTTGAGGATCTCCTTCGCCTCGGCAATGCCCGCACCCGGCTTGATGGCGGCGGCCACTTCCTCCTGCTCGGCGATGATGCGGTCCAGCTCCTGAACGCCCCAGGCATACGTTTCGTCCAGGTCCACGACGGCGCCGAGGAAAGCCCGGGAGGCGAGGGCGTAGCGTGCCCGGCCCACGGCGTCTTTTGCCGGGGCGGCAGGAAGCAGTTCGTCGCGGAGGAATTCGGCGAGCCGGGTGTAGGCACCGCGGGCGGCGACCGAACCGGCGTCGAGCTTTTGCTGCACGTCCGCCCCCAGCGGCCCTTCGACCGTGGCAGCACCGGCGGCAAGCTTGGCGAAGAAGCCGTCAGCAGCCGCGTACCTGGTGGCCTGGTCAATGACGATCTTCACCTGGCGGGCGGCGGCGACCCGGCCTGCGTCGCGGGCGGACCGCAGGGATTCGATGTAGCCGGCGATGGCGCCGGGCACGTTGTGCGCGCGGCCGGCGATGTTCGCCCAGTCCTGTTCGGTGGCGGTGGGCATCAGGTCGAAAATCGACCGGATGTCCTGTGCGGGCGAGGCGATGTTGTTGAGGTCGGCGTAGTCCCAGCCGGAGGCGTGGATCAGCAGCTGCAGGCCGAGCCGCTCCTGCATGGCATCCAGCGTGACGGTGTCCACCTCGTCCCGGGGCTCCAGGCCTTCCAGGTCGGACAGGGCCTTCCGCGCGGCCTCGGCGAACCCCGCGATGCCTGCGGGGGAGAAGTCCTGGAATTCGGTCTCGTGTCCCGGCACGCCCAGTGTTGTGGCCAGCGACGGGTTCAGGCTGACGAGCGTGTCGGTGTACGCGTCCGCCACGGCGTCAATGCGGGTGTGAGGGCGGGCGGCAGGAGCGGTCTCGGTAGTCACCTCCCGAGACTAACGGGGGTCCGGAGGTAAGCAAAGCACCCGGGTGGCTTTGCGGTGGGCCGGTCAGCCCCGGCTGCGCTTCCAGGCGCCAGGTCCCGGTGTGGGGGCGAGCCGCAGCTGCTGCCGCCGCACCCAGTGGCGGACGGTGGGCGTGCGCGCCGGAGCACGTGCCGAACCGCCCAGGGAGAGTACGACGGCGGTCAGCGCCGCCAGTTCCTCGGCGTCCGGCTGCCCCTTGACCACCGAGAACAGGGGCGCCGCAGTTTCAGGGGTTTCCCTCCCCAGCCGCTCCCTAACCTCGCGGGCTCGGTCAGGGAACCCGGCGGCGGTGGGCCCAGGCTCAGCCAACGGCTGCTCTTCGATGCTCACAGCGGGATGTTCCCATGCTTCTTGGCGGGGAGGCTGGCGCGTTTGTCACGCAGCGCGCGGAGCCCCTTGATAATTTGCACCCGCGTATCGGAGGGTGCGATGACGGCGTCGACGTAGCCGAGCTCGGCCGCCTGGTAGGGATTGAGGAGTTCCTCCTCGTACTGCCGGATGACCTCGGCGCGCCGCGCCTCCACGTCTCCGCCGGCCTCCGCAACCGCGGTGAGGTCGCGGCGGTAAAGGATATTGACGGCGCCCTGCGCGCCCATGACACCAATCTGGGCGGTAGGCCAGGCAAGGTTCAGGTCGGCGCCGAGCTTCTTGGAGCCCATCACGATGTAGGCGCCGCCGTAGGCCTTGCGGGTGATGATGGTGAGCTTGGGAACGGTGGCCTCGGCATAGGCGTACAGCAGTTTGGCGCCGCGCCGGATGATGCCCTGGAACTCCTGGTCCTTGCCGGGGAGGAAGCCCGGCACGTCCACGAGGGTGATGATGGGGATGTTGAAGGCGTCGCAGTGGCGGACGAAGCGGGCCGCCTTCTCCGAGGCAGCGATGTCCAGGGTTCCGGCGAACTGCAGCGGCTGGTTGGCTACGATGCCCACCGTGTGGCCTTCCACGCGGCCGTAGCCGATCATGACGTTGGGTGCGTAGAGGGCCTGCATTTCCAGGAAGTGGCCGTCATCCACGATCTGCTCGACCACCACGCGCATGTCGTAGGGCTGGTTGGCCGAATCCGGGACCAGCGTGTCCAGGGCGAGGTCGTCGTCGTCGATCTCCAGTTCCTGCTGGTGGTCCACCACCGGGGCCTCGGAGAGGTTGTTGGAGGGGAGGAAGTCCAGGAGTTCACGGACGAACTCGATTGCATCGCCTTCGTCCGGGGCCAGGTAGGTGGAGGTACCGGTGGTGGCGTTGTGCTGGCGGGCGCCGCCCAGGGTCTCCATGTCCACGTCCTCGCCCGTGACGGTCTTGATGACGTCGGGGCCGGTAATGAACATGTGCGAGGTCTTGTCCACCATCACCACGTAGTCGGTGAGGGCGGGGGAGTAGGCCGCTCCGCCGGCGGACGGGCCCATGATCATGGAAATCTGCGGGACAACACCCGAGGCGTGGACGTTGTTGCGGAAGATGTCCGCGAACATGGCCAGCGAAGCGACGCCTTCCTGGATGCGGGCGCCGCCGCCGTCCAGGATGCCCACCACGGGGCAGCCGTTCCGCAGGGCGAACTCCTGCACCTTGACGATCTTTTCGCCGTTGACCTGGCTCAGGGAACCGCCGTAGACGGAGAAATCCTGGCTGTATACGGCCACGAGGCGGCCGTCCACCGTCCCGTAGCCGGACACCAGGCCGTCGCCCAGGGGCTTTTTCTTCTCCATGCCGAATGCTGTGGAGCGGTGCACTGCCAGTGCGTCGAACTCCACGAACGAGTCCTCGTCCAGCAGCAGGCCAATGCGTTCGCGGGCCGTGTTCTTGCCGCGTGCGTGCTGCTTTTCGATGGCTTCGGGGCCGGAGGGCTGCTCGGCACGGGCCTGCCGGTCGCGGAAATCGGCAATCTTTCCCGCTGTCGTGGTCAGATCGTGGCTCATCAGGTATCTCCGGCTCTGTTGCAGATTGTGTTTCGTGGCGCTCTGGTTGCTGGCGGGTTACGCCGGGGCGGAGCTTAAGTAGCATCCACACAAAGGTCGAACCCTGCAGGCAAGTCTAGTAACGCTTTGGGCGCCCGCAGCTGTAGGGAACCTACAATTTTCTGCCGTGCCTCCAGCCGCACCACTATGTTACTCGCCGGTAACTTTACTGGGTTACAGTAGGCAGATGACTTCGAGCAATGACGCTGCGCAGACCACCGGAAGCCCCTACCGCGCTTCGGGTTCGCTTTCCGGACAGACCCTCCTCATCTCCGGCGGAAGCCGCGGCATCGGCCTGGCCATCGCCCTCCGCGCCGCCAGGGACGGCGCCAATATCGTCCTGATGGCAAAGACGGGGGAGCCGCACCCCAAGCTCGCCGGCACGGTCCACACAGCGGCCGGGGAATTGGAGGAAGCCGGCGGCCAGGCCCTGCCCCTCGTGGGCGACGTGCGCCGCGACGAGGACGTCGCGCGCGCGGTTGAAGCCGCGGTTGAGCGGTTTGGTGGTATCGACGTCGTTATTAACAACGCCTCGGCCATCGACCTTTCGCGGACCGGTGACGTGGACATGAAGAAGTACGATCTCATGCAGGACATCAATGTCCGCGGCACGTTCCTGCTCTCCAAGCTCGCGCTGCCCGCGCTGCGCGCGTCCGGGCAGGGCCAGATCCTCACCCTTTCGCCGCCCCTGAACCTCGACCCCTTCTGGGCGGGCAAACACCTGGCCTACACCATGGCCAAGTACGGCATGAGCCTCACCACCCTGGGGCTTGCGGAAGAGCTGAAGGCCGACGGGATCAGGGTGAACTCGCTCTGGCCCTGCACGCTCATAGACACAGCCGCCATCCGGAACATGCCCCACGGCGACGTGATGGTCCGGGCCGCCCGGGGACCGGCCATCATGGCCGACGCCGCCCATGCTGTCCTTACCGGCAGCAACCTGGGCGCGGGCGGCATGACGAGCGGCAACTTTTACACGGATGAAGAGGTCCTGGCGGCCGCGGGGGTCGGTGATTTCAGTGCGTACAGCCTCGGGGCGCCCGAAGACCAGCTGGTTCCGGACATCTTCCTCTAACAGCCGCATTGTCTACCGGACGTGGCACGCGCCGCGTCCGGTTTGGGCGGCCGCTCCTCCCGGGCGCGTTTGGCTCGCTAGGATTTAGGCATGGATGACGCGCATAACCCGGGCACCCCCCTCAACCGCTGGGACCTGGATGACCAGCGCTTCCTGTCCGCCGCCGGGATTCCCCGGATGGAGGTGGTTGACTCCACGGGATCCACCAACGCGGATCTCCTCCGCGCAGTCACTGTCGAACCCCAGGCGTGGCCGGATATGTCCGTCCTGACCGCGGAATACCAGACAGCAGCCAGGGGGCGCCTTGACCGGCACTGGGAAGCGCCGCCGCTGAGTTCCATCTCCGTGTCGGTGGTCCTGCGGCCCGTCAACGCCGACGGCAGGCCGCTGCCCACCCACAGCTATTCCTGGCTCTCGCTGATCGCCGCGCTGGCCCTGCGGGAGACCCTCCTGGAAACCGCCGGCCTTCCCGCAGAACTCAAGTGGCCCAACGACGTCCTGGTCCGCGGCCGGAAGATTGCCGGCATCCTGGCCCAGCTTGGCCCCATGGGGGACGGGACCGTGCCGCCGGTCATCCTCGGGACGGGCCTGAACGTCACCCTGCGTGAGGGCGAGCTGCCCGTTCCAACTGCCACTTCCGTTGCCCTGGAAGGTGCCCGCACCACCGACAGGACGCTGCTCCTGAAAAGCTACCTGTCGCATTTCGCCGTTCTTTACCGCAGTTTCTGCAACGCCGACGGCGATCCCGCGGCGGGGATGGCCGGCGGGCCGTCCCTGCACAAGCGCGTGGAAGCCGTGATGGCCACCCTGGGCAAGCAGGTCAGGGCGCAACTGCCCGGTGACCACGAGATCATTGGGCATGCCTCGCGGCTGGACGACTATGGCTCGTTGCTGGTGGTGGATAAGGATTCCCGGGAGCACGTGGTGACCGCCGGGGACGTGGTGCACCTGCGCCCCTGGACGTCCCCTGACGACGCCGGCCAAGGCGGCTATGCGTAAAGACCTCGCGCCGGGCGAACAGGTGATTGTCACTACACGCCCGCAGCCGAGGAAGCTGGCAGGAGCCGCCCTCGCCTTTGTGGTGTCACCCGCGCTTGCCGCCTTCGCCTCCGCCTGGATCGTCCGGGGCGAGGCCCGCCGTTATGTGCCCTTCCTCACTCCCCAGTGGACCCCCTGGCTGGTGGCTGCCTGCGCCGGTGCCGTGGCCTGGGTGTGGCTGGGCTATTGCCTGCCCCGCCTGCTGCGTTGGCACAGCACGCGCTACACCCTGACCAGCCGCAGGATGGTGGCAAGGTACGGCCGGCTCAAACGGCGGGACCAGCAGGTGGACCTGGCCTGGATCCGCAACCTGACTGTCCACGAAACGGTGCTGCAACGCCTCCTGCGCTCAGGGAATATATCCTTGGAAACCGGGTACCAGGGCGTGGTCATATTTCAGGACGTGCCGGAGGTGGCCCGGTTCAGGGAATTCATCCTCGATGCCATCGGGGAATTGCCGGACGAAGGTGATGCCCAGCCGGGCGGCGCAACGCACTACCCCGCCGAAGCTTTGCCGTGGGACATGAGAGAAGGTGGACGGGATGACCGATGAGGACCAGCAGGAACGCGTCGACCCCGTAGCGCCGCCGCCCGCCACGGACCCTAACCCGGCCACCGGCACCATGTCCGCGGAGCGGCTGGCCATGAAGGCTCTGGAAGCCCGGCTCCTGGGCGGGGAACGCAAGCTCCGCCGTCGTGAAGTGGCTGCCGGGGCCGGACTGTCCCTGCTGTCCGCACGCAAGCTTTGGCGCGCCCTCGGCTTCCCGAACTTCGGCGACGAGGACGTCGCCTTCACCGAACGGGACCAGGCCGCCCTGTCCACCGTGGTGGACCTGGTCCGCACCGGAAAGCTCACCGAGGAAGCCGCCATTTCCGTCACCCGGGCCATCGGCCAGATGACGGACCGGATGGTGGTGTGGCAGATCGAGGCCCTCGTGGAGGACATGGTCCACGAACAGGGCGTCACCGACGCCGTGGCACGTAAACGCCTGGTTAACGAACTTCCCACCCTGGTGGACGCGCTTGAGGAAGTGCTGGTCTACTCCTGGCGGCGCCAGCTCAACGCCGGCGTGCAGCGGCTCGCCGTGCGCGCCGAGGCCGGCCTGCAGGCCAGCGAAGAGGGCCGGGAGGGTGACGAGGATGACGCGCCGCTGCCGCTGGCCCGCGCCGTGGGCTTCGCCGACCTGGTGTCCTATACCAGCCTGTCCCGCCGCATGAACGAGAAAACGCTGGCGCGGTTGGTCCAGCGGTTTGAAAACAAGTGCGCCGAGATCATCTCCGTGGGCGGCGGCCGGCTGGTGAAGACCGTGGGGGACGAAGTCCTCTACATCGCGGAAACCCCTGCTGCCGGCGCCGAGATTTCGCTGGCCCTCGCCCAGGCCTTCACGGAAGACGAAATCCTTCCCGAGGCCCGGGTTGCGATGGTCTGGGGACGGATCCTGTCCCGGCTTGGGGACATCTATGGGCCCACCGTCAACCTCGCCGCGCGCCTGACCACGCTGGCCGATCCGGGCACGGTGCTGGTGGACTCCATGACCGCCTCTGCGCTGGAGCATGACGAGCGTTTCGTGATGGTTCCCCAGCCGCCGGAGAACGTTCGCGGCTTCGGCGAAATCCGGCCGGTGCGCCTCACCCGCGGGCTGGGCAAGGGGCTGGTGCTCGACTGACTGCCGGGTTCACCGGGAGTTTATCCATTTGTTGGCCTTAGGGGCTATATTGGTGGTGCCCTGCTGCCGCATAGCCGGAAGCCGACGGGCGCTGGACTCAACCTGGGGGAAGTCTTTCCATGAAATTCCGCGGACACGCGCGCGCCAAAACTGCGCCCTCCGCCGTGCCCTTCAGCAGCCGCCTGATCCGTTCCCGCCTCGTTACCGGCACCGTCTTCAGCCTCGTCCTCACCCTCCTGGTCGTAGGGGCTGTCCTCTATCCGGGGTTTAAGACCACTGAGGTGGAGTTGAATGACGGTGGTGTGTGGGTGGTGTCGAAGTCGAAGAACGCGGTGGGGCGGTTGAATTATCCGTCGCGGGTTTTGGATGGTGCGGTGACGCCGGCGTCGACGACGTTTGACATTCTTCAGGATGCGGGGGATGTGTTTGTTGATGATGAGTCTGGTTCGACGTTGAACCAGGTTTCGCCGGCGAACATGCGCCTGGGTGGGGATAAGCAGTTGCCGGGGGCTGCGGATGTGAGTTTTGGTTCCGAGGTTATTTCGGTGACGGATGCGGCGTCGGGCAAGGTGTGGGCGGTGTCGCCGTCCACGATTAATGGTTTTGATGAGGAAGCGTCCGAGCCGGTTTTGGTGGGTTCGGAGGGCACGGTGTCCGCGGTGGGTGCCGATGACCGGATTTATTCGGCGGACCCGGAGGCCGGGACGGTGACGGTGACCGGGGTGGACGCGAACGGGGTTGTGACGTCTTCGGAGTCCGAGACGTGGGGTGCGTTGAAGGGTGCGGGGGATCTGCAGATCACGGTGGTGGGGGACCGGCCGGTGGTGTTGGATGCGGCGGCGGGGAGCCTGTTTTTGCCGGGTGGTAAGCGGTTGCAGTTGGAGAACGCGCGGGATGCGAAGTTGCAGCAGGCGGGTCCGGGCAGTGATTTTGTTGCTGTTGCCACGCCGAAGGCGTTGTTGAAGCAGCCGTTGGATGGCGGGACCGCGAAGACGGTGGGGTTCGGTGGTGAGGGTGTTCCGGCTGCCCCGGTGCAGTTGGGCGGGTGCGTGCATGCGGCGTGGTCGGGGGCGAACAAGTATGTCCGTGACTGTGTCAATGATGGTGATGACAAGAATGTGGATGTGCCCAGGGCGAGTGCGTCGCCGTCGTATGTGTTCCGGGTGAACCGGGACCTGGTGGTCCTCAATGACGTGAACTCCGGCAATGTGTGGCTGGTCAACCAGAACATGCAGCTGGTCAACAACTGGGACGACGTCATCCCGCCCAAGGAAACGTCTGACGACGCCGACAAGGACTCAGCCGACGAGGTCCAGCAAACCGTCCTTCCCGACCGCACCAAACCCAACAGCCCGCCCACGGCCAAGCCTGACTCCTTCGGTGTCAGGGCCGGCAAAACAACCATCCTGCCGGTCCTGGACAACGATTCGGACCCCGACGGCGACATCCTCACCCTCCGCCCGCCGGCCGAGGTGAAATCGGGAACCCTGTCCGGCATCTATGGCGATACCGGATTCCAGATCTCCGTACCCGCCGACAAGACGGGCGCCGACTCCTTCCAGTACACCGTGGACGACGGCCGCGGGCTGTCCGCCACTGCCGACGTGCAGCTGCGCGTGGTGCCCGCGGGCGAAAATTCGGCACCTCAGCAGAAACCGAACCGCGAGACCACCCTGGTGCTCCAGCAGGGCAGGACCCTTACCCAAAACATCCTGACCAACTGGATCGACCCCGACGGCGACGACCTCTTCGCGGAAGCCGTGTCCAGCCCCGACCCGCTGGACCAGGTACGGATTAGGCCGGACGGCCAGCTCACCTTCCAGGACTCCGGCACGGCGCCCGGCCGCAAGACCCTTACCGTCCGGATCTCCGACGGCACGGCCACCGCCGAGGGACGGATCATCGTTGACGTCCGCCCACCCGGAGCCCTGCCGCCCGTAGCCAACGCCGACCACGTCGTCGCCGTTGCCGGTACTGACACAGTGATCGCTCCCCTGAAGAACGACACCGACCCCCAGGGCGGGTCCCTGCGCCTTGCCCAGGCCGGCACCGATGAGCAGTCAACCGCCACGCTCGGGGCGGACCAGCAAACCTTCACCTTCAACTCCGCGGTCCTGGGCGCACACTACGTCTCTTACCTGGTGACCAACGGCCCCGCCAGCGCCCAGCAGCTGGTTCGCGTCGACGTCGTTCCCGGCAACAATGAGGGCGCGCCCGTAGCTGTGCGCGATATCGCCCTGCTGCCCACCGGCGGGAGCGTGCTGGTGGACGTGCTGGGCAACGATTCCGATCCTTCCGGCGGCGTCCTGGTGGTCCAGTCCGTCACGGCGGATTCGGGCCTTCCCGTTAGCGTTTCGGTCCTGGACCATTCGGTGATCCGCGTGACGGACATCCGTGCCGAGGGCCAGCTCACCCTGAAGTACACCATCTCCAACGGGCGCTCTTCGGCCAGTGGCGAGATCGCCGTCCTGCTGGTCCCTGCGCCGGCCAAACTCCAACCCCCGCAGGCCAAGCCGGACGAAGCCACAGTGCGGGCCGGCGACGTGGTGACCATTCCCGTCCTGGACAACGACACAGACCCCAACGGGGGAGAACTGGCCCTGGTGCCGGAACTGGCCCAGGAACCCGAGGCCGCGGATGGACGGATGTTCGTTTCCGGAGACGCGCTCCGCTTTATCGCGGGTGAAGCGCCCAAGACGGTCTACGCCATCTATAAGGTCCGCAACGATACGGGGCAGGTGGACTCCCAGCAGGTCACCATCCGGATCCAGGCCCGGGACGACGAACACAACTCGCGCCCGGAGCCGAAGAACCTGACGGCCCGCGTCGTGTCCGGGATGTCCGTGAAGATCCCGGTACCGCTGGATGGCATTGATGCCAATGGCGATTCCGTCCAGCTGACCGGCATTGACAAGGCCGCGGCCTTGGGCACTGCCACCGTTAGGGATGGTTACCTTGAGTTCACCGCCGCGGGTGACGCCAAAGGCACCGATACCTTCACGTACCGGGTACGGGACCGGATCGGCGCCGAAAACACGGGAACCGTCATCGTGGGCATCGCGCCCCCGGAGGCGAACAACCAGAACCCCATCGCGGTGGAGGATTTCATCGACGTCAGGCCGGGGCGCAAGGTCGCAGTGGATGTCCTCGCCAACGATTCGGACCCCGACGGCGACCCGATCGCCCTGCGCTCCAACGCGTTCGAGGCACTGCCCGGGCTGCAGGTGGAAGCCACCGAGGACTCCAAGGTGCTTTTCACGGCCCCGCCGGAGGCAGGCAACGCCAGCATCGGCTACGGCATCCAGGACGACAAGAAGGCCGAGGCGGGCGCCGCCGTCCGGATCCGCGTCAGTCCCGACGCCGAGCTGAAGCGGCCCGCAGCGAAGGACGACAGGGTCACCCCGGCCGAAACCCTGGGCAAGACCGCCGTGGATGTGCCGGTGCTGAAGAACGATTCCGATGCCGACGGCGTGGCAGCAGACCTCAAGATCAGCCTTCCCGACGGCAACCCCAATGCCCGGGACGGCGGGTCTGGAAACGTCGTGGTGGCCCTGTCTCCGCAGGACCAGCTCATTCCCTACACTGTCACCGACGTGGACGGCCTCAGTTCAACAGCAATCATGTGGATCCCCGGGCAGGGAGCCCAGTACCCCAGCCTGGCCAAGACTGAGACCGTGGAAGTGATGGCGGGGAAGGAGGTCACCCTCCAGCTCAACGAGTACGTCCGGGTACGGGAAGGAAAGCGGCCCCGCATCACGGTGGCGGATTCCGTGCAGGTCCAGGGGGCTTCACCTGAGAACATCATCGCCGGGGACGGAACTGCGCTCCGCTATGCGGCGAAGCCGGACTACGTTGGTCCTGGCTCGCTGACCTTCGAAGTCACCGACGGCAACGGCCCTGACGATCCCGACGGGCTGAAATCCACCCTGGTGGTCATGACGAAGGTAATCCCGGATCCCAACGCCAACCACGCGCCCACCTTCAGTGGAGCAACCCTGGACGTGCCCAAGGCAGAAACGGCACGGCTGGACCTTGGCCCGCTGGCAACGGACGTTGATGAGCAGGATAAGGGCAACCTGAAATTCGAGCTCGACGGCGGGCTCCCGGCTGGCTTCTCGGCCACAGTTAATGGCTCGGTCCTGGAAGTCCGGGCCGAAACCTCGGTGGCTGCCGGGTTCACCGGCAACATTCCCGTCCGGGTCAGCGATGGCAGGTCCCCGGCCGCCAGAGCGAACATTGCGGCGCGCCACGTCGCCTCCACCCGGCCGATGCCCGTCGCGAACGATGACGCGGTGGAGAAGGCCAATGCCGGCAAGGCTGAAACGGTCAATGTCCTCGGCAACGACGGAAATCCCTTCCCTGACGCGCCACTGAAAATCGTGGCCGCGGGCGTGGAAACCGGGTCCGCCGCGGGCCAGGCAACGTTCGACGGCGACAACGTCACCGTGACGCCGGCCCAGGGCTTCAAGGGCGTGCTGGTGGTCCGCTACACGGTGGTGGACAAGACCGGTGACGTGTCCAGGCAGGCCACCGGCCGCCTCCGCCTCACCGTCCGCGACGTGCCCGACGCGCCGTCGGCGCCCACCGCCACCGACGTCCGCAGCCGGACGGCCGTGCTCAAGTGGGCCCCGCCGTCGGACAATGGCGCCGCCATCACCGGCTACCGGGTTGAATCAAACAGCGGCTTTACACAGTCCTGCCCCACCACCACCTGCACGCTGTCCGGCCTGACAAACGACGTCAAGTACGTCTTCACGGTCATCGCCGAAAATGAGGTGGGCAAGTCCCAGCCGTCCGCAGCCTCGAACGAGATCCGGCCGGATGAGAAGCCCTCGCCCCCGGAAGCGCCCTCCGTGAAGGCCGGCGACGAGGACATGGTCATCACCTGGCCCGCCGCCAGGACCGAAGGCTCCGCGGTCAAGCACTACAACCTGGAGATCTCTCCGCCCCCGGCCAACGGCGTGGCAGTCAGGAACGAAGTGGCAGGCCTGAACTACACCTGGACCGGCCTGACCAACGGCGTGAAGTACCGGGTCCGGGCCCAGGCGGTCAATGAACTCGGTGCCTCTGACTGGGGCATCTACTCTGTGGAGGACAATCCCGCCGGACTTCCCGCTGCACCCGCTGCCCCCACCACGGCAGTGGCCTCCGCAGTGGGCAGCGAAAACCAGATCCGGGTGGACTGGGCTGAACCTGACACCAACGGGGATCCCATCCGGAACTACTACGTCACCATGAGCGGGGGCGGTGCTGCCCCCCAGACCCAGGTGGTGGCAGGAACAACGCGCACCGCCGTATTCCGTGCGCAAAACTCGGAGACGGGCTACACCTTCACGGTCCAGGCGGAAAACAAAGCCGGCAAGGGCGCCGACAGCCCGCCCTCCGCGCCCCGACGGGCCACCGGGAAGCTCGCCCAGGTGACCGGCGTCAGCGCCACGCCCGCGAACACGGAAGGGGCGGGCCGGCACATCACTATCCAGTTCAACCGGCTCACCGACGCCCAGCGCAATGGTTCCCGGGCCGAGGAAGTCAGCTACCGGTACTCCGCCGGCGGACAAAGCGGGCCCATCAGCCCCGGCCAGACCGTGGGCGGCTTCACCAACGGGCAGGCCCTGTCCGTCACCGTCACGGCGGTCTCCACGGTTGCCCCCAGTTCCGACGCCAGTGCGCCCGCCCGGGTGACGCCTTATGGTTCACCCGGCACACCGTCAGCCAGCGGCACCAATGGACGGTTGAACGACCAGACCGTCACGCTCAGCTGGTCCTCACCCTCAACGTCCACCAACGACGTCGCCGAAACCAGGATCCAGATCAGCGGAGGCGGCTGGGAAACGGTAGCGCCATCCGGCAGCCGCACGATCAACACCGGCGGTTGGGAGCAGTCCCGCACCATCACCGTGCAGACCTTCAACTCCCTCGGCACCGGAAGCCCGCAGGTCAGTGCGACCGCCACGTCGGGCAAGAGGGGTGAGTGGACCACCCGGCTCAGCTCGGCGGATCCGAAGTTCGTGAGGGATTGCACCTACACCCTGGGCGGCGCCAACTACCGGCCCGCGCCGTACTACGACTGTGACGGCATCAACGCGCACCAGCCGCCCTGGCTTTATGTCGCCGACCAGCACACCCTGGTGGTCCGCTGCTACATCATCCAAAGCGACCACTGGACCCCCAACCCGATCCGCACCTGGTATCGGATTGAGGCAGGCTCGGCCAGCAACGTGGGGCGCTATGTCAAGGCAGGTTCCACCACCCTCGGCGAACCCGGGAACGTAGGGGTGCCGCCATGCTGACACGCCAAGCTCTTGGAGCGGCAGGCCAGGCGGTGGGGGAGGCCTCCCCATCGCGTCCCGCCAGGCCCTTGGGTAGGCTTTCCCGGGAAACGGGGAGCCCAATACCAGGCTTTCCGCTGTGCAGGCCTGGGGGCCACCGCAACAATCTGAGGAACATAACGCTGTGACAAGTCTGCTGGGGAAACTTGGGCTCAAACGGCGCCACAAGAGAATCGTCAACGGTACCGCTTTTGGTGCCGCCGTGGCTGTCGTGGTGACCGGCGCCGTGCTCTATCCGGGGTTTAAGACCACTGAGGTGGAGTTGAATGACGGTGGTGTGTGGGTGGTGTCGAAGTCGAAGAACGCGGTGGGGCGGTTGAATTATCCGTCGCGGGTTTTGGATGGTGCGGTGACGCCGGCGTCGACGACGTTTGACATTCTTCAGGATGCGGGGGATGTGTTTGTTGATGATGAGTCTGGTTCGACGTTGAACCAGGTTTCGCCGGCGAACATGCGCCTGGGTGGGGATAAGCAGTTGCCGGGGGCTGCGGATGTGAGTTTTGGTTCCGAGGTTATTTCGGTGACGGATGCGGCGTCGGGCAAGGTGTGGGCGGTGTCGCCGTCCACGATTAATGGTTTTGATGAGGAAGCGTCCGAGCCGGTTTTGGTGGGTTCGGAGGGCACGGTGTCCGCGGTGGGTGCCGATGACCGGATTTATTCGGCGGACCCGGAGGCCGGGACGGTGACGGTGACCGGGGTGGACGCGAACGGGGTTGTGACGTCTTCGGAGTCCGAGACGTGGGGTGCGTTGAAGGGTGCGGGGGATCTGCAGATCACGGTGGTGGGGGACCGGCCGGTGGTGTTGGATGCGGCGGCGGGGAGCCTGTTTTTGCCGGGTGGTAAGCGGTTGCAGTTGGAGAACGCGCGGGATGCGAAGTTGCAGCAGGCGGGTCCGGGCAGTGATTTTGTTGCTGTTGCCACGCCGAAGGCGTTGTTGAAGCAGCCGTTGGATGGCGGGACCGCGAAGACGGTGGGGTTCGGTGGTGAGGGTGTTCCGGCTGCCCCGGTGCAGTTGGGCGGGTGCGTGCATGCGGCGTGGTCGGGGGCGAACAAGTATGTCCGTGACTGTGTCAATGATGGTGATGACAAGAATGTGGATGTGCCCAGGGCGAGTGCGTCGCCGTCGTATGTGTTCCGGGTGAACCGGGACCTGGTGGTCCTCAATGACGTGAACTCCGGCAATGTGTGGCTGGTCAACCAGAACATGCAGCTGGTCAACAACTGGGACGACGTCATCCCGCCCAAGAACGAATCCGACGAACAGGACCAGGAGTCCGCGGACAACAACACCATCAACGTCCTGCCGGACCGCACCAAACCGAACCGTCCGCCGGAAACCAAACCAGACGCCGTCGGCGTGCGCCCCGGGCGCACCACCATCCTCAGCGTCCTGGACAACGATTCGGACCCCGACGGCGACGTGCTCACCGCGGCCCTGGCTGACTCAGGCCCGCAGGCGGGCACCCTCGAAAACATCTACGGCGGCACCGCGTTCCAGATATCGGTGCCTGCTGACGCCAAGCCGGGTACTGAGACGTTCAACTACAACGCCTCCGATGGACGCGGCCTCTCCGCCGGCGGCCAGGTCACGCTGAACGTGGTAGGCGCGGACGAGAACAAGCCTCCGCAGTTCAAACGCGGGGACGACACCACCATGCTGGTTGAACAGGGCAAGACCGTCAGCCAGAACATCCTCACGGACTGGCTCGACCCCGACGGCGACGACCTGGTCCTCCTGGACGCCAGGGCGGACAATGACCAGGACCAGGTCAAAGTCCGCCGCGACGGCCTGCTCACGTTCCAGGACTCGGGTGCCACAGCCGGCAAGAAGACGGTGGAGGTCACCATCTGGGACGGCCGTGCGACGGTGACCGGCAAAGTCATCATCAACGTGCAGCCGCCGGGCGCCCTGGCCCCGGTGGTCAACGCAGACTACGTCACGGCAGTAGTCGGACAGGACCTGGTGGTTTCCCCGCTGAAGAACGACGTCGACCCCAACGGCGGCGCCCTCCGGCTCGCCCAGGTTGAGGCAAACGGCCCGGCGGACCTGGGACCCGTCACCGACGGCGGCACCTTCACTTTCCGCAGCACCACACCCGGGCCCGTCTACCTGACCTACATCGCCAGCAACGGGCCGCAGAGCAGCCAGGGGCTGATCCGCGTGGACGTGGAATCCGGGGACGAGGCCGGCAACCCGGTTGCAGTCCACGACGTCGCCCTGATGCCCACCGGCGGCAGCGTGCTGCTGGACCCGCTCGCCAACGACTCCGATCCCTCCGGCGGCGTCCTGGTGCTGCAGTCGGTGAAGCTGCCCGAAAACTCCACAGCGTCGGTCAGCGTGATCAACCACAGCGTCCTGCGCATCACGGACATCCTGGGGACCAAGGACCCGATTCTCTTCGAATACACCATGTCCAACGGCAAGAAGTCCGCCACAGGCAGTGTGTCCGTGGTCCCCGTCCCGGCCCCGGCCGTCGTGGAGGCTCCGCAGCCCAAGCCGGACGAAGTTAACGTCCGGGTCAACGACGTCGTCACCATCCCGGTGCTCGAAAATGACACCCACCCGCAAGGCCAGGAACTCACTGTAGACCCGGTCCTGCCGCAGGGCGTGGATCCCCTCGACGGTAAGAGCTTCGTCTCGGAAAACACCCTCCGCTTCATCGCCGGCAGCCAGCCCAAGACAGTCCGTGCCATCTACAACGCCGTGGACCCGCAGGGCCAGAAGAGCGCCGCCGCGGTCACCGTCCACATCCTTCCGCTGGAAGGTGCTGAAAACACCCGGCCCCAGCCGCGCAACCTCACCGCCCGCGTGGTGGCATCCGGTACCGTGCGCATCCCCGTCCCCTTGGACGGCATCGATCCCGACGGCGACTCCGTCCAGCTCACGGGCATCGACAGCACGCCTGCCATGGGCACCGCCACGGTGGGCAGCAACTTCATTGATTTCACGGCAGCCGGTGACGGCGCCGGAACCGACACCTTCCGGTACAAGGTGGTGGACCGCCAAGGAGCCGTCAACACCGGCACAGTCACGGTTGGCATCGCCCCCCGTGGCGAGGTCAACCAGAAACCCACCCCCGTGGACGACGAGGTGCGCGTCCGCCCCGGCCGGCAGATCGCCGTCGACGCCACCGGCAACGACACCGACCCCGACGGCGACCTGATCCGCATCCTCATTGACGGCATCGGGGCGGACCCGGCCCTGCAGGCCAGCGTCAGCAAGGCCAGCGGCCGGATCCTGCTCATGGCCCCGGGCGAGGCCGGAACGGTTAACGTCCGCTACACCATCGCCGACGACAGGGACGCCTCCGCCCAGGCCACCATCCGCGTGGTGGTGGATCCCGAAGTGCCGCTCAAGGCCCCCATCGCCCGCGACGACCGCGTAACCTCCGCCCAGACCATGGGGAAGACCGCCGTCGACGTTCCCGTCCTGAAGAACGACGAAGACCCTGACGGCGTCGGTGAAAACCTCAAAGTCAGCACCGAAGCCACCACCGCCCGGCCGGGCGCTGACGGCAACATGGTTGTGGACCTGACGGAACAGCCGCAGCTCATCCCCTACACGGTTGAGGACGTGGACGGCCAGCAGTCCACAGCCGTCATCTGGGTCCCCGGCCTCGGCCAGCAGGTGCCTACCCTGGCCAAGGACGAAGTCCTGGAGGTCATCGCCGGCCAGTCCGTGGACGTCGACCTGGACGAATGGGTGAAGGTCCGGGAGGGCCGCTCACCCCGCCTGACCCAGGCCGACAGGATCAAGCTGATCGGCTCCGACGGCAGCAACCCCATGATCGGCGACGGCGACGGGCTGAAGTACACGGCCGGAACCGACTACATTGGCCCGGGTTCCCTGACCTTCGAAGTAACCGACGGGTCAGGGCCGGACGATCCTGCGGGCTTGAAGTCCACCCTCAGCATCCGCACCAAGGTGCTGCCCGACCCCAACCGCAACAACCCGCCCGAGCTTCTCGGCGCTTCCCTGGACGTTCCCAAGGGTGACTCCGCCAGCGCCGACCTGGGCAAGCTGACCTCGGATCCCGACCGGGACGACGTCGAGAAGATGAAGTATGAGCTGGTGGGCGGAGCTCCCGCGGGCTTCAGTGCCAGCATCGAGGGCCGGACATTGAAGGTGTCCGCAGCCGATTCCAGCGGCACCGGCACCAGCGGCGCCCTGCAGGTCAAGGCAAGGGACCCCCGCGGCCTGGAAGCAACGGCCACGTACCAGCTCGCGGTCACGGCCTCCAACCGGCCCAAGCCGGTGGCCAACGACGACCTGGAGCCGAACGCGGCAGCAGGGAAGCCGGTCAAGGTCAACGTGCTCGCGAACGATGCCAATCCGTTCCCGGAAACGCCGCTGAAGATCATCGCCGCCGGCACGGAAACCGGCAGCGGCAACGTGGACGTCGACGGCGACTCCGTGGTGGTGACCCCCGCCCCGGGCTTCACCGGAACCATGGTGGTCTCCTACACGGTCGCGGACAAGACGGGGGACACGTCCCGGCAGGCAACTGCCCGGGTCAGGCTCACGGTGAAGGACAAACCGCAGGCCCCCTCCACGCCGCAGGCACAAAGCGTGGGGGACCAGACCGCTCTCCTGACCTGGACGGCGCCTGCAGACCGCGGTTCGGCTATCACCAGGTACACGGTCTACGGCGAGGGCGGCTTCCAGCAGGACTGCCCCGCCAACACCTGCACGCTCAACGGACTGACCAACAACACGAAGTACCACTTCCAGGTCACGGCCACGAACGAGTTCGGCGAGTCGGACCGCTCTCCGGCCTCCGCGGAAGTACGCCCGGACGTCAAGCCCGATACTCCGCTCGCGCCGCAGCTGAAGTTTGGCGACAGGGAACTGGCCATCAACTGGACGGTGCCCGCCAGCAAAGGCTCCCCGGTCAAGTCCTATGACCTGGAGATATCACCGCCGCCCGCCGGCCAGAACGCCCAGGTCCAGAACCTGACCGCCGTGAGCTACGTGTGGAAGGGCCTGCAGAACGGCGTTTCCTACAAGGTCCGGGTCCTGGCCCGCAACGACGCCAAGGAACCATCAGAATGGAGCCCCTATTCGGCAGCAGAGGTGCCGGCGGGAGTGCCGGCCACGCCGGCGGCACCCACCGCCGTGCAGGTTCAGCCGGTGGGCAGCCAAAGCCAAATGAGGGTTTCCTGGACGGCACCCAACAACAATGGTGACGCGGTCAGCGCGTACACGCTGACCACCCTCCGCGGCGGTGCCGTGGTAGCCACCCAGCAGGTGGCGGACACCACCCAGAACGTCACGGTGGACAACTCGGAGACCAACTACACCTTCACGGTCTCCGCCACCAACAAAGCCGGGACCAGCGGAACCAGCGCGCCGTCCGCGGCTGTCCGGGCTGCGGGTAAACCCGGCCAGGTTAACGGCGGAACCGTGAAGGCCACGGGTACCAGCGGACAGCTGGAGGTATCCTTCACTCCTCTGACGGATGCCCAGCGCAACGGTTCCACCGCAGCTGAAATCACGTACTCCTACAACGCCGACGGCCGGAGCGGACCGATCAATGCCGGGGGAGGAACCATCGGCAGCCTGACCAACGGCAGGGACATCACGGTCACCATCATCGCCACGTCCACCAAGAACAGTATGTCCGGTGACGCGAAGGCCATTGGTACCGGCAACCCCTACGGACCGGCGAACGCCCCCAACATCGACGGCGGCACGTCGGCCAAGGGCGACGGCGACGTCCACTGGACCTGGAACAACCCCAATACCAACGGCCGGCCGCTGAGCCACTACGAGGTCAGCTACGAGGGCGGCGGCTGGATCAACGTGGGCAAGGTGAACCGCTACGACCGTTCAGCCGGCGGCTGGGACCAGGCCCGCCAGCTCCGCGTGCGCGCGGTGACCATTGTGAACGGTGCCATTGGCGGACCGGTGACATCCAGGTCCGGCGCCGACCCCACCCCTCCGCCGCCCACGTCGTGGAACATCACGGCGACACCAGTCCGCAGCTGCACCGAACCGCGCAAGGGAACCGACAGCTACGTGGCCGGAAACCCGTCCCAGTGCAACGGCGAAGGCAAATGGCTGGACGCCGGCGCCGCCGTGCAGACTGACCGCTACCAGGTCTGGTACAAGACCTCGAACAATCCCAGTGGCATCTGGTACCACCTGACCTCCGGGATGGCGGCCGGCAACTGGATCCGCTGCGATACCTCCAGCCTTGGCTGCAACCCGCCGGCCGGGATGCCCAACCGCTAGGCGCGCGCCACCACCACAGCAGCGGAGCCGGTCCGGCCCCGCAAAGACCTTGATCCAGGAAGAGGAAGAGCTACCCATGACCATGACCACCGAGCAGGCCGCCTGGTTTGCCGACACGTTTGAAAAACTCGTTGCCAATGTGGGCCAGGCCGTCCTCGGCAAGGAGCACGTCATCAGGCTGACCTTCACGGCGATGCTCGCCGAGGGGCACGTCCTGTTCGAGGACGCCCCCGGCACGGGCAAGACCTCCCTGGCCCGCGCCCTCGCCGCCACTGTGCAGGGCTCAAACAACCGCATCCAGTTCACCCCCGACCTGCTGCCCTCCGACGTCACCGGCGTGACCATCTACGACCAGAAGACGCAGAAGTTCGAGTTCCACAAGGGCCCGATCTTCAACAACATCGTCCTGGCCGACGAAATCAACCGGGCTTCGCCCAAGACCCAGTCCGCGCTGCTTGAAGTCATGGAGGAATCCCGGGTCACCGTGGACGGCGTCACCTACTCGGCCGGACGGCCGTTCATGGTGATGGCGACGCAGAACCCCATCGAGCAGGCAGGAACCTACCGCCTGCCCGAGGCCCAGCTGGACCGCTTCCTGATCAAGACCTCCATCGGCTACCCGGACCACGCCTCCACCGTGCGCCTGCTGGCCGGATCCAATGTCAAGGACCGGTCCAAGGAACTGCCGGCCGTGATCACCACCCAGGCTGTCGCCGACATGGCAGACCTCGCCGCCACCGCGCACGTGGACACGGCCGTGCTGGAATACATCTCACGACTCTGCGAGGAGACCCGCAGCGCGCCTGAAACCCGGCTGGGTGTCTCAGTGCGCGGTGCGCTCGCCATGGTGCGGGCCGCCAAGGTCTGGGCCGCATCCCAGGGCCGGAACTTCGTGCTTCCGGATGACATCAAGGAACTGGCCCCGGTGGTCTGGACCCACCGTTTCGTCATGGACCCCGAGGCGGAATTCTCCGGCGCGACGGCCGAAGCAGTCCTCACGCGGATCCTCGCAGACGTCGCCGCTCCGCAGCAGCGCACCAACGCCTGACGGCCGCCGCACACCCTGCAGCACCCTTGAACCAGCGCAACATAACGAAGGCACACATATGTCCAGCGGCACCCCGTTGATCCGGCTCGCGGAGCGTCTGAAGCAACCCCTCGCCAGGAACGCCCGCCTCCACCCGTCCGCTGTCTGGGCGGAGGCCAGCAGCACTGCCGCAATGGCCCTTGCCCCGGCCTGGCGGACGGCACGCGGCACCTGGCTGAAATACGCCTGGCCGGTCCTCTCGGTGGTCAGCATCCTGGGCTGGTCGGTTCTGTCCGCCGCTGTCCTGCTGTGGGTGACCGGGCAGGCCTTCGGCTGGCAGGAGGCCAAGGCGGCGGCCATCGCGGCGTTCGTCATGTTCCTGGTTGCCGTGGGCTTCATCCTTGGCCGCTCTTCCTACGGAGTGGTACTGGACCTTGCCCGTACCCGCGTGGCGGTAGGGGACAGCGCCGTGGGCAGCATCGCCGTGTCCAACACCTCCACCCGCCCCCTGCTGCCGGCTGCCCTGGAACTGCCCGTGGGCAATGCCACTGCGGTGTTCCACCTGCCCCGGATGAAGCCCGGACAGGTCCATGAGGACCTGTTCACCATTCCCACGGCCCGCCGCGCCGTGATCGTCGTCGGGCCCGTGCGGTCGGTCCGGGCAGACCCCCTGCACCTGTTGCGCCGGCAGGTCCTGTGGACGGAACCCGAGGACCTCTTTGTCCATCCCCGCACGGTGGCGCTGGCCGGTTCGGCAGCGGGCTTCATCCGCGACCTGGAGGGCATGCCCACCACTGACCTGTCCAGCGCGGACGTGTCCTTCCATGCCCTGCGCGACTACGTGCCCGGGGATGACCGGCGGCATATCCACTGGAAGACCACGGCCCGCACCAACAAGCTCATGGTGCGCCAGTTCGAGGAGACCCGGAGGGCCCACCTCGCCATTTCGCTGTCCATCAACACGGACGAATACGCTTCCGAAGCCGAGTTCGAAATGGCGATTTCCGCGGCCGCCTCCATCGGCCGCCAGGCCATCCGCGAACAGCGGGAGCTGGACATCATCACCCAAAAAGGCCCGCTCCGCTGCGAAACGGGCCGCAACATGCTGGACGACATGACCAGGATCGTGGGCGCACCCATGCGCCGCACCGCCGTTGACCTGGCCAGGACCCTCGCCGACACCGTGCCCAACGCTTCCGTGACGTTCTTCGTGGTGGGCAGCAACGTGACCGCCACGCAGCTCCGCTCCGCGGCCGTATCGGTTCCGCCGGGCGTGCGCAGCCTCGCTGTCCGGGTGGATGCAGGCGCCGCTCCCACCAGGGCCAACATCGCGGACCTGACCGTGCTGACGCTTGGCGACCTGGCCGACCTTGCCATCGTGCTGAGAAAGGCGGCAGCATGAGCTCCGCACCGGGCAGAACCGCACCGAACAAGCCCTCATCGGTCCCCGGGCCCCGCAGGACATCCCGCCGCGCGGCGACGCCGAACCGGCAGGAGTCCGCCTTCGCCGGCGGCCAGCCCCGCTGGCATTTCGTGCTCGACGCCGGTGCCCTCACCGTCCTGCTGGGGCTGGGCCTGCTCGGTTTCGGGCTCAGCTTCGGCGGCGACCCCTACTACCTGCTGTCGGGATTTGGCGGCATCGTCCTGGGCCTCGCCATCGGCGCCGCCAACGCACACCTGCGGCTCGGGCTGCTGATCACCACGGCCCTCGCACTCGGCGCATACCTCTTGTTCGGTACGCTGCTGGCTGTTCCCGATTCCGCCATTGCCGGGTTCGTCCCCACCCTGGATTCGCTGCGGATCCTGCTGCTCGGCATCGTCTTCGCCTGGAAGGACATGCTCACGGTCGGCGTTCCGGTGGGAACTGCCGGCGGGGTGCTCATCGTCCCCTTCCTCAGCTCGCTGATCACCGCCCTGGTGGCCGGGGTCCTGACCTGGCGCGTGCGGAGCCCCTACTTCCCGCTCCTGCCCGTCCTGGTCCTCTTCGTCACCGGCATCGCGTTCAGCACCAACGCCGCCTTCCTCACCCTCGAGCGCGGCATCGGCCTCACGGTCCTAGGCATCGCGTGGGCAACCTTCCGGCGGGACGCCCTCCGGAGGAACAGCACCCGCAGGGTTGCGGTCAACAACCCGCAGGCCGATTCCTCCGCCACGCGGCGCGCCAGGATCCGCCGGCTGGGCATGGCCGCGGGCGTCATCGCGGTCAGCGTCGCCGTCACCGCGCTGTCCGCGCCGCTGGTATCCGCCGGTAATGAACGGAAAGTGCTCCGGAACGTTGTGGTGCCGCCGTTCGACCCCAAGGACTACATCACGCCGCTGGCGAGCTTCCGGACCTACGTCAAGGACAAGAAGGACGACACGCTCTTCGTGGTCAAGGGCCTGCCGCGTGACGGCAGGGTACGGCTGGGGGCGCTGGATGCCTTCAACGGCACCAACTACACCATGGATCCGAACGGCTCCGGCAACTTCAGCAAGGTAGGCGACACCGAGTCCATCAACACCCTCGCGGACACCTCCGGCACCGTTCCCACCAGGGACTATGCCATTGACATCACCATCGAGGACTACCAGGGCTTCTTTGTCCCCGGCGGCCGGAAAACCACCGGTTTGAGCTTCGATGAGGGTGCTTCGGCGGCCGCGTCCGGACTGTACTTCAACTCCGGCACGGACACCGCCGTCACCACGAACGGCCTGACCCGCGGCGATTCCTACAGTGTCCAGGTGTCCGATCCCGTCAAGCTGGAACACGGACAGCTGACGCAGTACGACTTCGCCAAGATGTCCCTGCCCGACGCCCTCGAAGTCCCCCCGGTGGTTGCATCCCAGGCCAACGACCTGTCCGCGGACGCGCCCACGGCCATCGACCGGGTCCGCCAGATTGAAGCGCACTTCCAGAAGACCGGCGCCTTCAGCAACGGCCTGGTCAGCGAAGGGCAGCTGCCCAGCGTATCGGGCCACGGTTCCGCCCGGATCCGGAACCTGCTGACCGCCAAGCAGATGCTCGGCGACGACGAGCAGTACGCCGTTGCCATGTCCCTGATGCTCCGCCACCTGGGCATCCCGTCCCGCGTGGTGATGGGCTTCTACCCGGACCCCACCAGCCCGGAAAACGGCGCCGGCGAAGTCAAGATCACCGGCAAGAACGTCCATGCCTGGGTGGAAGTGGCCTTTGAAAGAGTGGGCTGGGTCAGCTTCGATCCCACCCCGCCGAAGGACAACGTTCCCATCCCGCCGGATCCGGAAAACAAGTCCAAGCCCAAGCCGCAGGTGCTGCAGCCGCCGCCCCCGCCGCAGGAGCCGGCCGACCTGCCGCCGGACTCCTCGCCCGATGCGCTGGACGCCGACCAAAAGAAGAACAACCCGTGGCTGTTCTGGGGCGCCCTCCTGGGCGCGCTGGGCGTTGCCCTGATTCCGCTGTCCATCCTGGCGCTGCCGCTGCTGCTGATCGCCCTGCTGAAATCACGACGGCGGAAGGCCCGTTTCCGCGACGGCCATCCCGCCCAGCGGGTGGGCGGAGGATGGAGCGAGGTGGTGAGCCTTGCCACGGACATGGGCGCCGCCGTCGATACCCGTTCCACGCGCCGCGAAAGCGCAGCGGTCCTGGCCGAGGCGTTCCCGGCCAGCAAGGGGACCACCGCCATGCTCGCAAGGCGCGCGGACGCCTCGATTTTCGGGGCGGGCCAGCCCACGGAGGAAGAAGTCCGGGAATACTGGACCATCGTGGACGGCTCGCTGAAGGAAATGACAGCCACCGCTGGATTCTGGCGCCGGCAGCAGGCACGGTTCTCGCCGCGGTCGCTCCTCGCCGACGCCCGGACTGTCCTGAACCTGCGGGGCACACGGCTGGCACTGCCCGCCCTGAAGGTGCCGGGACGCCGGCGGTCCGCCGCAGGCAACGGTCCGGAACATCCGGCAGCACCCCCAACGGGTTCATCCCCGGCAGATATCCCTCCGACGCAAGGACCCCAGCAGCAGTGACCTCGGACCCCGGGCGCTGCCCGCGCTGCCAGCAACTTGTCCGCACCGGGGCGGCGTTCTGCACCGCCTGCGGCGCGCCCCTGCCCAACCGCGCGGCCCACAGCCTCCATAACCAGGACCACGCAGTGCCCTCCGGCACCAGCGGGGCCATCGACCCCAGGACCGGGCCGCCCGCCGCGCACGTGCCGGCGATTCCCGGTACTATCCCGGTAGTACAAACGCCCCCGGCACATCGGGCCGCGGGCATCGTGAACGCGGGCACGGGGCTGGGGAGCGCCGAGGGTTCCACCGGGAAGGTGGGGGCCGCTCCAGGGGGAGGAACGGGAATGGCAACAAACCTTCAGCTTGTTCCGGCCACGGCGGGCAAGCGGCTCGGCGCCGCCGTGATCGACTGGCTGCCCCCGCTGGTTGTCCTGGTGGTGACGTTCGCCGTCGGTTTCGCGGGCATCACGCGCACCCGCGGCGGCGGATTCATCACCTACGACACGGCGTCGCTGGTGCTGTTCGGCAGCATCGGGCTGGGGCTCACACTCGCCTACCTGTTGGTGGTCATGGGCCTGGAGGCCCGGACCGGGAAAACGCCGGGAAACCTGCTGATGGGTATCCGGAGCGCAGACAACGACGGCTACGCTCCCGGTGCGGGTGCAGTCTTCCTGCGCGGCCTCATCACGGGGGCCGGCATCCTCCTGGCGGCACTCGCGGCCATTCTTGTAGTGGTCTTCCAGTGGTTCGGCATTGCCCTCTTCATCCTCGGGCCGCTGCTGCTTGCGGGCTCCGGCTGGGCCGTGGCCGTGGTGGTTTCGAACAGCTGGGACAGGAACGGCAGGCTGCGGGGCTGGCATGACGCCGTGGCCAAGACACTTGCCTTTGACGTGAAGGCCGGCCGCGACCCCATCACTACCGGCGGCATCCAGGGCCCCTACAGTTTCGCGCCGCTGGACCTGCCGCCCGTGCAGCAGGTGCTCTCCCCGGTTGCGGCTGCCGCAACCCCCAAGATCATCAATGCGCAGTTGCCGCCGCAGGACCAGCCGAATCCCGGTCAGGGATTGACTCCGCAGCCCCTGCCGTCCCAGGCTCCGCCTTCGCAAACACCGCCTTCGCAAACCCCGCCTTTCCAGACGCTGCCCTCGCAGACCATGCCGTACACGGCCCCGGCGTCCTTCGCACCCCCCGCCGTGAGCCAGGCGCCGCCGTCCCTGGACGACGACGTCGAACGCACCCAGGTGCGCCCCGCCTCCGGTCCCGCGCCCGTGGCGGTCCTTCGGATCCGGCTCGACGACGGCCGCGACTTCCAGCTGGACCGCAGCGTCCTGGTGGGCCGCAACCCCGTGGGACAGGCGGGGGAACAGCAAGCCCAGCTGCTCGCCGTCGACGATCCCGGCCGCTCCATTTCCAAGACGCACCTGCACCTGCTCACCGACGGAGCAGGGATCTGGGTGACGGACCGGAATTCAACCAACGGCAGCGCCGTGACCACCCCCGACGGACACCGCACGGCACTGGTGCCGGGCGTGCCCAGCTTTGTAACCCCCGGCTCCAGCGTTCACTTTGGAGACCGAACCTTTTACCTAGGACAGGCATGAACCAACAGCCCGCCAGCGATTCCTCAACCATGCAGCCGGGACGGGGCCTTACCTTAACCGTTGGTTACGGGACGGACCGGGGACTCCGCAGGGAGCTGAACGAGGATTCCTACATCGCCTCCGATCCCGTTTTCGCCGTGGCGGACGGAATGGGCGGCCATGAAGCCGGGGAGATTGCCAGCGGCATCTGCGTGCGGTCCCTTGCCGCCATGCCCCAGCTGACTACCGGCGAGCGGACGGCCACTGCCGCGGTGCTCCAGCAATACCTGGTCCACGCCGACCTCTCCATCCGCGAAGCCACCGGTGCCCGTGCCGGCACCACCCTGGCTGGTGCCGTCATCGTGGAGCAGATGGGCGTGCCGTACTGGCTGGTGATGAACATCGGGGACTCACGGACGTACCGGCTCAGCCAGGGCCGGTTCGAACAGATCAGCGTTGACCACTCCGAGGTCCAGGAATTGGTGGACGCGGGGGAGATCACCCCCCAGCAGGCCACCGTCCACCCGCGCCGCCACGTGGTCACCCGCGCCCTGGGCACCGGAGACGAGACGGAGGCCGACTACTGGCTGCTTCCCGTCGAGGAGGGGGACAGGGTCCTCGTCTGCTCCGACGGGCTCACTTCCGAGCTGACCGACGAAGATATCTTCCGGATCCTCAGCACGGTGGGCGAGCCACAGGATGCTGTTGATGCGCTTATCCAGGCAGCCCTGCGCAGCGGTGGACGGGACAACGTCACGGTGATCGTGGTGGATGCCCGGAACGTCCTGAACGACGCCGGCGCCGCCACCACCGCGCCCCGGCGTGACACGGCGGCAGAGGACGAAGTGACACTCCCGCGTGGCCAGGCGGCACAAGCGGGTACCGGGCCGGCCCCGGGTACGGGTGAAGGCCAGGATTCGTTTGACGGAGGGGAAGGCCACGATGGCCGGCACTAGCTATATCCCGGGTACCTGGTTCGGCGTTGTCCGTTCCGGTACCGCTGTCCTCCTCGGCCCGGACACCCCGCCTGCCCTCGCCGGTGCCCTCTGGAACCTGCTGGCGGATGGTCCCGAGGTCCACGAAGTACTTCACGCCGTCACCAGCAGCTCGGGCGGGTCGCTGGCCAGCATCCCCTTGTTCGGGATCCTTGACTTCAACAGTTCCCTGCGGGTCTTCCTGCGCGGCGGACTGGACCTCACCGTCACTCAGCCGCAGGGGCCGGTGGACCTGGACGGGCGCGATGTCACTACCTGGAACGAGCGCCGCTTCGCCCTGCCGGGACCCTGCACCCTCACCATTCCCGGCGCTGGGACCGCCGGGCTGCCTGAGCTCCCGCTCGGCGAAGGCGTCATCCTGCTGCAGTCGCTGACCCTGGGGCTGGGGGCGAACCAGCAGGCGCTGGTCACCGGGACTTCCGCCGCGTCCGTTGTGGTGGACCCCGACGGCGGCGCGGACGTGCGGCAGGAGATCGCTGATGCTCCCGTGCCCGCCGCCGTCGACCCTGCCCGCGCCGATCCTGGGCCCTTCGACCACGAACCCGTTGACCTTGAGCCCGTTGACCTTGAGCCCATTGACCCTGATGTGACAATCCTCCCGGACCAGGGAGTGTCCTCGGAGACGGTCCTCGGTCTGATCGACGACGAGTCCGACCCCCTGGAAGAGCCGGAACTTGACCAGGAAACGGCCGGAACGCCCGCTTCCGCGCCTGCCACCGAACACACCAGCTCCTATGACCACCTGTGGGAGCGCACGGTGATTCGGAACATCGAGGATGCCGCCGTGCGCGAGGACCCGGAGGAGGAACAGGCGGGGAACGGACCGGCTCCTGCCCCCGCTCTGGAGCCAACTTCCGTCCGTCCCGCCCTGGAAGCCGCTGACGAAATCGACCTCGCGGAGCCTGCCATTCAGCCAGCAGACTCCGCACTGGAACAGCCCGCGCCGGCCCACCCTGCACGGGCCCAGCCTGCACCGGTTCAATCAGCCCCCGTCCCTCCAGGCCAGGGCGCGGTCCTGATCGACTCCGTGCCCTGGCGGACCCCGGAAGCCGGCTCCGCTCCGCCGCCTGCGCCGGCGCCAGTATTCGGGACAATCCCGCCATCGCCCGCACCCGGCCCGGCCGGAGAGGCCCCGGAAGCCGCGGGGGCCGGCTTCGACGGCGACCACGACGGCCAAACAGTCATGAAGAGCAGCCTCGCCGGCACGGCGTCCCGGCCTGCGGCGCCCCGGCCTCCGGAAGACGGCGGCAGACCAATGGTGCTGGCCCGGGTGTGCGACCAGGGCCACGCGAATCCACCCACCCGTGCGCAGTGCTCAGCATGCGGGGCGGCGCTGCTGCCGGACGCCGTGCAGGTGGCACGTCCCCGGCTGGGCCGGGTCCGGATGTCCACGGGCGAACTGCTGGACCTGGACCAGTCCCTGGTGGTCGGCCGCCAGCCGTCGGTATCCCGGGTGCAGGGCGGCGTCATGCCCCGACTGGTGCAGGTGGCAAGCCCCGGCGGCGACATCTCCCGTTCCCATGTGGAGGTCCGGCTGGAAGGCTGGCATGTCATGCTCTGCGACCTGAAGGCAACCAACGGCACCGTCCTGGTCCGGGAGGGCCAGCCGCCGCGGCGCCTTGCCCAGAACGAGATGGCCATCCTGCTGGACGGCGACATCGCCGAGCTCGGTGACAACATCTCGCTGCGTTTTGAGGAGATTCCTTGAGTTCCAAACGGCCCGTAGCGCCGCCGCCCCGCATCCCGGGGTTCACTTACATCAGCCTGCTCGGCTCCGGCGGGTTCTCCGACGTCTACCTCTATGAGCAGGACCGGCCCCGCCGGAAGGTCGCCGTTAAGGTGCTCCTCTCGGACCTGAAGACCGAAGGCGCCCGCCGCCGCTTCGAGTCCGAGGCCAACCTGATGGCCCAACTGTCCTCCCACCCCTACATCGTCACCATCTTCGAGGCGGAAGTGACCGACGACGGGCACTCGTACCTGGCCATGGAGTACTGCTCCCGGCCCAGCCTGGACGTCCGTTACCGGCGGCAGCGCTTCAGCGTGGACGAGGTCCTCGCCGTCGGCATCCAGGTGGCTTCCGCCGTCGAGACAGCCCACCGGGCCGGCATCGCGCACCGCGACATCAAGCCTGCCAACATCCTGGTAACGGACTACAACCGCCCCGCGCTCACTGACTTCGGCATCTCGGGCACCCTAGCCGGCGACTCCGACGACGACTCGGGCATGTCCATCCCGTGGTCCCCGCCCGAACAGTTCCGGGACGGAAGCGTGGACGGGGTAATGGTGGACGTCTGGGCCCTCGGCGCCACGCTCTACACGCTCCTGGCCGGCCGGTCGCCCTTCGTGCTGCCCGGTGCGGACAATTCCCAGCGGGAGCTGATCAACAGGATCAGCAATACACCCCTGCCCCGCCTTGGCCGGGCCGATGTTCCCGAATCGCTGGAGCTTGCCCTCGCCACGGCCATGGCAAAATCGCCGCAGTCCCGCTACTCTTCCGCGCACGCGTTCGCGCTGGCCCTGCAGCGCATCCAGGCCGAGCTGAACCTGTCCGTGACACCCTTCGAGGTACTGGAGGAGCCGCACCAGGAGGACAGCCACCCGGACGAAGGCGTCGAGGAGACGCGGGTCCGGAGCATCGCCGCCATCGACCCGGAACGGACGGGCAGCGCGCCCACCTTCCCGGCACGCACCCGGCCCCGGCCCACGCCCGCCGGTCCGGCACCGGACTTCGCCACCACCGCGGCCCGGCAGCAGTTCTCCACCGGCGCCGGCATTGGCTCCGGTGCCGGCAGTGGCACCGGCGCAACGTCCGACGGCGGCCCGCGGGAATGGGCGCAGGCCACGGTCCTGCGCGGCAACCAGGGCAACACCGGCCCGGGAGCGTCGTCCGCCTATGCTGCCGAGTCCGGCTACACAGGTGCGGCCGACGCCACCATCCAGCGGGCGGCTACGCCGCCGCCCTCCGTGGAGGAGGCTTCGGCAGCGCAGGCCCCTGACCACGGCAAACGCAACCTCTGGTTGGCCATCTCCGGCGGCACCCTGCTTGCCCTTGCCGCCGTCGTGGGCCTGGTGGTGGCCAACGCCGCCCCGGAAACGCCCCGGGTGGCGGAGACGCAGCAGGCCAGCAAGCCGCCGGCGGACGCCCTGGACAACGGCACGGTGCCGGACGTCGCGGCCCTGAAGGGAATGGTGGACGCCGAGGGGAAGGCGACGTTCACCTGGGAGAACCCGCAGCCCAAGGACGGCGACACGTACAAATGGCGTGTATACGCCGTGGGGGAGAGCAGCGAGTACCAGGCCACCACGGGGACCAGCGTCCAGGTGGCGCTCAACCCCTCCGTGCCCACTTGCCTTCAGGTCATGATCGTCCGCAGCGACGGAGCCTTCTCCCCGCTGGAGGACGACTCCATCGCCTGCATCAACAAATGACCCGGCACAGCGGACCGGCGATCCTGTTCACGCGGGGACTGCCCGGAAGGAGACACAGAACATGGGGGACCTAGCAATCGATTTCTGTGGGGAATGGTACGAACCGTCGGACGAGGATGTCTTCAACATCGGCCGTGAAGGCGATCTGGAAGTCGACGACAACCCGTACCTGCACCGGCAGTTCCTGCAGGTGGCCCGCTACGACGGCATCTGGTGGCTGAGCAACGTGGGCAGCATGCTGTCGGCCACCGTGGCTGATGCCTCCGGCGGCATGCAGGCGTGGCTTTCGCCCGGCGCCCGGATCCCGTTGGTGTTCAGCCACACCAACATCATCTTCACGGCCGGACCCACCACCTACGAGTTCGCCGTGCACCTGAAGACCCCGTCCTTCCGCCAGGAGGCGCGCGAGGGCGGCGTCAGCGGCGACACTACCATCGGGCCCGTGGTGTTCACCGATTCCCAGAAGGCCCTTATTGTGGCGCTCGCCGAACCCATGCTCCGACGGGAAGGCACCGGCTTCAGCGCCATCCCGTCGTCGGCCGCCGCCGCCAAGACCCTTGGCTGGGCGCTGACCCGTTTCAACCGGAAGCTGGACAACGTGTGCGACAAGCTTGACCGCGTGGGCGTGGCGGGACTGCGTGGCGGCGGCGGCAAGCTCGCCACCAACCGCCGGGCGCGGCTGGTGGAGCATGCCGTGACCTCGCACCTGGTGACGCCTGACGACCTCTACCTCCTGGAGAAGATGAGGGGCGTGGACGAAGGATGAGGATCCGGCTGACACTCCGCCGCGAGCCGGCCGAGGCCAAGGACCTTGCCGTCACGGTGGACGGCCTTGCCACGGTGGCCGATATCGCCGCCGTTCTGTGGGCCGCCGACCCGGAGCGCAAGGGCACCCCCGCACCGGACAACCTGTCCCTGCGCATTGATGAGGCATTCGTGGGCGCCGGCATCAGCGGCAATGTCCTGACCCGCACGGACAACCTCCTCGAATCCGGCCTGCGCCCCGGTTCGGTCGTTTCGCTGGCCCAGGTCAGCGAACAGTTCCACGAACCCGGAACCAGCCGCGGCCCGGCCGCCGCCACCCTGCGCGTGCTGTCCGGGCCCGACGTCGGACGGGAATTTTCGCTGCCCACCGGCACCAGCTACATCGGCCGGGACCGGGACGTGGACATCCGGCTCACGGACCCCCTGACCTCCAAGCGCCACGCCCGCATCACCGTGGGCGAGGGAGTGGAGATCGTCGACACCAACTCCGCCAACGGGCTCCTGATGGACGGGCTCCCCGTCACCCGCGCAACCCTGAACTCCTCGGACACCGTCACCCTTGGCGACACCACCGTGACGGTGGTTCCGCTGGGGCACAACCATGCGGCAGCGCCGACGTCGCCCATGGTGGACTTCAACCGCTCACCCCGGGTGGTGCCCCGGTTCGAGGAACCCAAGCGGGTGGTGCCGGCAGGGCCGAAACGCCCCGAGGACCAGCCCTTCCCGTACATCATGCTGATCGCCCCGCTGATGATGGGTGCCGTGATCTTCGCCGTCACCCGCAACGCGCTGTCCATGGTTTTCATGCTGATGATGCCGCTGTTCATCGTGGGCCATTTCGTTGACCAGAAGATGCGCAACCGGCGCCTGCGGAAGGACGGCCTGAAGCACTTCCGGGCTTCCATGGCGGCGTTCCGCGAGGATGTCACCGAGCTGCAGAAGGTGGAGCGTGCCGTCCGGCTGCAGGAGGCGCCCTCGGTCAGCGACACCGTGGACGCCATCTACAAACTGGGCCCGCTGCTGTGGACCCACCGCCCGGAACACTCATCGTTCCTGGGGCTCAGGTTCGGCATGGGTACGGCGCCGTCACGCCTGCAGTTGGAGGAACCGTCCAACAACGACACCGAGGTCGAGTACACACGGGAGATCCAGGACTGCCTGAAGCAGTTCCGGGACATTGAGGGTGTTCCGGTGGTTTCCCAGCTGCGTACCTCCGGGTCCTTGGGCATCGCCGGTGCCCGCGGCCTGGTGGACGATGTTGCCCGCGGCATGGTGCTCCAGCTGGTTGGACTCCATTCGCCGGCCGAAGTGGTCCTGACCGCCATCACGTCCGCCCAGTCCCGGGAACGGTGGAACTGGCTGCAGTGGCTGCCGCACGTCGGCTCCGGCCACAGCCCGCTCTCCGGAGACCACCTGGCTGCCGGGTCCGCGGGCGGGTCCTCGCTCCTGGCCCGTCTCGAGGACCTGCTCGACGCGCGGGAGGCCGCCGCCAGGCGCTCCGGCCCGGACCTGCGGCCGGACGTGGATCCGGCCAAGCACGAGCTGGAGGCGCCTGTCCTGCCGTCCGTGCTGGTGGTCGTGGAGGACGACGCGCCAGTGGACCGGGGCCGGCTCACCCGGCTCGCCGAGCGCGGACCGGACGCCGGCGTCCACGTGCTCTGGGTGGCCACCGACATCCAGGCCCTGCCGGCGGCCTGCCGCGACTTCATGGTGGTGGACGGCGACCACGGCACCACCACCGGCCAGGTCAGGCTGGGCCGGCACACCTACCCCGTCAGCTGCGAAAGCGTGGACGCCGAACTCGCCGGCCAACTGGCCAGGATGCTCGCCCCCGTGGTGGATGTGGGCAAGCCCGTGAACGACGATTCCGACCTCCCGAGGTCGGTCTCCTACGCCACCCTGATCGGCAAGGACTTCCTGGACAACCCCCAGGCCGTCGCCGAACGCTGGACCGAAAACAACTCCGTCCGTGCCACCGCCGTGGCCAACCGCAAGGACAACGGCACGCTCCGCGCCCTGGTTGGCTCCAAGGGCGTCGAGCCGCTCTACCTGGACCTGAAGAACGAGGGCCCGCACGCCCTGGTGGGCGGCACCACCGGCGCCGGCAAGTCCGAGTTCCTGCAGTCCTGGGTCATGGGCATGGCGGCCGCCTACAGCCCGGACCGCGTCAGCTTCCTGTTCGTGGACTACAAGGGCGGCGCCGCCTTCGCGGACTGCATCAACCTTCCGCACACGGTGGGGCTGGTCACCGACCTCTCGCCGCACCTGGTGCGCCGTGCCCTGACGTCCCTCCGCGCCGAACTCCACTACCGGGAACAGCTCCTCAACCGGAAAAAGGCGAAGGACCTGCTGGCGCTGCAGCGCGAGGCCGATCCCGACGCCCCGCCGTACCTCGTCATCATCGTTGACGAATTCGCGGCCCTCGCCAACGACGTGCCCGAGTTCGTTGACGGCGTGGTGGACGTTGCCGCCCGCGGACGGTCCCTCGGCCTGCACCTCATCCTGGCCACCCAGCGGCCCGCCGGCGTGATCAAGGACAGCCTGCGGGCCAACACCAACCTCCGCGTGGCCCTGCGCATGGCCGACGAGGAGGACGCCACCGACATCCTCGGCGTCCCCGACGCCGCCTACTTCGACCCCGGCATCCCCGGCCGCGGTGCCGCAAAGACCGGACCGGGCCGGATCCAGGGCTTCCAGACCGGCTACGCCGGCGGGTGGACCACCGACAAACCGCAGCGACCCCAGATCGACATCGTGGAGATGGCCTTCGGGTCCGGGCCCAGCTGGGAACCGCCCACACCCGAAAAGCCCGTGGTGGCCGAACCCGCGGGGCCGAACGACATCGCCCGGATGACCGCGAACATCGTCCGGGCCGCCGGCACGCTGGGCATCCGGCCGCCGCGGAAGCCGTGGCTGGACGAACTGGCCAAGACCTACGACTTCTCCAGGCTGCCCAACCCGCGCACTGATGAACGCCTGCTGCTCGGCGTGGCCGACGACCCCGCCCGGCAGGACCAGCCCACGGTCTTCTACGAGCCGGACAAGGACGGCAACATGGCCATCTACGGGACGGGCGGTTCCGGAAAGTCGGCCGCCCTCCGCGGGATCGCCATTGCCGCCGCGGTGACACCCCGCGGCGGGCCCGTCCATGTGTACGGCATCGACTGCGGCTCGTCCGGACTGAGCATGCTGGAAGAGCTTCCCCACGTGGGCGAAGTGATTGACGGCGACGACGTGGAACGCGTGGGCAGGCTGCTGCGCCTCTTGCGCGACATCGCAGAGCAGCGCTCTGCCCGTTTCGCCGAAGTCCGGGCCTCCACCATCGTGGAGTACCGGAGGCTGGCCCACCGGACCGACGAGAAGCGGATCTTCGTCCTGGTGGATGGGATGTCCGCCTTCCGCGAGGCCTACGAACACAGCAAGCTGTCCGGGCTGTGGGACATTTTCCTGCAGCTGGCCACCGACGGCCGCACCCTGGGCATCCACCTGGTGGTCACCGGCGACCGGCCCAACGCCGTGCCCGCATCCCTGCTCGCCTCCATCCAGCGCCGCCTGGTGCTGCGCCTGTCCTCCGAGGACGACTACATCTCCATGGACGTGCCGCGTGATGTCCTCAACGCCGGTTCGCCCCCGGGCCGCGGCCTGCTGGACGGGCTGGAGGTCCAGCTGGCCGTGCTCGGCGGGAACTCCAACCTCGCCCTGCAGGCCCGCGAGGTGCACAAGCTCAGCGAAGCGATGCTGCGCCAGGGCCTGGACACCGCTCCCGGCATCGAGCGGCTCCCCGAACAGGTGGACCTGGACGTCCTGCCGGCCGGCAGTCCCGACATGCCGGTCATCGGCGTCGACGACGAAACCCTGGAGCCTGCGGCGCTTATGGCCCGGGGACCGCTGCTGCTGGCAGGTCCTCCCGGCGCCGGCCGCACCGTGGCATTGGTCACCCTCGCCTACGCCCTCCGCCGGTCCAACCCGGACACCGAGCTGATCTACCTCGGGTCGCGGCGCTCCGCCGTCGCGTCGCTGCCCCTGTGGAACCGGTCGGTGGTGGGGCCCGACGACCTGGCCGAGATGATGGAGGAGCTGGTGGAGCATTCCTCCGGCAACCCGGGCAGGCTGGGCATCTTCATTGAGGGGTTGACCGAATTCACGGACACTCTCGCCGAATCCGGCGTTGCGCGGCTGGTCACAGCCTCCATCAAGGCGGACCAGTGGGTGGTGGGTGAGTCCGAAACCTCCACCTGGTCCTCAGCCTGGCAGCTCGCGCAGCCATTCAAATCCGGCCGGCGGGGCCTGCTCCTCAACCCGGGCGATATTGAGGGCGACAGCCTGCTGAACACCTCCTTGGGCCGGGTCAGCCCGGAATTCATCCCGGGCAGGGGCTATGTGGTGGGACGCGGAAAAGCCCGCAAAATCCAGGTGGCGCTCCCGCCGGAAAGCCGCGACTAGCAGGCTATACGCCGGAGGGCCGTACATTCGATGGATTTGCGGCCCTCCGGCGTGTTGTAGAAGACTGCTTGGAGACCAGAAAGCCGCAGACGGGGGACTGCGCGCACCGAAAGGTATCCATGACCCCGTCCAGTCCGCTACTCCGCGCCGCCTCGGCAACAGCCGCCGCAGCCGTGCTGGCGCTCTCGATAACACTGCCCGCAGGGGGCGCCGCATGGGCCGATTCCCCTGAACCGACGGGCTCGCAGACCTCCACCTCGACCCCGGGCTGTGGACAGGAATGTGCGCAGGAACCCACTGAAACCTGGACCCCGGAAGCACGCCCCACCAAGACGGCCAAGCCCGACGACGATCCCACGGAAACTGACGGGCCCGATCCCTCGGTGCCCGCGGCACCCCGGCCCGCCGCCCCGTCCACGCCGGCCGCAAATCCGGCGGCCCCCACTGCCTCCGTGGAACTGATGCCAGCCGAGCCGGCCGAGCCGGCCGAGCCGGCTGCCGGGCCAACGGAAACTGAGGCTGCAGCCACTCCGTCCGCAACGGCCCCCTCAACCGGCACGCCGTCGTCGTCCTCAAACTGGAACACGCCCGTCACCAGGTCAGCGAAGGCCACCCAGGCAGCCGCTGTCTCCCGGCAGGGGGCGGGGTCCGACGGCGCCAACCTGCCGGCCGTCGCCGCCGGTGTCCTCCTGGTGGGCGCCGGCGGGGGAGCCTTTGCCTGGTGGGGCAGGAACCGCATCCGCGCGCACTGACACCTGCCGGGCAGCAGGCGGGCGGTCGCCCCGGCTACAGCCCCGGGCACACTGAGCGGATTTGCGGCCCCGGCCCTGGCTGTAGAAGACTGCCGGGGACACCAGAAAAGCCGCGGTGGGGGGACTGCGCGCATCGAAAGGTAGCAATGACCCCGACTTCACCGGCCCTCCGTGTGGCGGCGGCCACCGCGGCAGCAGCGGTCCTGGCCATTGCCCTCCTCTTCCTGGCAGGGCCTGCAGTTGCCCATTCGCCGGAGCCATCACCTGCCACGCCGGAAGCGGACGCTCCGACCGAAGATTGCGGCCTTGTGTGCCTGCCCCTCCTTGGCGGCGGCAAGCCGGAACCCACGGACGTCGAACGCCGCACGCAGGCCCCGGCCGAAACCCCGGCGCAGCCAGGGAACCTGGCTGCAGAAGCACCCGTTCGTGCCCAACAACAGGCGGCATCCCCGGCCGCCACTGCGCCGGCAAACGGTCCCTCCGTGCAGGGCGCAGCCGAAGAGGAAGCATCGGAAAGGCCCGGCGAAGAAACCGCCACCGCTGGCACCGCCGTCGCCACATCGGCCGGACCCGCTTCGGCCGGGGCCTCCGGTGCGCCGGACTGGAATACGCCCATCAGCCGGTCCGCCAAGGCAACTCAGCTGGCAGGCATAACCCCGGCCGCCGGTCCGGGCGCCGGGGGTCCCGAACTGCTTCCCATCGCAGCCGGCACGCTTCTGGTGGGCGCAGGCGGTGCAGCCTTCATCTGGTGGGGCAGGACCCGCCTCCGGGCACACTAATCGGCGTCCTGTCACACCCGTAAGGCAAGATAGGTCTGTGAGCACAGGACCAGGCCCCGCAGAAAAGACAATCTCCGGGAACAGCAGCCCCGACAGCCCGGACGCCATCCCCTCCGACTCTCTCCGCGAGGAATACGAGAACCTGGCGGACCTCGTCCGGAAGTACCGGTTCGCCTACTACCAGGAGGACGCGCCCCTGGTATCGGACGCCGAGTTCGATACTCTCTTCCGCCGCCTCGAGGAGATCGAGGCGCTCCACCCGGAACTGGTCTCCAACGATTCACCCACCCAGGAGGTGGGCGGCGAGGTGTCCGCCGCTTTCGCGGCCGTAGAACACCTGCAGCGCATGTACAGCCTGGAAGACGTCTTTTCCATCGATGAGCTGGAGGCCTGGCTGAACAGGGCGGAAGCCAGTATCGAAAAGCTTGGCGACGGCGCGGCCAAGGCTTCCTGGCTCACCGAGCTCAAGATCGACGGCCTGGCCGTCAACCTGCTGTACCGGGACGGGAAACTGGTCCGCGCCGCCACCCGCGGCGACGGAACAACCGGTGAAGACATCACGCACAACGTGCTCACCATCAAGGAGATCCCGCAGCAGCTTGAGGGCGGAGGCTTCCCGGCAGAGATGGAAGTCCGCGGCGAGGTGTTCATCCCGTCGAAGGAGTTCGCGGAATTCAACGAGGCACTGATCGAAGCGGGCAAGGCGCCGCTGGCCAATCCGCGCAACGCCGCCGCCGGTTCGCTCCGCCAGAAAGACCCGGCCGAAACCGCCAAGCGTCCCCTGAAGATGTTCGTCCACGGCATCGGCGCACGCGAGGGGCTTGAAGCACGCAGCCAGTCCGAAACCTATGACCTGCTCAAGGGCTGGGGCCTGCCCGTCAGTCCTTACTTCGAGGTACTGGAAAGCCGCGGGGACGTCCTGGCGTTCATCGAAAAGTACGGGGCCCAGCGCCACAAACTGCTCCACGAGATCGACGGCATCGTCATCAAGGTGGACCACTTCGCCACCCAGCGTGCCCTTGGCTACACCACCCGCGTGCCGCGCTGGGCCGTGGCCTACAAGTACCCGCCGGAAGAAGTGCACACCAAGCTCCTGGATATCCAGGTCAACGTCGGCCGCACCGGCCGGGTGACCCCCTTCGGCATGATGGAGCCGGTCAAGGTTGCCGGCTCCACCGTGGAGATGGCCACCCTGCACAACCAGGATGTGGTCAAGGCCAAGGGCGTGAAGATCGGCGACATCGTCATCCTCCGCAAGGCCGGAGACGTCATCCCGGAAATCGTGGGCCCGGTCCTGGCCCTGCGCGACCAGCAGGATCCACCAGTGCGGGACTTCGTGATGCCCACCGAATGCCCCTCCTGCGGCACGCCCCTGGCCCCGGCCAAGGAGGGCGACGTGGACATCCGCTGCCCCAACGCGAAATCCTGCCCCTCGCAGCTCCGTGAGCGGGTGTTCCACCTTGCCGGCCGCGGGGCGTTCGATATCGAGGCGCTTGGCTGGGAGGCCGCCATCGCGCTGACGCAGCCGGCCGAGCCGGAGGTTCCACCGCTGACCTCCGAGGCAGCCCTGTTCGACCTCGCCCCCGAGGACCTCGCCCCAGTGAAGATCCGCCGTGAGAAGCGCTCCAAGGGCGTGGGCACCGGCGAATACGAACTGGTGCCCTACTTCTACAGCAAGGGCACGGCCAAGTCGCCGTCCAAGCCTACGGCCACCACGGAAAAGCTGTTCAAGGAACTGGAAAAGGCCAAGGCCCAGCCGCTGTGGCGCGTCCTGGTGGCGCTGTCCATCCGTCACGTCGGGCCGCGGGCTTCACGGGCACTCGCGCAGGCTTTCGGCACCATGGATGCCATCCGGGCAGCCTCCGAGGAGGACCTTGCCCACGTGGACGGCGTGGGGCCCACTATCGCCGCCGCGCTCAAGGAATGGTTCGCAGAGGACTGGCACCGGCAGATCGTGGACCGCTGGGCCGCGGCAGGCGTCCGAATGGCAGACGAACGGGACGAATCCGCCCCGCGCACCCTCGAGGGCCTCACGGTGGTGGTCACCGGGTCCCTGCCCAATTTCAGCCGGGACGAGGCCAAGGAAGCCATCCTGGTCCGGGGCGGCAAGGCCGCAGGCTCGGTTTCGAAGAACACCAGCTACCTGGTGGCCGGCGAAAGCGCGGGCACCAAGCTGGACAAGGCCGAACAGCTCGGAATTCCGGTGCTTGACGAGGACGGCTTCCGGCAGCTGCTGGAAGGCGGCCCTGACGCATTGCCCGGTGACGGCGCCGGGGCGCCGGCAGGGATGGAAACCGATGAGGACACCGCGGAGGCAACTGCATGACCACCCCTGACGAACTTCTGGTTGTGGCAAAGGCCGCCGCCGCGGCCGGAGCCAAGGTGCTTGCCGCCAGGAACGGGGACACCCTGGCTCCCAGCAACAAGGGCGCGGCAGGTGACTGGGTTACCGCGTTCGACGTCGCGGCCGAGAACGCCGTCCGCGGGGTGATCGCAGCGGCCCGCCCGAACGACAGCATCACCGGCGAGGAACACGGCACTACCCGGCCCGAGGCACCCAGCGGCTACCGCTGGTCCATCGATCCGCTGGACGGCACCACCAACTTCATCCGCAACATCGTTTACTACGCCACTTCCGTGGCGGTCGCCGATGCCGACGGCGCCTGGCTGGCCGGCGTGGTCAACGCGCCTGCGCTCGGCCGCACCTACTATGCCTCCCGCGGCCAGGGCGCCTGGCTGGAGGAAGGCGGCCGGGTCACCCGGCTGGAGGGTCCGGTCCCCGGCCGGAAGGGGCAGATCCTGGCCACCGGCTTCAGCTACGATCCTGCCGTCCGCGCCGACCAGGCCACCGCGCTGGCGGGCCTCATGGACGGGTTCGCTGATGTGCGGCGGCTGGGTTCGGCCGCCCTGGACCTGTGCATGGTGGCCGACGGCACCCATGACGCCTACGGCGAGCGCGGGCTCAACGAGCACGATTTCTCCGCCGGTGCGCTCATCGCGGAGGAAGCCGGCTGCTGGGTGCGGCGGCCGCGGCTGGCCAGTCCGCTCGACGGCGGGCCCTCCGATACCGACAGGCTGGACGCGTGGACCTGCGCCGCCGGCCTGGAGCTGTCCGGCAAGTTCCCGCTCTAGTCATCCAGGGTCCGGCAACGCGGCAGTACCGCTGCCGCCGGTAGTGATAGTTCAGTCACGGAAAGCGCCCTTTCGGGCCGGGGGAGCGGCAGCCGCCACTACCATTGACGGGTGCCACCGCAGATCACCATCCGTGCCGCCGTCGAGGCCGATTACGACGCCGTTGCCCGCATCACGCGCGATTCCTACCTCGCCGCGGGCTACTTCGACGATGCCGAACACCCGTACATGCGCAAGATCCAGGATGTTGCGCTGCGCGCCGGCCAGGCCACCATCTGGGTGGCCGAGCGGGACGGCACCGTGGTGGGATCGGTGACGCTGGCCACCGCCGGGGAACCGTACGCGGACATCGCACTGCCGGATGAGCTCGAGTTCCGCATGCTGGTGGTGGACCCCACCGTGCAGCGCAGCGGAGCCGGAAAGGCCATGGTGGACGCCCTCATTGACCATGCCCGGTCGCTGCCCGGCATCACCGGCATCGCCCTCACCACGGGGGAGACGTGGGAGAGCGCGCAGGGCCTCTACCGCAAGGCCCGGTTCCGCCGCGTGCCGGATCGCGACTGGTTCGTCCCCGGAACCGACACAAAACTGCTGGTTTACCGGCTGGACCTGTAGCAGCCCTACAGTGGTGCCGACCCACTTCCGGCATTGAAAGGCCCCACCATGCGCAAAACCTTCGGCACCGGTTCCGTCTGGGAACAGACGCTCGGCTACTCCCGCGCCGTCCAGGTGGACAACACCCTGTACATTTCGGCCACCGCGGCAAGCGGCGAGGACGGCATCGTGGGCGATGACTTCTACACGCAGACCCAGTTCATCCTGCAGAAGCTCGGCAAGGTCCTGGCGGACGCCGGTTTCAGCTTCGAGGACGTCGTCCAGTCCAAGCTCTACCTGACGGACATCAGCAAGTGGGAAGAAGCAGGCCGCGCCCACGGCGAAGTATTCGGCGACATCCGCCCCACCCTGTCCCTGGTGCATGTGCTGCCGTTCCTGGACCCGAAGATGCTTGTCGAGATCGAGCTCGTGGCCCAGAAGAGCGCCAGCTAGAAAAATCTACGGCGCGGCGGGCAGGCCATAGCGGTGCTCCGGCCTGCCCGTGCTCCCGTACCGCAGCTGGATGTCGACGGCGCCGTCGTCGGCGAGCGATGACAGGTAGCGTTGGGCGGTTGCCCGGGACACGCCCACCCGGCCGGCCACTTCCGCGGCCGAATACTGTTCGCCGGGAACCAGCGACTCCAGCACCGCGGCTTCCGTGGCGGAGCGTGGCTTCGCCGACGGCGTGACATCCCCCGGGATCAGTGACCGCTTGGCGCGCTCCACGGCGTCCTGGTCCAGCGCCCCGGGGTTGGAGAGGAGCCGCCGGTACCGGGCGTAGGACCGCAGCTGCTGCGACAGGGCGTCAGCAGTGAACGGCTTCAGCAGGTATCCCAGCGCACCGCGGCGGAAGGCCGTCCGGACGGACAGGGCATCCGAGGCCGCGCTGAGCATGACGGTATCGACGTCCAGCTGCTGCAGCAGGTCCAGGCCGGAGGCGTCCGGCAGGTAGACATCCAGCAGCACCAGGTCGGGACGGAGGCTGTGGATGGCCTGCAGCGCCAGGGAGGCCGTGCCCACCGGCGCCAAGGCCAGGAAGCCAGCCACCGAGTCCACGTAAGCAGCGTGGAGCTTGGCCACATGGAAGTCGTCGTCCACGATCAGGACCCGGAAATCCTCAGCCATCGTTGTGGTCTCCCTTCATGTCCGCGCTTCGCGGAGCTGAATCGCCTTCTGGTGTCCCGGAGCGTGCCGCCGACCCCGTACTTCCCGCCGTGGTTCCCGGCAGTGTGGCCATGAAGACGGCGCCGGGTCCGCCCGGCCTTCCCCGGTCCAACACCGTGACGTCCCCGCCGCGGCGCCGGGCCAGCTGCCGGGCAAGAGCCAGCCCAAAGCCCTGGCCGCCGGCACGGCCGTTCCTAGACAACGGGCCGGTCGCGGTGGTGAAGCCTTCGGTGAAGACCTGTTCGGCATCCGTTCCCTCCGCCAGCCCGTCGCCCGAGTCCGCGACCACCACGTGGAGGGTGCCGCCGTCGTCGCCCGGCTCGTCCAGCACCTCCACCTCCACCCAGCGTTCCGCCGCCACTCCCGCCACCGCTGCATTGACCGCGTTGTCGATCAGGTTGCCCAGCACCGTGGTGACGTCCTGCGCCTCCGTGACCTGCCCGCGGACCAGGGTTTCGGGGCCGATCCGCAGGGCGACACCCCGCTCCTCGGCCTCCACGCCCTTGGCACCCACGAACGCCTGGAGGTAGGGGTCCTGCAGAAGTTCGGCCTGCTCCACCGGGAACGTGAGGGGGCCGGTGGCGGCAAGCTGGGCCAGGTACTCGCGCGCCTGCCGGTGTTGGCCGATGCTCATGAAGCCGGCCAGCGTGTGCAGCTGGTTCGCGAACTCGTGGCGCTGCGCGCGCAGTGCCGTCGACATGGTGCCCACGGCATCCAGCTGGCGGGTGAGTTCCTGCAGTTCCGTACGGTCTCGCAGCATCACCACCCAGCCGAGGTCTTCCCGCCGGTGCAGGGCCTTGCGGGCATTGGCCACCAGCACCCGTCCTCCCGCCACGACTTCCAGGGCGTCACTGCCGGTGGTGCCGCGCCTGGTCAGGGACTTCACCTGGTCCGGGACCGGGGCATCCTCCCAGCGCCCGCCGGTCAGGTCCGGTTGGCTGAGCAGGCGCTGTGCGGCGGCGTTGAACACACTGATCCGGCCGTCGGCACTCACGCCGATGACGCCGTCGTCCACGCCCTGCAGCACCGCCACCTGGTCGTGGACCAGCGTGCTGATCTCCTCCGGTTCCAGGCCCAGCGTCAGCCGCTGCAGCCGGCGGCGCAGCAGGAAGGAACCCAGCACGCCGGCCAGCAGGGCCCCCGCCGCTGTCCCGGCCACGGGGCCGATGTCGCGGGCCACGCTCTGGCCCACCGTCTCCATGGAATAGCCCACGCTGACCTCGCCCACCACGGTGGAGCTGCCGGGGGCGTACACCGGCACCTTGGCTCCGGCAGACGGGCCCAGCGTCCCGGTGTTCCGGGTGGTGACCTCGCGTCCGGCCAGGGCTTCGGTGGGGTCGGTGCTGACCTTCTCGCCAAGCCGCTCCGGCTCCGGATGCGCCAGCCGGAGGCCCGTCTCATCGGTGATCACCACAAACAAGGCCCCGGTCCTGGTCCGCGCGGCCTCGGCCGCCTGCATCAGGGGCCCGGCCGCGAGTTCGGCCGGCGGGGGAGTGCCCTCGCGCGCGCTGATGGCCTGCACGTCGGCCCGGACGGAGGGATTGGAGGCGACGGTCCGGGCGAGTGTCAGCGCCTGGTTTTCGGCCTCGCTGCCAACCCTGTCATAGGTCAGCCACGCATGGACGGCGGCGCTGAGCAGGACCACCAGCAGTACCACGGCCACCTGCAGCAGCAGCGTCTGGGTGGAGAACCGCAGCGGCGGTCGGGGCGCGGAACGCTGCATGATCCTCCTTGATACGGGTCGGCTGTGCCCACCTGGCCCCGCGGCAACCAGCCGCGGCAGCACGTGAGCAGAATGAGCAAAATGCTCCCAATAAGCAGTATGCCAATCAATTGAGCCAAAGGCACTGCCGTGACGGCGGCCACCCTACAGTCTGTAGCACGCATCACAACGCTGTGGTGCCGTTCACAAGAAGGAGCCGGCTGTGCTGGTAATACTTGGATTCGCCATGATCGCGGTATTCATGGTGCTGATCATGACGAAAAAGTTGACGCCAGTGCTGGCGCTGATCATCGTCCCCACCGTCTTCGGACTTTTCGCCGGTGCCGGCCTGGGCATCGGGGACATGGTCCTGGATTCCATGAAGTCCATGACCTCCACCGCGGCGCTGCTGATGTTCGCCATCATCTACTTCGGGCTGATGATCGACGTCGGGCTGTTTGACCCGCTGGTGAAGTTCATCCTTCGCAAGCTCGGCAACGATCCCGCCAAGGTTGTGCTCGGCACCGCCCTGCTGGCAGCCGCCGTGTCCCTGGACGGCGACGGCTCCACGACGTTCATCCTCACCACCGCAGCCATGCTGCCCATCTACCTGCGGCTCAAGATGAGCCCCGTGGTCCTCACCTGCGTGGCCGGCCTCGCCAACGGCACCATGAACATCGTCCCCTGGGGCGGCCCCACCGCCCGCGCCGCCACCGCACTGGAAATCGACGTCAATGACGTCTTCGTCCCCATGCTTCCCTCACTGGTCGCCGGCATTGCCGTGGTCCTCGCCTTCGCCTGGCTCCTCGGCCTGCAGGAGCGCAACCGGCTCCGTGCCACCCAGCCGGAAATCTGGGGCGTCCCGGATACTGCCGAGAAGTTCGACGGCGGCGCTTTCGCAGGCTCTGCGGGCGGCGGTTCCGGAACCGGCCGCGGACGCACGGGTGGCAACCCTGGCGGAGCAGCCCCCGCCGGCGGCCTCTCTCCGGAAGGCTCGTCCGTGGCAGTGCTGGACCGTCCCGAAGACCTGGTGGACGACAGCGACACGGCCATGGCGGACACCGCCCTGGACCCCAACCGCAGCACCCTGCGCCCCAAGCTGTTCTGGTTCAACCTGGCCCTCACGGTGGCCGTCATGGGCATGCTCATCGCCGACCTCATCCCGCTGCCCTATGTCTTCATGGTGGGCTCCGCCATCGCCTTGCTGGTGAACTTCCCCAAGGTCAAGGACCAAGCCACCCAGCTGGTGGCCCACGCCCCGTCCATCGTCGCGGTGGTCAGCATGGTCATGGCCGCTTCCGTCCTCACCGGCGTGCTGACCGGCACCGGCATGGTGGAAGCCATGTCCGCCTGGCTCGTGCAGATCATCCCGTCCAGCATGGGCCCGTTCATGGCCGTCATCACCGGCGTCCTCAGCATCCCCATGACGTTCTTCATGAGCAATGACGCCTTCTACTTCGGCGTGCTGCCGGTCCTCAGCGAAACCGCCGCGCACTACGGCATCAGCGCCGCGGAAATGGCCCGCGCCTCCATCACCGGCCAGCCGTTCCACATGCAGAGCCCGCTGGTTCCGGCCATCCTGCTGCTGGTGTCCCTGGCCAAGGTGGACCTCGGCGACCACCACAAGAAGGTGCTGTGGCGCAGCGCCGTGGTGTCCCTGGTCATGCTGGGAATCGGCATGCTGACCGGAGCCATCGGTATCGGTTAGTCTGTAGCTGCCGCGGCGCTGTTCCTTGTGGACGAACCCCGGCATGAAGGTGCCCGTCTGACGCCCGCTGGGGGTCGTCAGACGGGCATCATCGTTTCCCCACTAGAATGGATCGGAAACCAATCCGAACTTTGCAGGGGAGATCCATGGCTGCGATCAACCGTGACGACGTTGCGCATCTCGCGCAGCTCGCTCACATCGAGATGAGTGCTCATGAGCTGGACAGGATGGCCGGAGAACTCGCCGTCATCGTTGATGCGATCAAGTCGGTCAGTGAAGCCGCCGGAGACGACGTGCCGGCCACGTCCCACCCCATCCCGCTGAGCAATGTCTTCCGGGAAGACGTCGTGGGCCACACCTTCACGGCGGAACAGGCACTCTCCGGTGCCCCGGATTCCGACGACAACCGTTTCAAGGTTCCGGCAATCCTGGATGAGGACTAAACAATGACTGAACAGAACACCAGCGCCGCCGCCCTGATCCGGCTCTCAGCCGCACAGCTGGCCGACAAGCTGCGCGCCCGCGAAGTTACCGCCGTCGAGGTGGTCCAGGCGCACCTGGACCGGATCGCCGACGTGGACGGCGGCGAACGCGGCATCAACGCGTACCTGCACATCAACGCCGAGGAAGCGCTCGCCGTCGCGGCCGAAGTGGATGCCATCCGTGCCGCCGGCGGACCCGAGGCCGGGGCCCTCCACTACCTGGCCGGCGTGCCCATCGCGGTCAAGGACCTCATCGTCACCATCGGCCAGCCCACCACGGCAGGCTCGAAGATCCTCGAGGGCTGGCACAGCCCCTACGACGCCACCGTTGTGGAGCGCCTCCGCGCCGCGAAGATGCCCATCCTGGGCAAGACCAACCTGGACGAATTCGCCATGGGCTCCTCCACGGAGCACTCGGCCTACGGCCCCACCCGCAACCCGTGGGACCTGGACCGCATCCCTGGCGGCTCCGGCGGTGGCTCGGCTGCCGCCGTCGCCGCCTTCGAGGCGCCCCTGGCCCTCGGCACGGACACCGGCGGGTCCATCCGCCAGCCCGGCGCCGTCACCGGCACGGTGGGCGTCAAGCCCACCTACGGCAGCGTCTCCCGCTACGGCGCCATCGCCATGGCCTCCTCGCTGGACCAGATCGGCCCGGTCTCCCGGACCGTCCTGGACTCGGCACTCCTGCACCAGGTCATCGGCGGGCACGACTCCCGCGATTCCACCTCGCTGCCTGACCCGCTGGCCGACCTCGTGGCCGCCGCGAAGACCGGCAACGTCGAAGGCCTGCGGATCGGCATCATCAAGGAACTGCACGGCGAGGGCTACCAGGCCGGCGTCGAAAACCGCTTCAACGATTCGCTCGAGCTGCTGCGTGAGGCGGGAGCGGAAATCGTCGAGGTTTCCTGCCCCAACTTCCAGTACGCCCTGGGTGCCTACTACCTCATCATGCCGTCCGAGGCGTCCTCCAACCTCGCGAAGTTCGACGGCGTCCGCTACGGCCTGCGCGTCCTGCCCGAGGACGGTCCCATGACCATCGAACGCGTCATGGGTGCCACCCGTGCTGCGGGCTTCGGCGACGAGGTCAAGCGACGGATTATCCTGGGCACCTACGCCCTGAGCGCCGGCTACTACGACGCCTACTACGGCTCGGCACAGAAGGTCCGCACCCTGGTGCAGCGGGACTTCGACGCCGCGTTCACCGTGGCGGACGTCCTGATTTCCCCCACGGCGCCCACCACGGCCTTCCGCCTCGGCGAGAAGCTGGACGACCCCCTGGCCATGTACCTGAACGACGTCGCCACCATCCCGGCCAACCTGGCCGGCGTTCCCGGGCTGTCCCTGCCCGGCGGACTGGCGGACGAGGACGGCCTGCCCGTGGGCATCCAGCTGCTCGCACCCGCCCGGGAGGACGCCCGCCTGTACCGCGTGGGCGCCGTCCTGGAGTCCCTGCTCGAGGCCAAGTGGGGCGGACCGCTGCTTGCCCAGGCTCCCGACCTTGCCGGTACCGCGGCCCTCGAAACCCAGGAGGCAAAATAATGACCACCGACGCGATCCTCAGCTTCGAAGAGGCGATGGAGAAGTACGATCCCGTCCTGGGGTTCGAGGTCCACGTGGAGCTCAACACCAAGACCAAGATGTTCTCCTCCGCGCCCAACGTCTTCGGTGACGAGCCCAACACCAATGTCAACGAGGTGGACCTCGGCATGCCGGGCGTCCTGCCGGTAGTGAACAAGACGGCGGTGGAGTCCTCCATCAAGATCGGCCTGGCCCTCAACTGCAAGATTGCCGAGAGCTGCCGCTTCGCCCGGAAGAACTACTTCTACCCGGATACCCCCAAGAACTTCCAGACCTCGCAGTACGACGAGCCCATCGCATACGACGGCTACCTGGACGTCGAACTTGAGGACGGCACCGTGTTCCGCGTGGAAATCGAACGCGCGCACATGGAGGAGGACGCCGGCAAGCTGACCCACATGGGCGGGGCCACGGGCCGCATCCACGGCGCCGACTTCTCCCTGGTGGACTACAACCGGGCCGGCGTTCCGCTGGTGGAAATCGTCACCAAGCCGATCCAGGGTGCCGGTTCCCGCGCCCCCGAACTGGCCAAGGCCTACGTTGCGGCGGTCCGCGAGATCGTGAAGAACCTCGGAGTTTCCGACGCACGCATGGAACGCGGCAACGTGCGCTGTGACGCGAACGTCTCGCTCCGCCCGCACGGCCGCGAACGCTTCGGCATCCGCTCCGAGACGAAGAACGTGAACTCGCTGCGCGCCGTCGAACACGCCGTCCGCTACGAGATCCAGCGCCACGCCGCCGTCCTGGACTCCGGCGAGCCGGTCGTCCAGGAAACCCGGCACTGGCATGAGGACACCCGCACCACCACGTCCGGCCGGGCCAAGTCCGACGCCGACGACTACCGCTACTTCCCGGAGCCGGACCTGGTTCCCGTGGTGGCCTCCCGTGAATGGGTGGAGGAGCTGCGCGCCACCCTGCCCGAGCCGCCGGCCGAGCGCCGCAAGCGGCTCAAGGCCAGCTGGGGCTACTCGGACCTCGAATTCCGCGACGTGGTGAACGCCGGCGTCCTGGACGAGATCGAGGAAACCATTGCCGCCGGCGCCAGCGCCTCCGTGGCGCGCAAGTGGTGGATGGGCGAAATCGTGGGCCGCGCCAAGGCAGCCGACGTGGACCCCGGCCAGCTGGGCGTCCAGCCCGCTACCATCGTGGAGCTCGCCCGCATGGTTGAGGACGGCAAGATCAACAACAAGATGGCGTCGCAGGTGCTGGACGGCGTTCTCGCCGGTGAAGGCACCCCGGCGGAGATCGTCGAGAAGCGCGGCCTCGCCGTCGTGTCCGACGACGGGCCCCTGCTGGAAGCCATCGACGCCGCCCTCGCCGCGCAGCCCGACGTCGCCGACAAGATCCGCGGCGGCAAGGTCCAGGCCATCGGCGCCATCGTGGGCGGGGTCATGAAGGCCACCCGCGGGCAGGCCGACGCCGGACGCGTCCGCGAGCTGATCCTCGAGAAGCTGGGCGTCACCGTCTAGCTGCCGCGCACCCCGAACCGGGTAGCGCCCCTGCCGTTGCGGAACCGCAGCGGCCGGGGTCGCTGCCCGGTTTTGCCTTAAGTACTCAGGTAGTGGTCGGCGGAAAGTACGCGTTCACACCCGGTGACGCCGGTCCTACACTGGAGCGCACGGAGGCCGCCCTATGCAGGCCCCGGACAGCGACGCGAAAGGGACCGCGATGCCACTGCAGGACAAGCCAAGGATCCGCAAGGCCTTCGTTGCGGGGGCCATTGCCCTTGCCTTGAGTGGTACGGGGGCCGCCATCGCGTGGTCCGCCGACTCGCCGTTCCCGTCGCCGCCGCAGTCCGCGCCCGGGCAGGAGAAAAAGCACGACAAGCCGGGCAAACCGGACATGTCCGCCAAGCCTGGGAAGCCCGGCAAGCCGGACAAGGCCCAGCGGCCGCAACTCCAGCACAGCGAAAGCGTGGTCAAGAACGCTGACGGCACCTTCCAGACCGTCCTCGAGCAGCGCGGCACGGTTGAGGCTGTTGGCGATACGTCCATCACCGTCAAAAGCGAAGACGGCTTCAGCCGGACCTACACCGTCAACGCCGAAACGCGTATCACCAAGGCGCCGGGAACGGGCGACGACGGCGAGCGGCTCCGGCCCGGCGACGGAAGCATCGCGGACATCACCACGGGCGAGGTGGTCCGGGTAGCAGGCGCAAAGAACGGGGACCAGGCCACGGCAGAGCGGATTGCCGAAGGCGCCGGGGACGTGCCCGGGCTCGGGCTGGGCAGGGGGAACGGCATGGGCCACGGGCAGGCCAAAGGGCAATCGCAGTAGCCGGGACCCTGTTCGCTCAGCCCTGCTCCACCAGCCCCGCCATGATTTCCTGCAGCGCCTCGCACACCATCATCACGGACCGGCGCTTCAGGTTCTCCGGCCGTGCCAGCAGGTCGATCCGCCGCCGGGTGCTGATGCCCGCGAGCGGACGCAGGACGATATCCGGATTCAGGACGGGGCGGGCGGTGTACCGGGGCAGCAGTCCCACCACGCCGCCGGCGGCCACCAGGGCCGCCACCGTGGAGTAGTCATTGATGCGGTGGACGATGTTCAGTTCACGGCTGGACACCGCGGCGACGGCGGACAGCACGTCGGCGGGGGAGTAGCCGGCGTGGCTGGTCACCCAGGCCTCACCGGCGACGTCGTCCGCGGTCACAGCCCGCTTCCGTGCCAGCGGGTGTCCGGCCGGAAGCGCGACGTCCAGGGGCTCGTGCGCGAGCGGGATCACGGTAACCCGTTCGTCCGGCCAGCGGGGACTGTGGTCCATCCGGTGGGCCAGCACCAGGTCGTAGCGGGCGGTCAGGGCGGGGAAGTCCTGTTGGGCCACGTCCTCGTCGGACAGTTCCACCCGCGGCCCGCCTGGGGTGTCCAGCATCCTGGCGAGGGGTGCGAAGACCGCCTGGCCGGCGCTGTGGAAGCCGCTCAGGGTAACCCGTCCTGCCGGGGAGCCGTGGTAGCTGCCGATGGCGCTTTTGGCCTCGGCCATCGCGCTGACGACGGCGGCTCCCGCGTCTGCGAGGACCTGGCCCGCCTCGGTGAGCACCAGGTTCCGGCCCTCCTTCCGGGTCAGCGGAACATCCACCGTGCGCTGGAGCAGGGCCAGTTGCTGGGAGACGGCGGACGGGGTGACCATCAGGGTGTCGGCCACGGCCTTGACGCTGCCCAGGGCGCCGAGCTCGCGGAGGATTTCAAGTTGGTGGATCTCCATGGACCAAGTCTAAGCATTAGCAAAAGCTACATCGTCGATTGAGTAAAAGCTGATTGTGCTAAACGGTTTCCGGGGCTGTAATGGGGAGGGCAGCACCTGCCAATGATGTGACAACCAAGAGTGAGGAAGCCGATGAAGGCTCTCTACAAGGCCGGCCCGGAGGCCGGATTCGAACTGGTGGACCGTCCGGAGCCCACGGTGGGTCCGGACGACGTGAAGATTCGAGTCATGACCACCGGGATCTGCGGCACAGACCTCCATATCCAGTCCTGGGACTCCTGGGCCCAGGGGATCATCGAAGCTCCCCTGATTCCGGGCCACGAATTCTACGGCGAGGTAGTGGAGACCGGCGGGGACGTTCGGGACGTGAAGGTTGGCGACCGGGTATCCGGTGAAGGCCACGTTGTCTGCGGCATCTGCCGGAACTGCCGCGCCGGCCGCCGGCAGATGTGCATCCACACGGTCAGCGTGGGCGTGCAGCGGGACGGGGCATTCGCCGAGTATGTGGTCATCCCGGAAACCAACGTCTGGGTCCACCATGATCCCTCGGTCACGCCCGAGCTCGGCGCCATTTTCGATCCCTTCGGCAACGCGGTGCACACCGCCTTGAGTTTCCCGCTGGTGGGCGAGGACGTGCTCATCACCGGTGCCGGACCCATCGGGCTGATGGCCATCGCCGTCGCCCGCCACGCCGGTGCCCGAAAGATCGCCATCACGGACGTCTCGCAGCCCCGGCTGGACCTGGCCCGCAGGCTCGGCGCAGACCTTGCCATCGACGTCTCCACCACCCGCGTCCGCGACGCCCAACGTGAACTGGGCATGCGTGAAGGCTTCGACATCGGCATGGAGATGTCCGGCCACCCCACCGCCCTGCCGGAAATGATCGACAATATGAACCACGGCGGCCGGATTGCCATGCTGGGCCTGCCCAGCCAGGACATCACCATCGACTGGGGCAAGGTGGTCACCCACATGCTCACCCTCAAAGGCATCTACGGCCGGGAAATGTACGAAACCTGGTACGCCATGAGCGCCATGCTCTCCTCCAACCCGGTCCTCCACGCGGGGATCTCCGCCGTGGTCACGGACACGCTCCCCGCTGCAGACTGGGAGAAGGGCTTCGACCTGGCCCGCAGCGGCAGCGGCGGCAAAGTTGTCCTCGACTGGACCCGACTCTAAAGGATCACCACCATGTACACCTCCATCAAGGACCAGCTGAGCAGCGAGCTGGAGGACATCCGCACCGCCGGGCTCTACAAGACTGAGCGCAGCATCACCTCGCCCCAGTCCAGCCACATCACCGCCGGCCGACTCGGCTCATCCGGAGCGGACGTCCTGAACTTCTGCGCCAACAACTACCTGGGCCTCGCAGACCACCCGGACATCATCAGCGCAGCCAAGGGGGCGATGGATGAACGAGGCTTCGGCATGGCCAGCGTGCGGTTTATCTGCGGCACCCAGGACCTGCACCTGGAACTCGAAGGCCGCGTCTCCCGCTTCCTCCGTACCGAGGACACCATCCTGTTCTCGAGTTGCTTCGACGCCAACGGCGGGGTGTTTGAATCCCTGTTCGGTCCCGAGGACGCCGTCATTTCCGATGCGCTCAACCACGCCTCCATCATTGACGGCATCCGGCTGTGCAAGGCCCAGCGGTACCGGTATGCCAACCAGGACATGGCGGACCTTGAAGTGAAGCTCGTGGAGGCGAAGGACGCCCGCCGGAAGATCATCGTCACCGACGGCGTGTTCTCCATGGACGGTTACCTCGCCCCGCTGGAAGCCATTTGCGACCTCGCCGAACAGTACGGCGCGCTGGTGATGGTGGACGATTCGCACGCCGTCGGCTTCATGGGCTCCACCGGCGCGGGCACGCCGGAACATGCCGGCGTCTCGCACCGGGTGGACATCTACACCGGAACCTTCGGCAAGGCCCTGGGCGGGGCCTCCGGTGGCTACGTTTCCGGGCGCGCCGAGATCGTGGCCATGCTCCGGCAGAAGGCCCGGCCCTACCTCTTTTCCAATTCGCTGGCTCCGGCCATCGTCGCCGCCACCATCAAGGCACTGGACCTGGTGGAGAACTCGGCCAGCCTGCGGCGGCAGCTCTTCGACAACGCCGCCCTTTTCCGCCGCCGGATGACGGAGGAAGGCTTCGACCTGCTGCCCGGCGAGCACGCGATTGTCCCGGTCATGTTCGGCGACGCCGTCCTTGCCGCCAAGGTGGCTGACCGGATGCTGCAGCACGGTGTCTTCGTCACCGCGTTCAGCTTCCCGGTGGTGCCGCGCGGTGCCGCCCGCATCCGGGTGCAGCTTTCGGCCGCGCACTCAGCCGACGACGTCGAAGCGTGCGTTCAGGCCTTCGTTGCCAGCCGCGCGGAAGTGGCTGCCTGACCCGGGCACCGATCACTGGCAGCCGTTTCTGGAGCAACTCTGCAAGGATGGAACGCATGGCAGCACATTACGATGTCCTGATCGTGGGCGGCGGCATTGCCGGACTGTCCCTGGCGTCCGCGCTGGCGGGGAAATGCAGCGTGGCGCTGGTGGAGGCCGAGCAGGAGCTGGCCTACCACACGTCCTCCCGGTCGGCCCGGCAGCTCATCCCCAGTTACGGCCCGCCCGTGGTTCAGGAGCTCACCGCCAGGACACTCGAGCTGATCGCCGCCCGCGACGCCGAGCTGCCGGAGCCGGTCCTCACTTCGCGGAGCTTCATGCTGATCGGCAGCGAGGCCGGCGTAGCGGCGGAAGCCAGCGGCTCCATGAAGCCCATCACCCATGCCGAAGCGCTGGAGCTCTGTCCGGCGCTGGTTCCGGAGTCGTTTGCCGCTGCAGGCCTGGACACCGGATCGTTCGGTTCCAATGCACCGCTGCTGCTGGAGGACCACCGGCAGCGGGCAGTGGCCGCCGGGGCCGATATCTATACCGGCGCCGGGGTCCATTCCGCGCAGCGGCTCGGGTCCGGCTGGGAAGTGGGTGCCGGCACGGAAGCCTTCCAGGCGGGGGTGCTGGTCAACGCGGCCGGAGCCTGGGCCGACGAGCTGGCCGTCATCAGCGGGGTGGAGAAGCTGGGCCTGCAGCCGTACCGGCGCACCGCGGCGATTGCCGCCGTCGAACGTCCCCTGCCTGAGGGGAGCCCCATGGTGGCAGCCGCGAACAACACGTTCTACTTCCGGCGGGAGGGGAACGATGTCCTGATCTCGCCGTCGGAGGCGGTGCCCAGCGGCCCCGAGGATGCCCGGCCCAGGCCGGGCGACGTCGAACGCCTGGTGGATCTGCTGAACACCGTGACAACCCTCGGCATCACGGGGGTGCGCAGGGCCTGGACCGGGCTCCGCACGGAAGCGGCCGACGGGGTTCCGGTGGCGGGCTTCGACGCCGAGGCGCCGGGCTTCTACTGGCTCGCCGGACAGGGCGGCTACGGGTTCCAAACCTCCTCGGCCATGGCCGAACTGGCGGCGGAGCAGATCCTTGCCGGCCAGGACGGGACCGATGGGACAGTTCCGGTATCCCGGACAGCGCAGGCGCTGGCAGCCACGCGGTGGTCCATCCGGCGCTGAACAATGGTTGCATGAGCACCCTGATCACCAACATTGCCGAACTGATGACCCAGGACCTGGAACACCGGGTCCTGAAAGACGCGGCGGTAGTGATCGAGGGGGAGCGCATCGCCTGGATCGGGGCGGCCGCCGACGCGCCTGCAGCCGACGACGCCGTTGACGCCGGCGGTCGGGCCGTCCTTCCCGGCTGGGTGGATTCGCACACCCACCTGCTGTTTGCCGGTGACCGGACGGCTGAGTTCGAGGCGCGCATGGCCGGGGAGCAGTACGCTGCCGGCGGCATCGCCGTCACCATGAACGCCACCCGCGCCACGTCGGACTTCGACCTCACCCGCCTGGCAATGGGCAGGGTGGCGGAAGCGGTCTCCCAAGGGACCACCTACCTCGAGACGAAGACGGGCTACGGGCTGGACGTGGAGCATGAGGCCCGCAGCGCACGGATTGCCTCCACGGCTGCGGACCAGGTGACTTACCTCGGCGCCCACCTGGTTCCCGCCGGCCAGGATCCGGAGGCCTACACGGACCTGGTGTGCGGCCCCATGCTGGCTGCCGTCCGCCCTTTTGTAGAGTGGGCGGACGTGTTCTGCGAGGAGGGAGCCTTCACGGCGGAACAGTCCCGCAGGGTTCTGCTGGCCTGCCGGGACGCCGGCCTGAAGCTGCGCGTGCACGGGAACCAGCTCGGTGAGGGCCCCGGGGTCCAGCTGGCCGTGGAGCTAAGGGCAGCCAGCGTGGACCATGTGAACTACCTTTCCGCCGGCGACGTCGAGGCCCTGGCCGGAACCTGGTCCGGCTGGGACGCAGCCCGTGGAACCGGGGAACGGGGCACGGTGGCCACCTGCCTGCCTGCCTGCGACCTTTCCACCCGCCAGCCGCTGGCCCCGGCGCGCGCACTGCTGGATGCAGGCGTCCAGGTGGCGCTCGCCTCCAACTGCAACCCGGGCACGTCCTACACAAGTTCCATGGCGTTCTGCGTTTCCACGGCTGTCCTGCAGATGCACCTCAGCGTGCACGAGGCGGTACGGGCGGCCACCTACGGCGGCGCGCTGGCGTTGCACAAGGAAGCCGGGAAGGACGCCGACGGCGAACGCGCGGTGGGCTCAATCGCCGTCGGCCACCGTGCGGACCTGCACGTGCTCAACGCGCCCTCGGCCACGCACCTCGCCTACCGTCCCGGCATGCCGTTGACGTACGCTGTCTGGCGGGCCGGAGTGCGGGAGCGGTAGGCCGCGAAGGGCTTAGTGACGTTAGATGATCATTTCGCGTCTGTTATGATCAGAAAACGTCACCCGAAGCGGTGGCTGTTGTATTGAGAGGCCCTGCATGACCCGCACCGACCGACTGACCGCCATTCTCGACCTGCTGGCCAAGACCGGGCAGGTGGAAGTCGACGAGATCGTCAGCACGCTCGGGGTATCGCCGGCAACGGCACGGCGGGACTTGGACAGCCTGGCCAAGCGCCGGCTCCTCACCCGTACCCGCGGCGGAGCTACCACCGGTGCCCTGGCCTACGACCTTCCAGGCCGCTACAACCGCGACGACCACGCCGAGGCCAAGGAACAGATCGCCCAAGCCGCCTCCGCCCTGATCCGGCCCGGTGCAGTGATTGGGCTGTGCGGCGGCACCACCAGCACAGCCCTCGCCCAGATCCTCGCGACCCGCGAGGACCTGAACGCACCGTCCAACCAGCCCACCCTGACAGTGGTTACCAACGCCATCAACATCGCAGGCCAGCTGGCCGTGCGGCCCAACATCAAGGTGATGGTCACCGGCGGCATCCTCAATCCGCGGTCCTACGAACTGGTGGGGCCGTACACGGACATCATCATGCAGAAGGTTGTGCTGGACATCGCCTTCATCGGCGTCAACGGCATCGATCCGGAGGTGGGTCCCACCAATACTGGTGAGGGCGAGGCCTCGGTCAACGCCCTGCTGGCCAGCAGGGCACGGGTGTCCTACGTCATCGCCGACTCCTCCAAGGTGGGGGTGCGTGCCTTTGCCACCATGGACGGCTACCACTTCACCCGGCTGATTACGGATGCGGGCATCTCCCCGAAGGACAAGGCTGCCTTTGAAGCCAACGGCACGGAAGTCATCGTGGCACCTGCCTAACCGCCCGGCCTGGGCGTGCCGGGCAGTGGCGATCGGGGTTTAGGCAATCAGCCACGATCCAGAAACTGCAGGCAAGATGGGTACATGCTGGTTCCCTCCCGCCGTCGTCTGAAGCTCGAAGTCTGGATTGTCCTGGGCCTCTCCCTTGGCCAGTCCGCCGTGTACTCCGTGGTGCAGCTGCTGGACAAGATGACCCGGGCTCCGCTGGCCGAGGGAACTTCCACACTCAACCGCTCCCAGAGCACCCGCGAGTATTTCGACCTGACGTACCAGCTGTTGGACATCATCTTCGCCCTGGTGCCGGTGCTGCTGGTGATCTACTTCCTGACGGACCAGCGGCAGGCGGCAACGGCCGACGGCGGCAATCCTGGCTCTGCGTTCCGGAAGTTGGGCTTCGATTTCGTCCGGCCTGGCAAGGACCTGCTGCAGGGGTTGGGGCTCGCGGCCCTGATAGGGATTCCCTCCCTGGGCCTTTACGCCGCGGGCAGGACGCTGGGCATCACTACTGCCATCATCCCCAGCGCGCTGGACGCCTACTGGTGGACCGTGCCGGTCCTGATCCTGTCCGCCCTCCGGCATGCGGTGGTGGAGGAGGTCATCGTGGTGGGGTACCTGATGAACCGTTTCGGCAAGTTCGGCTGGAGCATCCCGCTGTCCATCGCGGCGAGTTCGTTTCTCCGCGGCACCTATCACCTGTACCAGGGATTCGGTCCCTTTATTGGCAATGTGGTGATGGGCATCGTCTTTGCCTGGCTGTACACCCGGACCAAGCGGGTCATGCCCCTTGTCATTGCCCACGCGCTTCTGGACATCGTGGCATTTGTCGGATTCAGCCTCTTCGGCAGGGCCGTGGGGCTGGGGTAACAGCTACGTGTGGAGCAGGGCCGGGTTGCTCTGTGCCCAATAGCTCAGGGCCGGGTCGCTGAGGGCCTGGTCGCCGAGGGCCAAATCGCTGACGGACAGGTCCTTTTGTGGGTCGGGTGGCAGAACGACGGGCATGGCGTAGAAGTCGTCCCACATGGGGTCGTAAGGCGCGATGTCGTCAGCGTCGATGAGGTTGTCGTCCACGGGTTCTTCACATGGTGGTTCGGCGCAGGCTTGTTCGCTCCAGGGCGGTGCTGATTCCAGCCATTCCGGCGGGAGCCATCCATCGGCAGTGGAGAGGTCCGCTCCAGTTTGTTCCTGGAGGTGCGGCACGGTATTCAGTTCCTGAACCAGTCCGTTGTCTGGCCAGATGGTTGGTTCCCGGTCGGGTTGTTCGGCAAGGTATGTGCGGCCGGTGGGTGAGGTCCAGCCGGGTGGTTCGTTTTGCGTTGCTTCCGTAGGCTTCCAGCCGCTGTTGTGTTTGAGCCGGTGGTGTTTTGGGCAGAGTTGAGCCAGGTTGCTGAGCCCGGTGGTGCCACCGTGCTCCCACGCTTGGAGGTGGTCTGCTTCGTTGTCGAGCGAATGGTTGTTACAGCCGGGGAAGGTGCATTTGCCGTCGCGGAGGCGGAGGGCCTGCCGCATGGCTCTGGTGAGCCGGTAGCTGGTGCGGCCGATTTCCAAGGGTGTTCCGTCGGCGGGGTCGACGAGGACACGGTAGAACGAGTCGGCTCCGTCGGCGACGAGTTTCCGGGCCATCGACGCCGGGATCGGGCCGTACCCGTCCAAGGTGGCCGGTTCATCTGTCACGCCGAAGAGCGCCAACGCCGGGACAGTGACAAGCACATTCGCCCGCGGTGTCGGAACCTTTCCGACGGCCGGATTGAGGTCAAACGTGCTGGTGCTGGTGACTTCGTCATCGGCATCGGGCATCAGATAGTCCCCGGAGTGTACGGCAGCGTCGTCCGGAATACCGAGGTCGGCGGCGGGCTCGTCGGACCCGAGAAGTGTGGCAAGCCCAATGAGATTGTTCGGGATCAACTCACCGGTCGCACCAGGCTCAGAGGGACTTGCTCCTTCCCCGCCGCCGGCCGGGATGGTCCTGCCGCGCCCGCTGCCGGCGACGGCGTCTGTGGTGGTAGTGATGGCTTGGGCAGGGGCGAGGAGGCGGCGGGCGAACTCGTCAGCCTTGATTTGGGGAAGGGTCCGGGTTTCGTTGGGTCCTTGCAGGCCGCGGGCGGTGGCGGTGTTTTTGTTCCAGATTGCAGTGGCGGAGTCGGCGGGGAGGTAGGCGGAGATCCAGGCCATGCCGTCACGGTCCCGGTGGAACTCGACCCGCCGGTCGGCCACGGATTTGGCGTGGCGTTTTTCGATGGAGTCGGGGTGGTGGCGTTCGCGCCAGGCGCGGACCCTGGCCCGGAGCCGGGACGGTACGAGGGCGGTGGCGGGGCAGCCCCGGGCCGGGTTCGGTGCGTCCGGGTCCAGGAAGTGGTCCGCGAGTGCCACGGCGGCGGTATGGTGCAGGGCCTCTGTTTCGTCAGCGATGATCTTGGCGCCCTGCCAGGACAACGCCCCCGAAGACAGATTCCCGTAGACGGAGGGGAGGGAGCAGACCCGCCGGGCCTGGGTGATGAACGCCCCTGCGGCCCCGGCGCTGATGGTCAGGATCCCGGCGATTTCTTCCACTGCCGATATTTCCGCGTAGGTGCGGTCGTGGGTGGAGGCGTCGGGCGGGGTCATGGCCTGCTGCAGATCAATGCACTCGGCGGCGTCCCTGGCCTTGAGCGCGGCGACCTGAGCCTCGAGTCGCGATTCCAGGGCGAGCCGGTCCAGCCGGATCCGGTACAGCCGGTCCAAAGGATCAACCCCAGCGCCTCCGTCAGACTCCGAAGCAGCCGCAAGGGCTTCTTCTTCAAGGAACAGCGCGTTGATGGCAGCCGTGGTGGCATAAACACTCTCCATCGGTGCTGCTACGACCGCGCCATTTCCCATACAAGAATCATCACCGGAGGCACTGACATTTTGAGCGACTGCGGCCCAGAGCCTTGAGCCCCGGGGAAAAACCCGCGGTTAAAGCAACTTCGGCCGCCATCGGGAGGTGACGCCGTTGTCACATCCTGATGGCGGCCGAAGTCCGCTAGGGCCGTAACGCCCGGTCAAAGGAAGGTCAGATGGTGACCGCTCCGTTTTGGGTTTCGAAGGTGACCGAGAGGATGCCGGGCGTACCATGCGGGGCAACCCATTCAACTGCAACATCCTCCAGCGGCTTTTCCACCGGTTCGCCCAGCCATTCGGTGACCCGGGAGGCCGAGCCTGCGATGGTCAGGCAGCTCATCTTGATGTTGCTCTCGTAGGCGTTGGACGGGTGGAGCGACGGATCGCCCTCCCACTTCAGCATGTAGGGCACCTGGGGATCGGCGATGAGGCCCAGGATTCCAATCTGCTTCCACACCAGCTCGCGGCCGTCGGGAAATTTGCGGTTGCCGTTGACGGCAGCCCGTCCCAGGCGTGCCTCGAACGGAGCAAGGTCGTCAACTTCGACGCACCAGCCCATCCAGCCCCCGCCGGCCGCGGAGCGGGCCCGGACGGCCTGTCCGAAGGGAGCCTTGTCCGACGCAGGGTGGTCCAGGACCTCCACGACCTCAAGGTATTTGTGTCCCGCGAGCGGGATGATCATATTCCGGGTACCGAACCGCGGGTGTACCCCGCCCTTCACTGCCTCAACGCCGAGGGCAGAAGAAATACGTTCGGTAGTGGCCGCGAGGCCATCGTGTTCACAGGCGTAAGAGACGTGATCCATGCGCATGCCATCATCTTGGCACTTTGTGATCGGGCTCTCAGCTAAGGATACCCTTACTGGGATTTTCCGATTTCAGCACCCTCGAAACCTGCTCCATGGCAGGAACACGGGACCATGTTCGTCACAATGCTGTTCGCCGGGCCGGCCACATTCCTACACTGGGCTCAGGTCATGAGTGCCAGCAACCGCCCCGGCTCGCTGGCCGGCAACCCTCCATCCGCGGCGGGGTGCCCCGGGTGAGGACCTGGCCGTCCGGCAAGAAGGCCGGGTGGCAAGCGCGGCCCGTGGTGCTTCCAGCATGCCGGGCCCAATCAAAGGAGCCTTGAATGTCCAACGGATGGTCCTTCGAAACCCGCCAGATCCACGCCGGCCAGGAACCGGATGCTGCCACCGGCGCCCGCGCCCTGCCCATTTACCAGACCACCTCCTTCGTCTTTCCCAGCGCCGAGAGCGCTGCCAACCGCTTCGCCCTCGCCGAGCTTGCCCCGATCTACACGCGCATCGGCAACCCCACCCAGGATGCCGTTGAGCAGAGGATTGCGAGCCTTGAAGGAGGCCTGGCCGCGCTCCTCCTCAGCTCGGGGCAGGCGGCAGAGACATTCGCGGTCCTAAACATCGCCGAGGCCGGCGACCACATCGTGGCCAGCCCCAGCCTCTACGGCGGCACTTACAACCTGTTCGCCCACACTTTGAAGAAGTTCGGCATCTCGGTGACCTTCGTGGCGGACCCGGACAACCTGGACCACTGGCGCGAGGCGGTCCAGCCCAACACCAAGCTCTTCTTTGCCGAAGTGGTGTCCAACCCGCGGCAGGACGTGCTGGACATCGAGGGCGTCTCCCGCACCGCCCACGAGGCCGGCGTGCCCCTGATCGTGGACAACACGCTGTCCACGCCATACCTGATCCGGCCGCTGGAATGGGGCGCGGACATCGTGGTCCACTCGGCCACCAAGTACCTGGGCGGCCACGGCGCCGCGATCGCCGGCGTCATCGTTGATTCGGGCAAGTTCGACTTCAGCAAGGACCCCGGACGCTTCCCCGGCTTCAACACCCCGGACCCCACCTACAACGGCCTGGTGTACGGCCGCGACCTGGGCGAGGGCGGGGCGCTGGGGGCCAACCTGTCCTACATCCTCAAGGCCCGGGTCCAGCTCCTGCGCGACCTCGGTTCCGCCGTTTCGCCTTTCAACGCCTTCCTGATCTCGCAGGGCCTGGAGACCCTGAGCCTGCGCGTGGAGCGCCATGTGGCCAACGCCGGGGAGGTGGCGCGGTGGCTGGAAGCAAGGGACGACGTCGAATCCGTCGCCTACGCCGGGCTGCCCTCCAGCCCCTGGTACGAGCGCGGCCGCAAGTACGGACCCAGGGGTACCGGCGCCATTGTCGCCTTCAACCTGGCCGGCGGTGCCGAGGCGGGCAAGCGGTTCGTGGACGCCCTGGAGCTGCACTCGCACGTGGCCAACATTGGGGACGTCCGCTCGCTGGTCATCCACCCGGCGTCGACGACCCACAGCCAGCTGTCACCGGAGCAGCAGGCGGCGGCCGGCGTCGCTCCGGGACTGGTCCGCCTCTCCGTCGGCCTGGAGCACATCGACGATATCCTCGCCGACCTTGAAGCCGGGTTCCGTGCCGCCAAGGAGGCGCAGGGCGCCTGAGCGGACGGTCCGGGGACCAGGGCCCGACGGCGGGTGGCCGGCCTGCGTGCGCAAAGCCGGGGAAGTCACAACCAGTCACACTCTTGGCCCGGGCCGGGTGGTGTTTCGTACACTCGAACCAGGTCATGAGTGCCAGTGACAGCCCCGGCTTGCTGGCCGGCAACCCTCCTTCCGCGGTGGGGTGCCCCGGGTGAAGACCTGGCCTGCCGGTCATTCCGCCGGTGGGCAAGCGCGTAGAAGAGGTCTTGCCATGACGGTTACCGTCACCCCTACCACCGTTCCCGAGCACGGAATTGTCCGCTACGCCTCCATCGGGGGCCTGGAACTGGAAGCCGGCGGCTACCTGCCGGACGTCACGCTCGCCTACGAAACGTGGGGCACGCTCAACGCGGACGGCAGCAATGCCATCCTCATCGAGCACGCCCTGACCGGCAGCACCCATGTCACCCGCGGCGACAGCGACGAACCCGGCTGGTGGGAACAGCTCGCCGGCCCCGGTGCCCCCGTGGACACGGACCGGTTCTTCGTGGTGTCCATCAACATTGTGGGCGGCTGCTACGGGTCCACCGGGCCGTCGTCGCCCGCCCCGGACGGGACACCCTGGGGTTCCCGCTTCCCCCTGGTGACATTGCGGGACAGCACCGTGGCCGAAGCCCGGCTGGCAGACCAGCTCGGCATCGGCAGTTGGTACGCAGTCCTAGGGGGTTCCCTGGGCGGTGCCCGCGCCTTGGAATGGGCCATCACCTACCCGGAGCGGGTGCAGCGCTGCGCCGTGATTTCCGTGGGCGCCGCCAGCACGGCAGAGCAAATCGCGTTTGCCCAGGCACAGACCCTTGCCATTCGCCAGGACCCCAACTTCAACGGCGGCGACTACTACGGCGGCCCGTTCCCCGAGGAAGGCCTGGCCTTGGCGCGGCGCATCGCGCACATCACCTACCGCTCCGCCGCCGAGCTGGAGGGCAGGTTCGGCCGGGAGCCCCAGGCCCCGGAATCACCGCTGCAGGCTGACTGCCTGTCGGGCCGCGGCCGCTACCAGGTGGAGAGCTACCTGGACCACCAGGGCAACAAGCTGGTCCAGCGCTTCGACGCCAACAGCTACATCGCCATCACCGAGGCGCTGATGAGCCACGATGTCTGCAGGGAACGCGGAACGCTGGCCGAAGCGCTGGCCCGTTCCGAAGCCCGGTTCTTCATTGCTGCAGTCGATTCGGACCGGCTCTACTTCCCGTCCCAGTCGCGGGAGCTGGCGCGCGCACTGCCCGGGGACGTGGACGTGCATCTGATCCAAGCGCCGATCGGCCACGACGGCTTCCTGACGGAAATCGGGCAGCTCGGGGACCAGCTCCGCGAGCACCTCCTGCCTTGAACCCCTGCCGAGCCCGCGGTTCCCACCGGGCCGCAGTGCTGGATGTGCATTTTTGCAGATGCTTCCTGCAGTATTCGGCGTTGAGCTCAGCGCGTCACCAGACAATACTCGTGTGAACCTGCAGTTTTGTGGTGCTCACCACAAAACCGCTGTCCGATCCCCATTGTGGTGTCGACGGAGACGCCAAAGGAGTTCACTCATGAGTACGGAACACTCCGCCACACGGCGGCTCGAGGAAACCGATGTTAAGGCCTCAGGGCTGAAGAAAGTCGTCACGGCCTCGATGGCCGGCACGGTGGTCGAATGGTACGAGTTCTTCCTCTACGCATCTGCCGCCACACTGGTGTTCGGCAAAACGTTCTTCCCCAACTCAGGCACGGAACTGGACGGCATCATTGCCGCATTCGTCACCTACGCCGTAGGCTTCGTGGCCCGCCCCATCGGCGGCATCGTCTTTGGCCATTTCGGTGACAAGTTCGGCCGCAAGCAGCTCCTGCAGCTGAGCATCATCCTGGTGGGTGTGGCCACCTTCCTCATGGGCTGCCTGCCCACCTTCGCCCAGATCGGCTACTGGGCTCCCGCCCTCCTGGTGTTCCTGCGCTTCGTGCAGGGCTTCGCTGTCGGCGGTGAGTGGGGCGGCGCCGTGCTGCTGGTGGCAGAGCACAGCCCCAACCAGTCCCGCGGGTTCTGGTCCAGCTGGCCGCAGTCTGCTGTTCCAATGGGCAACCTGCTGGCCACGGGCGTACTGTTCACCCTGTCCTCGACACTGTCCCAGGAAGCCTTCCTCGGCTGGGGCTGGCGCGTGGCGTTCTGGCTGTCCGCCGTCATCGTCATCATCGGCTACTACATCCGCACCAAGGTCCAGGACGCTCCGATCTTCATCGAAGCCCGGAAGGAAGTCACCGCGGAAAAGAAGGGCTACGGTGTTGCCGAAGTCTTCCGCCGCTACCCCCGCGGCGTCTTCACCGCCATGGGGCTCCGGTTCGCCGAAAACATCCTCTACTACCTGGTGGTCACGTTCTCCATCACGTACCTGAAGGTGGTTGTCCAGACGGACACTTCACGGATCCTGCTCCTGCTGCTGGTGGCGCACTTCATCCACTTCTGCGCCGTCCCGCTGGTCGGCAAGCTCTCCGACGCCTTCGGGCGGCGGCCCGTCTACATGGCGGGCGCCATCCTCGGCGGAACCTGGGGCTTCTTCGCCTTCCCCATGATGGACACAGCCAATGACATGGTCATCCTGGCCGCCATCACCATCGGGCTGCTCTTCCACGCGTTGATGTACGCGGGCCAGCCGTCCATCATGGCCGAGATGTTCCCCACCCGGATGCGCTACTCCGGCGTGTCCCTGGGCTACCAAGTGACCTCGATCGTTGCCGGCTCGCTGGCGCCGATCATCGCCACCGCCCTGCTGGGCAACTTCAATTCATCCCTTCCGGTGGCCCTCTACCTCCTGGCCGCCTGCATCGTGACGGCGGTGTCCGTGCTCTTCCTCAAGGAGACCAGGGGCATCTCACTGCATGACGTCGACGCCGCGGATGCCAAGGGCACCGCAGACCTCCTCGCTGCCAGCAAGAAGTAGCACGCAGCCAGGCACCACAGGTAAGGCAGCTGCCCGGGCCCGGATTCCGGGTCCGGGCAGCCGCATGACCACCACCCCCAACCACACCAAGGAACCCCCATGCGAGCCGCTGTCCTTTACAACACCGTTCCCGCGGGAACCAGGTACTCCGACGCCCGCCCCCTGACGGTGGAGGAGCTGGAACGGCCCGAACCGCGGGCAGGCGAGCTGGGAATTTCCATCAAGTATTCGAGCCTGTGCCACTCCGACCTCTCCGTGGTGGACGGTTCGCGCGTCCGGCCCCTGCCGATGGCGCTGGGGCATGAGGCGGTGGGCAGGGTGGCCTCGGTGGGCAGCGGAGTCACCGGTGTCTCCGAGGGCGACCACGTGGTGCTGGTCTTCGTTCCAAGCTGCGGGGACTGCCGCGCCTGCCGGGCAGGCCGGCCCGCCCTGTGTCACCGTGCCGCCGAAGCCAACGGGTCCGGCGACCTCCTGCACGGTGAGGCCGTGCTGCGGACCCGGTCAGGGGAGCGCATCAACCACCACCTTGGCGTGTCGGCTTTCGCAGACTACGCGGTGGTTGCGCGCGAATCGGTCGTGGTGATCGACGACGACGTCCCGGACACGGTTGCCGCGATGTTCGGCTGCGCGGTGCTGACGGGCATGGGCGCGGTCTTCAATACGGCAAAGGTCGACGGCGGGGAGTCGGTAGCCGTGTTTGGCCTCGGCGCCGTCGGCCTGTCGGCAGTCATGGCAGCCCGCATCGCCGGTGCGGGCTCGATCGTCGCCATTGATCCAAACAGGGACAAGCACCAGCTGGCCCTGGACTGTGGTGCCAGCGCTGCGGGTACCCCAGAGGACGCTGCAAGGCTGATTGCAGATGCCGCCGGTGACGGCGTGGATGTTGCCGTGGAGGCAGTGGGCTCCGCCCGTGTCATCGCCTCCTGCCTTGAGCTGGTGACCAGGGGCGGCGCCGTGGTTTCGGTGGGCCTGCCGCATCCGTCCGCGGAACTGGCCGTCCCGGCGCTCCAGTTTGCGGGTGCGGGCAAGCGGCTGCTCGGCTCGTACATGGGCGACGCCGTCCCCGGCCGGGACATCCCGCGCTATCTCGGCTACTGGCGGGACGGCCGGCTGCCGGTGGAACTGCTGCATTCGGACACGCGCCCGCTCGCCGAGATCAATGAGGGCCTGGACGCCCTGGCGGCCGGGAAAGTGGTCCGCCGGCTGTTCCGCCCCTGAATGCTTGCCGCCCGCGGCAGGACTCAGGCGACCAGCAGGTCCTGCCGGGCCGCCACTTCTTCCTTGAGCGCGGCTATGACCGCCTGGACGCGCCCGGACCGCATCGACTCCGGCCGCGCCACTGCCCAGATGGGAAGCTGGCGCTCGAAATCGTGCGGAAGGACGGGGATGAAACCGGGGTCGCGGGCCACCATGAAGTTGGGAAGCAGCCCGATGCCCGCGCCCCTGCGCACAGCCTCCACCTGGGCGAAGATGCTCGTGGCCTGGAAGCTGGATTTCGGCGCGGGCAGCTGCGAGGACCGGTGGCCGAGTTCCGCCACCTGGAGGGCGGATTCGACGTACGACACGAAGCCGTGCTGCCCCACGCCGTCGGGCGTTTCCGGCAGTCCGCGCTGGGCTGCATAGGCGGCGCTGGCGTAAAGCCGGAGGTAGTAGTTGGTAAGGAAAATCGTCTGGGCATTGTTGACGTCGGTTCCGCCCACCACCACTTCCAGGTCAACTCCGGACCGGTTGCGGCTGACCTTGCGGGTTGCGCTGAGCATCTCGATATTCAGAAGGGGATGGCGCTGCTGGAGGCGTACCAGCGCCGGAGCCACGAATTCGGCGCCGAAACCGTCCGACGTGCTGATCCGGACCATGCCGGACAGGGCATCGCGTTCCTGGCCGATGGTGCCGGCAAGCGAGCCCAGCGTTTCCTCGATGGCCTCGGCGGCCGCCACTGCGGAGGCGCCAAGCTCGGTCAGCTCCCAGCCCTGCGGGCTGCGTTCCAGCGTCCTGCCGCCCAGTTGCCGGTCCAATGCCAGGATGCGGCGGGAAATGGTGGTGTGCGTGGTTCCCAGGCTCTCGGCGACGGCGTTGAACCGTCCCAGCCGTGCCACGGTCAGGAGAATCAGCAGGTCGTCTGGGCTGGGAAGCCGGGCCACTGGTGCAACCTTCCGTCAATGTGCATCAGTGCACATACTGTCTGTGATTTTTCCCCTTGATTGCACTCTAACAGCATGTAACCGTTGTCACTGGGCGGTCCGGCCATGGCGGCCGGCCGCAGAGCAAAGGAGCCCGGGCGATGGCAGTAATCGGATGGATTGGACTGGGGAACATGGGCGGGTCCATGTCCGTGAACCTGGCCAAGGCCGGACATGAGGTGCGCGGCTTCGACCTCAACCCCGCAGCCCTTGCCGCCGCGGAGGCCGGCGGGGTCAAGCCCGCCGGCAGCATTGCCGAAGCAGTGGAGGGAGCCGACGCCGTCTTCACCATGCTCCCCAAGGGCGAGCATGCCAGGGCCGTGTACCTGGGCCCGGAAGGAGTGCTGGCCGCCGCAGGTACCAGCACCCTGCTGGTTGATTCCTCCACCATCGACATCGCAGCGGCGCAGGAACTGCACGACGCCGCTGCTGCCGCCGGCTTCCGCTTCGTTGACGCGCCGGTTTCGGGCGGCATGAGCGGGGCGAAGGCCGGGACGCTGACCTTCATGGTGGGCGGGGAGCCGGGAGCGGTGGCGGACGCCACGGAGTACATCCGTCCGATGGCCGCCAACATCATTCCCACCGGCGGCGCCACCACGGGCCAGGCAGCCAAGATCTGCAACAACCTCATGCTGTTCATCAACCTCGCCTCAACGGCTGAGGGTGCCGTGCTGGCAGACCGGCTTGGCCTCGACAAGCAGGTCTTTTGGGACATCGCCTCGGTCTCGTCGGGGGACAGCTGGGCGCTGCGAACCTGGTACCCGGTCCCGGGCGTGGTGGAGACCGCCGCTTCGAACAACGAATTTGCGCCCACGTTCACTACGGAACTGGCCAACAAGGACATTGGGCTGGCCATCAGTGCTGCCGAGGACACCGGCACCCCGCTGGAGCTCGGCAGGCACGTGCAGCAGCTGTTCCAGCGCCTGGTCGACGCGGGGGAAGCCGGCAAGGACTGCTCCATGATCATCAAGCTGGTAGACGGCTCGCTCCGCACCGCTGACTAACACCCGCAGGCAGACCATTCCGAAAGAGGCATCCATGCAGACCATTCCCCACATCATCAATGGACAGCGGGTTACGGAGGCAGAACGCTTTGGCCCCGTCTTCAACCCTGCCACCGGCGAACAGGAAAAACAGGTGGTGCTCGCGTCCGGCGCCCGGGTGGAGGAAGCCATTGCGGCAGCAAAGGCGGCACTCCCGGGCTGGCGGGCTACGAGCCTCGCCAGGCGCAGCGGGATCTTCTTCAAAGTCCGCGACATCCTGGCCCGGCGCAAGCCGGAGCTGGCGGCAATCCTTACCAGCGAACACGGCAAGGTGCTCTCCGACGCTGAAGGCGAAATCTCCCGCGGCCTGGAGAACATCGAGTTCGCCACCGGGCTGAGCCACATGCTCAAGGGCGAGCACTCCGAGCAGGTCTCGGGCGGTGTGGACGTCCACTCCGTCCGCCAGCCCGTGGGCGTGGTTGCCTGCATCACCCCGTTCAACTTCCCCGCCATGGTTCCGCTGTGGATGATCGGCAGTGCGCTCGCATGCGGCAACACGGTCCTGCTCAAACCGAGCGAGAAGGACCCTTCATCTGCCGTTTTCATCGCGGAGGTCTTCGCGGAGGCAGGCTTGCCTCCGGGGGTGCTGAACGTGGTCCAGGGCGATAAGGAAGCGGTGGACGTGTTGCTGGAGCACCGGGATGTCAAAGCCGTCAGCTTCGTAGGTTCCACGCCCATTGCCCAGTCCATCTACAAGCGCGCCGCGGATCACGGCAAGCGTGTCCAGGCGCTCGGCGGAGCCAAGAACCACATGGTGGTCCTGCCCGACGCCGACCTGGACATGGCGGCTGATGCTGCGGTGTCCGCCGCCTATGGCTCGGCCGGCGAACGGTGCATGGCTGTCAGCGTCCTGGTGGCGGTGGGCAACATCGCCGATGACCTCGTGACAGCCATCAAACGCCGGATGGCGGACCTGAAGATCGGCCCCGGGACGGATCCGTCCTCCCAGATGGGGCCGCTGATCACGGCCGAACACCGCGACCGGGTGGCGTCCTATGTGGCCGGAGCGGAAAGCGAAGGCGCCAGCGTGGTAGTGGACGGGCGGGAGCAGCAATTCGCCTCGGATGGCTTCTTCCTCGGCGTCAGCCTGATAGACCACGTCAAGCCGGGCATGAGGGTCTACGACGACGAGATCTTCGGCCCCGTCCTGTCCGTGGTCCGGGCGGAGAGCTACAGCGACGCCGTGCGGCTGGTCAATGAAAACGAGTTCGGCAACGGTGCCGCCATCTTCACACGCGACGGCGGTGCGGCGCGGCAGTTCGAGTTCGACGTTGAGGCGGGAATGGTAGGCGTTAACGTGCCAATCCCCGTACCTGTGGGCGCCTTCTCGTTCGGCGGCTGGAAAAACTCCCTGTTCGGAGACACCCACATGTACGGTCCGGACAGCATCCGCTTTTACACCCGCGGAAAGGTGGTGACCACCAGGTGGCCCGACCCGTCCACCTCGGTGATCGATCTCGGATTCCCCCAGGTGGACTGAGCCCTAGCCGTTCATGATCTCGCCGCGGCGGGCCATGTACTCCTCCATGGACAGTTCGCCGTTGCTGTACTGCTGGTCCAGTTCCGCCAGCTTGCGGGCCCGGAATCCCTGCGGTGCCGACGGCGGCGGGGGAGTGGCGGGCGCGGAAGGCTGTTCAGGGGCGGGGTTCCCGGCAGGTTGCTGCCCGCCCTGCTGCCGGATGCCCGGTTGCTGGAACGGCGGTTCCTGCGGGGCCCAGTTGCCGTTGCCCATGGGCGGCACCGGCGGCTGGCCGTACTGGTTGGGCAGCGGGTGAGGGTCATCCAGGGGCTGCGGGTTGTCGAGGGGCTGCGGCCGGTCCAACTGGCGGAACCCGCCCGCAAAGTAGTCCTGCTGGGTATAGCCGTCACGGGGCTGCTTGCTCTGCGGACCGGTGGAACCGGGAAACTGTCCTGAACCTAGAAACTGCCCTGCGCCGGGGAACTGTTCGGGGTAGCGGCCGGGGAAGCTTTGGTCGTAGTTCCGGCGGGCCACCGATTTCCGGTACATCCGCATGGCCACCGGGATCAGGAGTGACAGGATGATGATCCAGAAAAACATGTTGCTCACGGTGCTGCGCCTCTCATGTGTGTCCTTCAAGTTTAGTCCCGGACGGTACCCGGATGGCCGGGAGTCCGATGAAGGCGGCGTACCGGTCCACGGCTTCCTGGACTGCGGCGGCCGGCGGCGATCCCGGGGTGGCGCTGACAGGATCATGCAGGCGGATATCCAGTTCGCAGCGGTCCGGAAGCAGTCTGTGCCGCCACGAGCCTGCCATCCGGCCGTCCAGCAGCACCACGTGGATGGGCTCGCCGGCCAAGGGAAGGGCAGGGGCGCCGCCGCCCATATAGTGCCGGGTGGCGAAGTAGCCCATGATGTATTCGTCGTAGCACTGGACCAGGTCGATCCACGGTGCCGGAGCCGGTGTACCGCCGGCCTGAGTCCCTGGATGCGCACCGGCGGCCGCGAAATAGTGCTCGACGCCGTCAATCACCGTGGCGGCCAGCGCTTCGGGCCGTGCCTCCCTGGCCAGCCGCACCCCCTTCCGGACGTCCGTCACCGCCAGTCCCGACCACCCGGCGCAGTCCTTGGCCGTGGCAGGGCCCCGGCTGGTGAAATAGCGGCACGCGAGTTCAGCCAGGGCTTCCTCCCGGGCCGGTGCCGGCTGCGGACCGGGAGGAACCCGCTCGTCAAAGAGCGCATAGGTCTGTTTGAGCGCCCCGCCGCGGCTGCGGACAGGCGTGCCGCTGGCCAAAACGCCACTGACCTCGGCGTGCATGATGATGTAGGCAAGCCGCAGCCCATTGGCCTCGAAGCCGGCCGTCTGCAGCTTTCCGGCGAGTTGCTCACGGGTCAGGTGGTTGCCGCCCGCGACAGCGCTGGCCAGCACCTCGCCTGTCCGCCTGGCCGTGGCGGCGTCGATCCCGGTGCGCCGGTACGTCAGTGCGTTGAGTTGGTGGAGCCGCGGGGCGGAAAGGGCCGAAAGCCAGCGCAGGTCCTCGCGGTGGACGAAATGCCAGGTGGGCCGAAGGATGTGGGTGCGCAGGACTGTCCCGTCGGCCACGGCCTGCTCAATGTCTGCAGCCGTTACAGGGGAGCGTCCGGTGGAAGCTACACGCTGGGCCAGGCTCCAGCGGGCATAGGGGAACTCCTGTGCCTGCACCGCCAGGAGCCGCCGGAGTGCCGCCTGTGGGGACCCCGCGCGGGGTTCGCGAAGCATCTGGGCCTGCAGCCTCAGCCGCACCACCGCATCAGGTTCCATGCCCACCGCCTGGGTTGCCCGCCGTCGGGGTTGATCTGCCGCGGCCAGCTACCGCCGGACTGCCCCGGTGTTTCCCAGCGGTCCCTCGCCGGAGCCCAGGGGGACGCCCGGGCCGAAGACGGGACCCGGCGTCGGACGCTTGGCGGTGATGCCGTCACCGGAGGACTGCTGCCGCAGGCGGCGCAGCACCCAGGGGACGAAGTATTCGCGGGCCCACACCAGGTCGCCGGACCGCGCCTCCCGCCACGACCGGGGCGGAAGCGGCTTGGGCCGGAGCGGTTCCAGGGCGTGCTCCACGTTCAGCGCGTCCAGCACCATCGCCGCGATGGTGTGGTGACCGAGCGGCGAAAAGTGCAGCCGGTCCTGGTCCCACATCTGGGGGTCGCTGAGCTGCCGGAGGGACCACATGTCCGCGATGATGGCGTCATGCCGGGCCGCGACGGTGCGCAGGTTTTCGTTGTAGATGGCCACCTTGCTCCGGATCCGGCCCAGGACGGAGGAGCCGGTATCGGGGCCGTTAAAGAGGACAACGGTGGCGCCGCCCATGGCCAGGATCTGGACCACGGAATCGAGCTTCTCGGCCAGGGCGTCGGGATCGCCGCCGGGCCTGATCAGATCGTTGCCGCCGGCGGACAGGGTGACGAGGTCCGGCTTCAGCGCCAGGCAGGGGGCCAGTTGCTGATCCACGATCTGCTGCAGCAGCCTGCCGCGGACGGCCAGGTTGGCGTAGGCAAAGTCCGGCTGGCTTCGTCCCAGTTCCTCCGCCACGCGGTCGGCCCAGCCGCGGTAGCCGCCGGGGCTGGAGGGTTCGGGGTCGCCGATGCCCTCGGTAAAGGAATCACCCATGGCCACATAGCGGCTCCAGGGGTGGGATCCGGCGTGTGCGGGCGGCGTCTGGATGGCACTTGCGTCGGTCACGGTCCCTATCCTGCCTTCCGGCTTGCTGGCTACGCGAACGTAGGTTGCTGCGTCCGGGTACCTGTAAGAATGGAAACCATGACTGAAGCCGAAGTATTTCCTGCCCCTGTCGTCCTGTGGTCCCACCCTGAGGACCAGCGTGACGGGAAGCCGCTGCTGGTGCTGCTGCATGGTTACGGCGCCAACGAGCAGGATCTGCTGAGCCTCGCGGACCTGCTGCCGGGGGACTTCGCCGTCGCCTCCGTGCGGGCACCCATCGCCATGGGTCCCGGCTTCACCTGGTTCCCGCTCACCGCGTCCATCGACTACTCCCTGGAGCGGGTCAAGGCGGCCTCTGCCTACGTCCTGGAGTGGATCGACGCGATCCGGGTGGGGCACCCGTCGGTTACCCTTCTTGGCTTCTCGATGGGAATGGCCATGGCCACCACCCTGCTGCGGCAGCGGCCCACGGACTTCGCAGCCGTCGTCGGCCTGTCAGGTTTCGTGGTGGACGCGGACGGCGACCCCACGTTCCGGGACCATGAACTGGACGGCACCGTCCCCATGTTCTGGGGCCGCGACCAGCAGGACCCGGTGATTACCCCGGACAAGATCGACTTCACCATGGCCTGGGTCCGCAAGCACGTCAAGCTCACCAAGGTGCTTTATACCGGCATGTGGCACGGCATCAACCAGCAGGAGATCGGACACGTCGGCGAGTTCCTCACCCACGAGGTCCTGAAGAAGTAAGGAGTACGACGGCGGGCGGCGGCGTGCGGAGGATGCCCCGCCCAGCGCCTGCACAACATCCGCCGTCCAGGGGCCTCAGGCCTCTGGAGCGACGACCCTCACGGTCTGGTTGTTCACCGTGACGGTGTCGCCGTTGCGCAGCTGCCGGCCGCGCCGGTCGTCGATCTCGCCGTTGACCTTGACCAGCCCGTTCTTGATCAGCTCGGTGGCCTCCACGCCGTCCTCCACGAGGTTGGCGAGCTTCAGCAGCTGGCCCAGGCGGATCATGCTGTCGCGGATGGGGACGTCCTCAACGGGGTTGCTCATACAGCAATAATGCCTGACGTAAGGTGGATTCAATGACCTCCACCTCCCGCCTGCCTGTCCTCGCAGGCCTACCGCTGGCGGTGGGCGCCGGCCTCGCCATCCCGGTCCAGGGCCGGATCAACGGAGCACTCGGAGCCCGCCTGGGTGACGGCATCGCCGCTGCCGTGGTGAGTTTCAGCACAGGCCTGCTTGTCATGATCCTCATCTCACTGCTCCTGCCCCGCGGCCGCGCAGGGCTGGCACGGATCCTTCCCGCCGTCCGGGCCAGGGCGTTTCCCCGCGTCTACGTCCTGGCAGGGGGCATCGGCGCGCTGTTTGTCTTTGCCCAGTCCTTCACGGTGGGCGTCCTGGGCGTCGCATTGTTCACGGTGGCCACCGTCACCGGGCAGACTGTGAGCGGCCTCCTGGTGGACCGGCTGGGCCTCGGCCCGGCCGGAAAGAAGCCGGTCACCGGCATCCGGATCATCGGCTGCGTGTTGACCATCGCAGCCGTCGCCTGGGCTGTTTCGCCTCGCTTCACCGGCACCGGTGCAGCCGGCGACGGCGGCCCTGCCGGTCTGCTCCTTCCCCTCCTGCTTCCCGTCGCGGCAGGGTTCCTGATGAGCTTCCAGCAGGCCATGAACGGGACCGCCACCATGCATTACGGAACACCCATCGCCGCCACGCTGGTCAACTTCGTGGCGGGCAGCCTGGTGCTGTGGGTGGCGCTCGCCGTCAAGCTGCTGGCGGCAGGCCCGGGTAATCCCCTGCCGGGGGAGTGGTGGTACTACCTGGGCGGGCCCATGGGCTGTGTCTTCATCGGGCTGGGCGCGCTCCTGGTCAGGAGCCTGGGGGTTCTGGTGACCGGCCTCGGCATGATCGCCGGCCAGCTGCTCGGTTCCCTGGCCCTGGACGCGGTGCTGCCTGTCCCCGGCACAGTGGTGGCGCCGGCCACCGTCCTGGGCACCGTGCTGACCCTGGGCGCCATCATCCTCGCCACCATGCCGTGGCCGCGGGGCGCGCTCCGCAGGCGCCGGCCGGTAGGCTAGGACACGCAGCTTTTTCGCACCCCTTCATCCGCCCCGCCCGGCCGCCGGAAGTGCCATACCTCTGGTGTTGCCCGGGGCCTGAATAACGCGGACCGCACCCAGCGGCCCTGTAGAAATTGGAGTTACCCCCATGGCAGCAAAATCCGTTCTCGACCAGGTCATCTCCCTCTCCAAGCGGAGGGGCTTCGTGTTCCAGGCCGGTGAGATCTACGGAGGTTCGCGTTCTGCCTGGGACTACGGGCCCCTCGGCGCCGAGTTGAAGGAAAACATCAAGCGCCAGTGGTGGCAGTCCGTGGTGCGCGGGCGCGAGGACGTGGTGGGCCTGGACTCCTCCGTCATCCTGCCCCGCCAGGTATGGGAAGCGTCCGGCCACGTGGAGGTCTTCTCCGACCCCCTGGTGGAATGCCTGTCCTGCCACAAGCGCTACCGTGCGGACCACCTCGAGGAAGAGTACGAGGAAAAGAAGGGCCGGCCGGCCGAAAACGGCCTCAAGGGCATCGCCTGCGCCAACTGCGGCACCCGTGGGGAATGGACCGAACCGCAGGAGTTCTCCGGCCTGCTCAAGACCTTCCTGGGCCCCGTGGCCAGCGAGGAAGGCCTGCACTACCTCCGCCCGGAAACCGCCCAGGGCATCTTCGTGAACTTCAACAACGTGCTCACCACGTCCCGCAAGAAGCCGCCGTTCGGCATCGGCCAGATCGGCAAGTCCTTCCGCAACGAGATCACCCCCGGCAACTTCATCTTCCGCACCCGCGAGTTCGAGCAGATGGAAATGGAATTCTTCGTGGAGCCCGGCACGGATGAGGAATGGCACCAGTACTGGATGAAGGAGCGGATGGCCTGGTACACCGGCCTGGGCATCCGTGAAGAGAACCTCCGCTTCTTTGAGCACCCCCAGGAGAAGCTCAGCCACTACTCCAAGGGCACCACGGACATCGAGTACCGCTTCGGCTTCCAGGGTTCCGAGTGGGGCGAGCTGGAAGGCATTGCCAACCGCACCGACTTCGACCTCTCCACCCACGCCAAGGCCTCCGGCACGGACCTGAGCTACTTCAACCAGGCCACCAACGAGCGGTACACCCCGTACGTGATCGAGCCCGCCGCCGGCCTCACCCGGTCCTTCATGGCCTTCCTGATCGACGCCTACACCGAGGACGAGGCCCCCAACGCCAAGGGCGGGGTGGACGTCCGCACCGTCCTGAAGCTCGACCCGCGCCTGGCCCCGGTCAAGGCCGCCGTGCTGCCGCTGAGCCGCAACGAGGACCTGTCCCCGAAGGCCAAGGACCTCGGTGCCCAGCTGCGCAAGAACTGGAACATCGACTTCGACGACGCCGGCGCCATCGGCCGCCGCTACCGCCGCCAGGACGAGATCGGCACCCCGTTCTGCATCACGGTGGACTTCGACACCCTCGAGGACCAGGCCGTGACCATCCGCGAACGGGACACCATGAGCCAGGAACGCGTCTCCCTGGACAAGGTGGAGGGCTACCTGGCCGCACGCCTGATCGGGGCCTAGCCATGGCCATCGAATACCGCGAATGGCGTGAGGGCGACGACCTGGCGCTTCTGGAGATCTGGGGTGGCCCGGAGACTGCCCAGGCCCGCCAGTTCCGCGGCGCCCTGGCGGTCTCCTCCAACGGGGGCGGCGGCACCCCGTGGCGCCGCTGCATCGTGGCCGAGGACGTTCTTGACGGCGTCGGCATTCCCGTGGCGGCAGGAGTCGTCTACGAAGCCTCGCTGCACCCCGAGCGGCTGTGGACCTACATCGAGGTGGCGCGGTACCACCGGCGCTCCGGCATCGGTGCCAGCCTGCTGGCCATGCTGCGGCGGGAAGCCGAACACGCGCCGTCGGGCGTGACGAAGCTGCGCGCCAAGGTGGAGCCCGGCACCGCCGGCGCCGCCTTCGCGGAGGCCGCCGGGCTGTCGCCCATCCAGCGGTCCCGGCTGGTCATCGTGGAGCCTGGCGCCCTCCGGCTTCCCGTCTTTCCGGAGAAGGACTACGGCGGGCGGCCGGTCAGCGGCGAAAACGCCGGCTCGGACGTGGTGATGGACCTGGCCACCGGATCCGTGGAACTGACGGACGTCGTGGGCAGGTACTACACGTCCATCCACGGCTGGGACCCGCCTGGCGTGCTGTCCGTGGGGCAGGTGCAGAAACTGTTCCTGGACGAGCTCACCGGCGCCCACGGCGCCATCGTGCTGCGGGCACAGCCGGAGTCGGCTTTCGGTGCGGGCGTGGCGCCCGGTAAGAAGGGCCGGATCCGGGCCTTCGCCGTGAGCTATGCGGCGCCCGCCACGCCGGAACCCGGCCAGGAATCCGAGCCGGCATCAGCCGATGCTCCCACCGACGTATTCGTGGGCCATGAGCCGGCCCTCGATGCCGGTGACGCCGCCGAGGCGGTGCGCGACATCCTTGCGCTGATCGCGTACCAGCACCCGGTCATGCTGGAACTGGACGACTCCATGACGGCCCTGCGGGCCGCCGTCGAACCCCTCCTGGAGAGTGGGAAGGCGCGCCTCGCAGCGGCCGAAACCCTCGTCGTCTCGGACTGACGGCGTGGCACCGGGTGCGCGCCTCCCCAAGTAAGTAGCGCCAACGGAAAGTCTGGGATGCACCCGTCCACGCCGGCCTGGAGCAGGCGCCGCAGCAGCAGGGTTTCGTGCTGGAGGTTCCTTCGGATGGGTCCGGGCAACCGTCAGGCTGCTGGTTCCGGGACAGGGTTCAGAGGGTGACCTGTACCGACGATTCCGGCAGCAGTTGGGTGAAGGCGCGGGACGGCCGGACATCCGCGCCGGTGCCCTCACTGAAGGACTTGATGACGAAACCGGTGGCAAGGGTCTGCCAGAGGCGGACTTTCCGGAGCATGAAATGCCCTGCTCCCTGCAGTGCCACGTACTGCATGCTGGCCGCTTCCGCGGAGGCCCGCCGCGCAAACGCCAGCGATTGGGAAGGACTGGTCCAGCGGTCGTTGGTGCCGTGCACAATCAGGACCTTCCTGCCGGCCACGTTGGCCACCGGAGTCTGCGGGGTGAGCCAAGGCGCCAGGGCCACCACGGATTCCACCTGCGGATGGTCCGCCGCGCAGACGGCCGTCAGTCCGCCCATTGAGTGGCCCAGAAGGAAGATGGGCACGCCAGGATGCTGCTCCTCGATCTGCCGCAGCGCCCAGCGGGCGTCCTGCAGCGGAGCCATGTCCGGCCCGTTCCAACCGCGGACGCTGTTCCGCAGCGACCACACCGCCAGGCCGTGTTTCCGTCCCGCCCGGTGCAGGTGCCTGGCGAACGGCACCATCCGCGCCGGACTCAGGTGCCGCGCTTCCACCGGTTCCCGGCTGTGGGATTTTCCGCCGTGCAGCACCAGGGCAACGCCCCGGGTGGGTGCGGATGCTTCCAGGACACCCAGCACGGCCTGGTGGACGGGCTCGGGAACGCTTCCGGACGCCTGCCCGCTGGTGTCATCGGTGCTTCGGTTGGCCACTCCTGGTACCTCCCACTGATCCATTTATCAACCCTACGGCGCCGGACGTAGAGTTCAACGTATGAGGTTTCACTGCTGATGGGCGCCGGCCACTCCCACGCTTCTCCAGGTCATTCGGAGCCGACGCCGGAGGCGATGGCTGCCCGGCGGAAAGCCAACCGGATCCTGGCGGCGGTGTTGATTCCCATCACCCTGCTGACCCTTGCGGGCATGGCGATGCTCTGGCCGTCGGGAAGCAAGGAAGGCATCTCGCTGGCCAATCCGTACTCGGCAGCGCCCGGCGTGACGTTCGACACCGGCACCATCCAGAGCGTGGTGACGGAGAACTGCATGCAGGGGGCGGCCCAGCAGGGCCAACAACAGCAAGGCCAGGCGCAGCAGCAGAATCCGGGGCAGCAGGGCTCGGACTGCACCTTCGCCTTCACTGAGCCGGACAAGGGCGGAAGTCCGGTCAAGGTGGTCATCAATCCGGATATCGCCAAGTCGCACGGGGTCAAGGCGGGGGACCAGATCCGCTACCTGAATCTGTCCAACGCACAGGGCGCGGCGTCCTCGCAGGGTGCGCCCGCTTACATCTTCGTGGACTTCGTCCGCACCCTGCCCATTGTCCTGCTGGCCCTGCTCTACGCGGTGGTGGTCATCGCCGTCGCCCGCTGGCGGGGGCTGCGGGCCCTGGTCGGGCTGGTGGGCGCGTACTTCGTGCTGGCCAGCTTCATGCTCCCGGGCCTGGTGGAAGGCAAGCCCCCGCTGCTGCTCGCGCTGGTGGGGTCCACGGTGATCATGATCGGGGTACTCTACTTCGCCCACGGATTCTCGGCCCGGACGTCCACGGCCTTACTGGGGACCATCTTCGGGCTGGGCATCACGGCGCTGCTGGCGGCCTGGGCTACGAATGCGGCCAACCTGGCCGGGGTGGGCAACCACGACGCCACCACCCTGGTGAACACGTCGTCCAATATCTCCATCACCGGAGTGATCCTGTGCGGGCTCATCATCTCTGGCCTGGGCGTGCTCAACGACGTGACCATCACCCAGTCATCCGCCGTGTGGGAGCTCTATGAACTGGCACCCGCCAGCAGCGCACGCAAGCTGTTCACCTCCGCCATGAGGATCGGCCGCGACCACATCGCTTCCACGGTGTACACCATCGCGTTCGCCTACGCGGGGGCGGCGCTGCCCATCCTCATCATCGTGATGCTGTACGACCGGCCGCTGGGGGAGACGCTCACCAGCGCCGAACTTTCCGAGGAAGTGATCCGCACCCTGGTTGGCTCCATCGGCCTTGTCCTGGCCATCCCGGTCACCACGCTGATCGCCGTCCTGGTGGTCAAGGCGACCGGCGTCCATCCGGCCGCGCCCGCCGTCGCAACAACCGGACCCGCGGTGCCGGGACCGGGGGCAGCCGATGCCGGCCGGCAGCTTGGGGACGAGGTGGACGACACCGGATCGCTCGCAGCCGCGGCACTGGAACGGCGGTCCAGCCGCGCCGCCGGCGGTGCGGAGAGTCCAGGCACTCCGGACAGTGCGGGAACCCCCGACAGCGCGGGAACCCCCGACAGCGCCGGCAGCACCGGCGGGATGCCGCAAACCCGGCGCGGCCGGCGGGCGGCTGACCGGGGCTGACGGCGGCTCAAGGCCGCGGGGAGCCGATTTGCCCGCCTTTGCAACAATGGAAAGGTGACTGTTGCAGCAACTCCTCCCGCTCCCAAGCTGGAACTCCCGCCCCTGAAGCTGGGTCCCATCACCGTGGACACGCCGGTGATCCTGGCGCCCATGGCCGGCATCACCAACTCCGCCTTCCGTAGGCTCTGCCGTGAGTACGGCGGCGGCATGTACGTGGCGGAGATGGTCACCTCCCGCGCGCTGGTTGAGCGGACCCCCGAGTCCCTCCGGATCATCTCCCACGACGACGACGAGAAGGTCCGTTCGGTCCAGCTGTACGGCGTGGACCCGGTCACCGTGGGCGCCGCCGTGCGGATGCTGGTGGAGGAGGACCGTGCCGACCACATTGACCTGAACTTCGGCTGCCCCGTCCCGAAGGTCACCAGGCGCGGCGGCGGTTCGGCGCTGCCGTGGAAGATCGACCTCTTCACTTCGATCGTGCAGACCGCCGTGAAGGAAGCCGCCAAGGGCAACATCCCGCTGACCATCAAGATGCGCAAAGGCATCGATGACGACCACCTCACCTACCTCGACGCCGGCCGGATTGCCCGCGATTCCGGCGTCACTGCCGTCGCGCTGCACGGCCGTACCGCGGCGCAGTTCTATTCCGGGCAGGCTGACTGGTCCGCCATCGCCCGACTCCGCGAGGCCCTGCCGGACATCCCCGTGCTGGGCAACGGGGACATCTGGTCCGCCGAGGACGCCGTACGGATGGTCCGTGAAACCGGCGTGGACGGTGTGGTGGTGGGCCGCGGCTGCCAGGGCCGGCCGTGGCTGTTCGGCGACCTGCAGGCCGCGTTCGAGGGCAGCGACGAGCGCCATCGGCCCAACCTGCGCCAGGTGGCCGACGGCGTGTACCGCCACGCGCAGCTGATGATCGAAACCTTCGGCGGCGATGAGTACAAGGCCCTCCGGGAGATCCGGAAGCATATGGCCTGGTACTTCAAGGGGTACCCGGTGGGCGGGGACCTGCGGGCCAAGCTCGCCACGGTGCCGACGCTTGAGGTCCTGCGCTCGCTCCTGGATGAGCTGGACCCCGAGGTGCCCTACCCCGGCGTCGATTCCGAGGGCCCGCGTGGCCGCGCAGGGTCACCGAAGAAGCCGGCGCTGCCCAAGGACTGGCTGGACTCCCGGGCGCTCAACGACGCGCAGTCGAAGGACATTGCCGCCGCGGAGCTGGACGTTTCCGGTGGCTGAAACTCCCTTGGCTGAGACTCCAATGGCCGGTCCGGCCGCCGCGTTGGCCCGCGCCGCCTACAACGCCGACGATTCCGCCCGCTGGGTGGAAGAACCGCCGAAGAGCACGTACCGCTCCGACTTCGAGCGCGACCGTGCGCGCGTCCTGCATTCCTCCGCACTGCGCCGGCTGGGGGCCAAGACGCAAGTGGTGGCACCGGACACCGACGACTTTGTCCGGACCCGCCTGACGCACAGCCTGGAAGTGGCCCAGGTGGGACGCGAATTGGGCCGTGCCCTGGGCTGCGATCCGGACGTGGTGGATACCGCCTGCCTGAGCCACGACCTGGGCCACCCGCCGTTCGGGCACAACGGGGAGTCGGCGCTGAACGAGGTGGCGCACGCCATCGGCGGCTTCGAGGGCAACGCCCAGACCCTGCGGCTCCTGACCCGCCTCGAGCCCAAGGTGCTGACCGCGGATGGCCAGCCGGCCGGGCTGAACCTCACCCGGGCCAGCCTGGACGCGGCTGCCAAGTACCCGTGGTCCGCGCTGGAAGCCCCGGTCATCCACGGCCAGCGCACCAGCAAGTTCGGCGCCTACGAGGACGACCTTCCCATCTTCAACTGGATCCGCCAGGGCGCCCCCGAGCGCCGCTCCTGCCTGGAAGCGCAGGTCATGGACCTCGCGGACGACATCTCCTATTCCGTCCACGACGTGGAGGACGCCATCGTGGCCGGGCACTTCCAGCTGCGGTGGATGGACAACCCGGACCACCGCGCCCGCGTGGTGGGTTACGCCAAGCAGTGGTACTTGCCGCACAACGACCCCGCGGCCATTGACGCCGCTCTGGCCCGCCTCGAGGCTACGGACGTGTGGGTCCGGGAGGCGGACGGCAGCCGCAAATCCATGGCTGCCCTGAAGAACATGACCAGCCAGCTGATCGGCCGGTTTTGCCAGAGCGCGCTGGAAACCACCCGTGCCGTGTACGGACCGGGGAGGTTGACCCGCTACGAAGCCGAGCTCATGGTCCCGGACGAAACGGTCATGGAGATCGCCGTCATGAAGGGCCTGGCCACCACCTTCGTGATGACCACGGAGCACCGGCAGCCCATCTACGAGCGGCAGCGCGAGGTGCTGCACGCCCTCGTCACCGCGCTGAGCGCCACCGGGGACCGGCACCTGGAACCGATGTTCGCGGCCGACTGGCGGGACGCAGCCGACGACGGCGCCCGGCTCCGCGTCGTAATCGACCAGGTGGCGTCCCTGACGGACGGTTCGGCACTGGCCATGTACGAGCGCCTGGTGGGGAGCCTGCCGTCCCTGTGGTGATGAACGCCCTGGTGATGAATGCTGTGGTGACGAACGCCATGGCCTGCCAGCCGCCGTCGTACCCCGACACTAGGATTAGTCTGTGGCCGGCCTGATCAAACGCGAAGATATTGACGAAGTACGCCAGCGCACGGACATCAAGGAAGTCGTTGACGGCTACGTAACGCTTAAAGGCGCCGGGCTGGGGACCTTCAAAGGCCTGTGCCCGTTCCATGATGAGCGCTCGCCGTCGTTCACTGTCCGGCCCCAGGTGGGCCGCTACCACTGCTTCGGCTGCGGCGAGGACGGCGACGTCATTGCCTTCGTCCAGAAGCAGGACCACAGCTCGTTCCAGGAGGCCGTCGAGAAACTCGCGGCCCGCATCGGCTACGAGCTGCGGTACGAGGACGGCGGCACCGGCCCCAACCGGGAGGAAGTGGGCCGCCGGCAGCGGCTGCTGGACGCCCACAAGATCGCGGACGAATTCTTCCGCGCCCAGCTGCTGACTCCAGGGGCGGCGGAGGCGCGGACCTTCCTGCACGGCCGCGGCTTTGACCGCGCGGCGGCGGAGCATTTCGGCTGCGGCTACGCGCCGCAAGGCTGGGACGCGCTCCTCAAGCACCTCCGCGGGCGTGGCTTCACGGACGCCGAACTGAAGCTCACCGGCATGTTTTCCGAAGGCAACCGGGGTATTTACGACCGTTTCCGCGGCCGCCTCATCTGGCCCATCCGGGACATCGCCGGGGACACCATCGGCTTCGGCGCGCGCAAACTCTACGAGGACGACCAGGGCCCCAAGTACCTCAACACCCCGGAAACGGCGCTGTACAAGAAGTCCCAGGTCCTCTACGGCATCGACCTCGGCAAACGCAGCATCGCGAAGGACCGCCAGCTGGTGGTAGTCGAGGGCTACACCGATGTCATGGCCTGCCACCTGGCAGGAATCACGACGGCGGTGGCCACCTGCGGCACCGCGTTCGGCACCGAACACATCAAGATTGCCCGCCGGCTGCTGTCCGATGACGGCACCGGGGGAGAGGTGATCTTCTGCTTCGACGGCGACGCCGCGGGCCAGAAGGCCGCGCTGCGGGCGTTCGAGGAGGACCAGCGCTTCACTGCCCAGACCTACGTGGCTGTGGAGCCCACCGGCGCCGACCCCTGCGACCTGCGCCAAAGCAAGGGCGATGAGGCGGTGCACGCCCTGGTGCAGTCCCGCCGGCCGCTGTTCGAATTCGCCATCCGCGCCACGCTGAAGCAGTTCAACCTGGACACGGTGGAAGGCCGGGTGCAGGGCCTGAAGGCCTCCGTGCCCGTGGTGGCGGCCATCCGCGACGCGTCCACCCGCACCGGCTACTGCCAGGCGCTCACGGGCTGGCTGGGCATGCCTGACCCGAACGAGGTGCTGCGGCTGGTGAATGCAGCGGTTAAGCGCGGAGACACCGGACGCCCGCCCGCACCCGGTTCCCAGCCCCAGGGCCAGCAGCCGGCCCCCGCTCCGGCCGGCGGGCCGGGCGTGGCAGCGGGTCCGTCGACGGGAGCCGTGCCGTCCTTCCACCGGCCGGACCCCCGCGACCCCGTGGCCTCCATGGAGCGCCAGGCACTCGAGGTGGCCCTCCAGATGCCGTCCCTGCTGGAAGGAGGCGTGTGGGACCGGTTCGCTGCTGCCAGGTTCGCCACCCCGGCTTTCCAGGCCGTCCACGACGCCATGCGTGCCACCGGGCCGGGCCTGGTGGTGGATCCCGTGCGGTGGGTGGAGCACGTGATGCACGAGGTGCCGGAACCGCTGCGGCCGCTGGTATCCGAGCTGGCTGTGGTGCCGCTGCCCGCGAGCACGGAGGAAGCGGTGCAGAAGTACTGCCGGGACATCCTGTCCCGCCTGTTCGAGCTGCAGATCACCCGGGTCAAGGCGGACAAGATGGGCCAGTTGCAGCGGCTGGACCCGGCAGCGGATCCGGAAACCTACCAGCGGCTCAACCGGGAACTGCTGATGCTGGAAATGGAGCGCCGGGCGCTGCGTGCCGAGGCGTAGCCTGGCCCGCACGGCAGGGCCCGGTTCCCCGATTTCGTTTCCCGGGCAGGTCTTTGCTAGGCTAATACCCGCTTCATTCCTCCTTAGCTCAATTGGCAGAGCATTCGACTGTTAATCGAAGGGTTGCTGGTTCAAGTCCAGCAGGAGGAGCTTCCAATCCCCGTTCCGGTCTTCCGGAGCGGGGATTTTTGTTGTCCGGCGGGGCTGCTGTGCGTCCGGGGGCAACCCCTTTTGCCGCGGAAATCAGCCGATTTCACTTTCGCCGGACACCTTTGCTAATGTCGTACCTGCTTCATTCCTCCTTAGCTCAATTGGCAGAGCATTCGACTGTTAATCGAAGGGTTGCTGGTTCAAGTCCAGCAGGAGGAGCTTCACCAAAAAGTCCCCGTCCTTCCAGCTGGAAGGACGGGGACTTTTCCATGTTCAGACGAAATCCATTTCCACCTGCAGGAACCGCTCGGCCTCGGCGATGGCGGCCTCGAAGGCTTCCTTTTCCGTAGGGGACCGGCGCGGCTGCCGCGGGCTCCATTCATGCGAGGCCGAGTGGATCCGGACGAATCCGGTGTCCGGCGGCGCGTAGAAGATCCCGAACCGCTGCACGGGCCATTCCGGGGAGGTTTCCGGGGCCACCAGCAGGGCCGCCTTGAACGCGGGGTTGAACCATTGGGCAATCGGCCGGCGCCGGTCCTCGGTAAAGAGGCCGGCCGCGTACAGTGCAGCCGACTGCTGTCCCATCTGGGCGCGCAGCCGCTCCCACCACAATGGCAGAATCCCGGCGTCGCACCGTTGCCATGTGGCCGGAAGTGGCGGTTGATCCTGCCAGCTGGGCACGGACACATTTTATCGCGGGAGGGGCGCAGCGGGGGCAGATTCCGGAGACAAGGGCAGGCCAGGCGACTCCCGGGCTAAGGCCGGTCCCGGTCCTGGTCCTGATCCTGGTCCCGGTCCCGGTCCTGGCCCCGGCGCCAAGGGCCCGGGTTCACGCGGTACAGCAGCGCCGCGCCCGCCACAGCGCCCAGCGCGATGCCCATGGCGGGGTTGCCCAGGGCACGCCCTGCGAAATAGCCCACGACGGCGCCCAGCACCGTGCCGAGGAAGAGCCCGCGTCCGTTGCGCTGGGGCTTGCGGGTCATGGCTTCTTCCCTCCGGGTGCTTGCCGGGGCTGGTCAGTGGAACAGTCCATGGAGTGCATCAGTGGATTGACGGGACCGTGCGCGGGCGGACCACCAGCCAGAGGGCCGCGATGGCCAGCAGGATGCAGCCTGCCTGGACTGCCCCCATGGGCGCGGCGCTGGTGATGCCAAGCCAGCCCACCACCGGCGAAATGAGGCCGGCGATCATGAAGGTGGCTGCACCCAGGAGGGACGCCGCAGTGCCTGCCTGGGAGGCATGGCCGGCCAGGGCAAGGACCTGGACGCAGGGGAACATGAATCCGGTGCCCATGATGTAGAACCACAGCGGGACCATGACGCCCCACAGGCCAAAGCCCAGCTGGTCGAACAGCACGATCAGCATGGCCATGAAGAACAGCCAGGCCGTGGCCCCGGCCATGATCCACTGCGGGGGAACCCGGCGGATCAGACGCGAGCTGGTTTGCACTCCGGCCACGATGCCCAGGGAGTTGATGCCGAACAGCAGGCCGTACTCCTGGGCCGAGAACCCGAACACGTCCTGGAACAGGAAGGGCGAGGCGGAGAGGTACGTGAAGAGTCCGCCAAAATTAAGCCCCGCCACCATGAGCAGGCCCACGAAGATCCGGTCGCTGAAGAGCACGCGGTAACGCTGCCGGACGGTCATGCCGCTCTGGCCGCGCTTCTCCCGGGGGAGGGTCTCGCGGACAAGGAACAGGGCGGCGACAATGACCACGGTGCCGTAGGAGGCAAGGAACACGAAGATCCCGGGCCACTCCATCACCAGCAGCAGTTGCGATCCGATGACCGGTGCGAGGATCGGCGCCAGGCCGTTGACCAGGCTCATCCGGGAGAACATCCGCACCATCGCATACCCGGAGAAGAGGTCACGCACCATGGCCATCGCAACCACGCCGCCACCGGCAGCGCCGACGCCCATCAGTACCCGGAAGATGCCCAGCGTGGTGATGTCCGTGGACAGGGCCGCCCCCAGTGACGCGGCGATGTGCAGGGCCGTGGCCAGGATCAGCGGATACCTGCGGCCGAACTTGTCGCTGAACGGGCCCACCACCAGTTGCCCGAAGGCAAAGCCCACGGTTGTCCCGGCCAGGGTCAGCTGGACCTGAGCCTCGGTAACCCCAAGGCTCGCCTCCAGGGCGGGAAACGCCGGCAGGTAGAGGTCGATCGTGAACGGACCCAGGGCCGTCAGCGCACCGAGAAGGAGGATGTACAGAAGCTTCCGGCGTCGGCTCAGCAAATCACCCGGATTGGAGGGAGTGGTCACGGATGTCAATCCTAGGCCCGGCGGGCCGGGATTTTCAGCGTTGTAGGCCGCGCCGTCCGGCAAGCCCCGAAGTTCGCCCTGAACCTGAATGGTAGTTTTGTGCCGGGGACTGTGCCGAGCACTTTCCTGCAGGATACGGAAGCCGGATCGAACAAAACCAGTAAGGCGGAACCGATGAGCGGACGTCACAGCGGGGGCACCAGCCCCGGATTGCGCATCACCGCGCTGCCCAGGACGCTAAAACTCCTCTTCCGGCTGGCCCCGCGCCAGCTGAACGACGAGATCGCCTTCGCCAAGTTCGAACTTAAGCGCAAGGGCGTCCAGGTGGGCGTCGCTGCCGCCTTCTTCGCCGTGGCACTGGTCTTCCTGGCATTCCTGCTGATTGGGCTCATCGTTGCGGCCATCATGGGACTGGCCACCATCATGCCCGCCTGGCTGGCCGCTTTGCTGGTATCCGCGGCGTTCATGCTGATAGCGCTCATCGGCGGCCTGATCGGCCTGCGCAAGTTCAAGAAGGCCATGCCCCTGCTTCCGGAAGAAACCATCCGGGGCATTAGGCACGACGTCGGCGTCGCCAGGGAAGGTTCCGCCTTCAACGCCGCCGTCCTCGACCCGGACAGCCCCGAGGCAAAAGCTGCCAAGGCTGCCAAGGAGCAGGCGGCCGCCAAGGCCAAGGCCGAGAAGGCGGCAAAGGCGGCCGAGCACGACAAGGAATTCCCGCACGCTTCCGAACCGGAGCTGGCGCGCCGCCTCAACCAGCGCCGCCACCACCTCACCGAGGTCCGCGACGAGCTCGGCAGCGAACTGGACGTCAAGACGCAGGCGCAGTACCTGCTCGCCGCAGCCCAGGGCAAGGTCCGGGAGGGCCAGGCACTCGCCCTTCGCGCGAAGGATTCCGCCGGTGAAAGGCTGGCCGCGCTCTCCGGTTCCACCGGGGGACTGCAAAATCGCTGGAAGCCGCTGGCGGCACTGGCGGCCGCGGGGACGGTCCTGCTGGTCCTGCTCCGGAAACTGATCCGGACGTACTAGCAGCCGGCCCACCGGCCATTGACCGCCGGCGCGCTTGCCGGCCACGACAAGACCGCGCCAACCAGGCGCAGGAAGGGAAGGGGGACGGGTGAAATTTATCGGTGCCGGCGCCCGTCCCGGACGCCCCCAGGTGGACCATGACGTGGTCTTCACCATCCCCAACCTGCTCACAGTGGTGCGGTTCATGGGCGTTCCGCTTTTCATCTGGCTGGTCCTGGCACAAAAGGAATACGGCGCCGGAGTAGTTGTCCTCGCCGTCATGGCAAGCACCGACTGGATCGATGGCTACATCGCCCGCCGCTTCGACCAGGCTTCGAAGCTGGGCCGTGTCCTGGACCCCATCGCCGACCGGCTTGCCCTGATCGCCGTAGCGGTCACGCTGGTGATTGCCGGCGTCGTGCATTGGCTCTACCTCGCCGCGCTGGTGGTTCCGGACGCCGTCCTGCTGGTCCTGACGCTCTCGTTCTTCGGCGGCCACCCCGACCTTCCGGTCAGCGTGGTGGGCAAAGTGCGGACCGGGCTGCTGCTCCTGGGGACGCCGATGCTGGTTCTTTCAAAGCTGGATACCGGATTTTCGTACGGGTTGTTCGTGGCCGCCTGGATTGTGCTGGGCCTCGGTCTGATCGGCCACTGGATCGCGGCCTACAACTACTTTTGGGCCATCCTGCGGAAAGGCAGAAGGCAGCAGCATCACGACGGCGGGACCACCTGATGGTCTGGGTGGCCGTTCTGCTTGCACTGCTTGGAGCCTTTTGCCTCGCCCTGGGTGCCCAGCGGCAGGGAAGCGCCGTCAAGGCAGACACCGGGGGGTTGGCACTCAGCTCGAACAGCTTCCTCCGCCTGCTCAGGAACCCGCGGTGGGTGTTCGGCCTCCTGCTGCTGTGCGCTGGCATGGCCATGAACGCAGTGGCGCTCGTGTCCGCCCCGCTCACTGTCGTCCAGCCAATTGGCGCCATCGCCCTCGTCATCACAACCATCATCAATGCCAAGGACCAAGACCTCACCATCAACCGGGCAACGGTAGTGGCCATTGCCGCTTGCGTGACCGGGTCTGCGCTCTTTGTCCTCCTGGCGGTCACCGTCACCCAGGAAACCCACCATGTGAGCCTCGACGCCGAACTCACCATCGTGCTGTTGCTGGCCCTCGCCGTTGGACTCTTCGGCACATTGGCCGTCATGTTCAAGCACCGGATAAACGCTTTCGTCTATATCCTCGGTGCCGGCGTCCTCTTTGGATTCGTGGCCGTCCTCACCCGCATCATCGGCAAACACCTTTTGGACCCCAACGGGTTGTTCCTGCTGAACGTGCAGTGGTATTCGGTAGTGGCCCTCATCGCGGCAGGAGGGCTGGGGTCATGGTTTGTCCAAAGCGCCTACTCCTCGGGTCCGCCAGACCTCGTTATCGCGGGCCTCACAGTGATCGATCCTCTCGTGGGGATAGCCATCGGGATCGTCATCCTCGGCGAACTCCGGCCCGATGTGCATGCCGTTATGGCGATTGCCATGGGAACCGCAGCTTCCCTTGCTATCGTTGGGGTTATCGCCCTTTCCCGCCACCATCCCGAGGTCACCAAGCGCAAGAAGGACGCGCGGAAGACCGCGGGCAGGCCCTCCCACTAGCCCGTTCCACTACAGATCCAGCAAAGTCCACGAAGCCGGGCAGAACCACGCCGGGCCAGCCGTGCTGCCAGTCATCGCTGTCCGCACCGTGACCATCAGGAGTTTTCCACGTGACCACGCCAGCCGACCAGCCGCCACTGACCATCCTGATCGCCGCGGACACCTATCCGCCCCACGTCAATGGCGCAGCCCAGTTCGGCTATCGCCTGGCCAAGGGCATGACCGGCCGGGGCCACAACGTGCACGTGCTGGCCTGCCGGGACGGCAAGGGGAAGAGCTTCACGGAGTTCCGTGAGGAGGCGACGGTGCACCGGCTCCGCTCCCACGCCGCCCCCACCCATGAATACTTTCGCATCTGCTTCCCCTGGGAAATCAAAAAGGAAATCAGCCTGCTGTTCGACCGCGTGAAGCCGGACGTGGTCCATATCCAGAGCCACTACATGATCGGCGAGCACGTTCTGTACGAGGCCGTGAAGCGCGGTGTGCGGATCGTGGCCACCAACCACTTCATGCCGGAAAACCTCAACCCGTTCCTGCCATTCCCGCAGTGGTTCAAGGACATCATCGGCCGCATCTCCTGGAAGGACATGGGCAAGGTGATGGGCCAGGCGGACGTGATTACCACCCCCACGCCGCTCGCGGCCAAGGCCATGCACGAGCATGCTTTCCTTCGCAAGGTCCTGCCGCTGTCCAACGGCATCGACTCCGCCGCCTACGAGCTGCAGCCGGGCGAGCTGATCGAGCCGCACCCGCACCCCACCGTGATGTTCGCCGGCCGGCTCGCGGAGGAAAAACACGTCGACGTCCTCATCCGGGCCATCGGCAAGACCCCGCCGGAGCTGAACGTGCACCTGGAGATCGTGGGCGGCGGCGAAGTACGGACCGCACTGGAGGAACTGGTGCAGCGGCTGGGCCTGGGCAGCCGGGTGAAGTTCCTGGGCCTGGTCAGCGACGAGGACCTGCGGAAGGCCTATATCAAGGCAGATCTTTTCTGCATGCCGGGCACTGCCGAGCTGCAGTCGCTGGTGACCCTCGAGGCCATGTCCGCCTCCACCCCGGTGGTGTTGGCGGACGCCATGGCGCTGCCGCACTTGGTGCGCGACGGCGAAAACGGCTACCTCTTCACCCCCAATGACAGCGATGACCTGGCCAAGAAGATCACCCAGATCCTCCAGCTGCCCAAGGACCAGCAGGAGGCCATGGGCAGGGCAAGCCGGGCGATGGTGGAACCGCACAGCATCCAGGGCACCCTGCAGACCTTCGAAGACCTCTACCGTGGCGCGGGTTACGAGGACAAGGTGGTCTAAAACCCCTTCCGGGTTTTGCTAGAGTGTTTTTGCCCTGCCGCCGCAGTTCGTTTTCGCTGTGGCCGGGCGGCACGGGGCTATAGCTCAGCTGGTTAGAGCGCGGGACTCATAATCCTAAGGTCCTCGGTTCAAGTCCGAGTAGCCCTACTCCTGAAACCGCGGCCGACGATTCTCGTCAGCCGCGGTTTCCTTTGTTAAGCGCCTGATGTGCGGTATGTTACTGACCAGTAACTTACTCCTCTCCGCTGTGGAGAGTACCGGCCGCTGAACACCTGGAGGGCAACCATGTCCACGCCTGCTGCAGACCCCTTTGACCTTCCCTACGCCGACGGCGACTTCTACGCCTTTGAGCAGCTGCTCACCGCCAAGGAGCAGGACCGGCTGGCTGAAGTCCGGGACTTCCTGGCGCGGGAAGTGCGGCCCATCGCCGTGGACTTCTGGAACCGTGGCGAGTTCCCGATGAACCTCATTCCCAAGCTCGCCGAGCTTGACCTGGTCAGCCCGGTCCGGCGGCAGGGCTGCTCCAACCTGTTCGCCGGCCTGCTCCATGCCGAAGTAACACGCGCCGATGCCTCTATCGCCACCTTCATGGGCGTTCACGACGGGCTGTTTACCGGGTCCATCGAAACCCTCGCCTCGCAGGAGCAGAAGGACGCGTGGCTTCCCGATATTTACGCCCTGAAGAAGATCGGAGCTTTCGGGCTCACCGAGCCGCTGGGCGGAAGTGACGTTGCCGGCGGTACACGGACCATCGCGCGGCGGGACGGCGCCAACTGGATCCTCAACGGGGCCAAGCGCTGGATCGGCAACGCCACCTTCTCCGACTGGGTCGTCGTGTATGCGCGCGACGTGGACGACAACCAGGTCAAGGGCTTCCTGGTGGATACCGCACTCCCAGGTTTCAGCGCGGAAAAGATTGAGAACAAGATCTCCCTCCGCACCGTCCAAAACGCCGACATCACCCTGGACAACGTGGTGGTGCCCGGCTTCTTCAAGCTGGAGCACGCCAACAGTTTCCGCGACGTCAACAAAGTCCTCAAAGTCACCCGCCTCGGTGTCGCCTGGCAGGCGGTGGGCCAGCAGCTGGCCACCTTCGATGTTGCCCGGCGCTACGCGGTAGAGCGGCATCAGTTTGGCCGGCCGCTGGCGTCCTTCCAGCTGGTGCAGAGCCAGCTGGTCACGATTCTGGGCAACGCCGTCAGCTCCATGGGAATGATGGTGCGGCTCTCGCAGCTCGAAGACGCCGGGATGGCCAGGGACGAGCAGTCCGCCTTGGCCAAGGCCTTCACCACCGAGCGGATGCGGGACAGCGCGGCCATCGGCCGGAGCATCCTGGGCGGCAACGGCATCGTGACGGACTACGGGATGGCGAAGATCTTTGCCGACGCCGAGGCCATCTACTCCTACGAGGGAACCGCCGAAATCAACACCCTGGTCACCGGGCGGGCCATCACCGGCATCTCGGCCATTGTTTGACCGACTGTCTTCTGTCTCCGGTCGCCGTTGTGCGACCTCGCTTCGCTAGGGTGGGCCGCCCAGTGGCAGGAGGATGGAAGGCCTCAGGTCCATGACGAACTGCAGGGGATTGACGTAATCATCGCCCCGACGCACGCCCCAATGGATGCAGGCTGCAGTTCCGCAATGGCCGGGAAGTGCCGTGCCTACAACCTGGCCGGCGCCGACTGCGGCCCCGGCCGCGAGGGTGCTCTCAACCGGTTCGAAGCTGCTCCGCAGTCCGTTCCCGTGGTCGATGGTGATCACGGGGCGGTCAACCACGACGCCCACGAAGCTGACCGTGCCGGCTGCCGGAGAGGTAACCGCCACACCGTCATGCGCTGCCGCGAGGTCCACGCCCCGGTGCCCGCTCAGCCATGGCTTCGGTGGAGGATCGAAATCCCGCAGCACCCGCGGCCGTGGCGCAAGCGGCCACTGCCAGGAGGGTGCCGCAACATCGGGGCCAATGTCCTCGGCCGTCGTCGTCCCCGCAGTCGTCTCCGCAGTCGTCCCCGCCGGGGCCGAAAGGGGAGCGGGGCCGAACGGCGGGGGTTGTGCTGCGGACCCCACCGAAGCGGGAAGCATCAGCAGTGCGGCCAGGAGAAGCTGGGGTTTCATGGGGCCAGCATGCGCCCGGAAAAGCGGGGCCGGCAGGCATGGCGGGACCTATGTGGATAAGCCGTTCCTGCCGGCCGGTGCTGTCCGGCGGAAGCGGGTCCCTGTAGTACACTTGGTGGAGCAGTTTGCTGCGCCCTCAACGCTTCCCGTACCAGTGGATCACCCCTGCGGTGCATTTGCCTGTCCGGATTGCGTCGGCACGCCCCATTCAGGAGTGTGGGGGAGCGGCAGCTGACTACGCGCATCCAGCCCTCCACAAGGTGAAAGCTCCAGCCCAGCCTTCAGAGGATCATGCCTCCTTCGGTCCGTGCCCTACAGCGCGGATGGGAAGCGTGATGGATGCCAGGAGCACGGCCCAACCCCGGGCCACGCTAAATCAACCGTCAACTATTGGCAGGGTAAGAAGCCTGAGGGCTCTCTCATGAATGACCTGCCGGAAGGAGCGTCGGCATGCCCGTCGTAACCATGCGCCAGCTGCTTGACAGCGGCGTCCACTTTGGACACCAGACCCGCCGTTGGAACCCGAAGATGAAGCGCTTCATCTTCACCGAGCGCAACGGCATCTACATCATCGACCTGCAGCAGTCGCTGTCCTACATCGACCGCGCCTACGAGTTCGTCAAGGCCACTGTGGCCCACGGCGGCACCGTGCTCTTCGTCGGCACCAAGAAGCAGGCCCAGGAAGCAATTGCCGAGCAGGCAACCCGCGTTGGCCAGCCCTACGTCAACCAGCGCTGGCTCGGCGGTATGCTGACCAACTTCCAGACCGTCGCCAAGCGCATCCAGCGCATGAAGGAACTCGAAGAGATCGACTTCGACGACGTCGCCGGTTCCGCGTACACCAAGAAGGAGCTGCTGCTCCTCAAGCGCGAACTCACCAAGCTCGAGTCCAACCTCGGCGGTATCCGCAACCTGACCAAGGCACCGTCCCTGCTCTGGGTCGTGGACACCAAGAAGGAACACCTCGCCGTTGACGAGGCCAAGAAGCTGAACATCCCGGTTGTGGCCATCCTGGACACCAACTGCGATCCGGACGAAGTCGACTTCCCGATCCCGGGCAACGACGACGCCATCCGCTCCGTGAACCTCCTGACCCGCGTTGTTGCCGACGCTGTTGCCGAGGGCCTCATCGCCCGCAACAACCGCGGCTCGGGCGCTGCCGAAGCTCCGGAAGAGCCGCTGGCCGAGTGGGAGCGCGAACTCCTGGAAGGCAGCAAGGCCGAAGAGGCTGCTGCCCCTGCTGCGGCAGAAGAAGCTGAAGCTCCGGCTGCTGCCGAAGCTCCCGCCGACGACGCCAAGTAAGACAACTAAATCCGGATTCTCCGCGCTGCCTGCAGCCGGAGCTGCTGACAGGATGGCCGCCCATGAAGATGGGCAGCCGTCCTGTCGGTCCGTACACCACAACAAATTTCTAGACAGAGGGGTTCACATGGCGAACTACACTGCCGCGGACATCAAGGCCCTGCGCGAGCGCACCGGCGCCGGCATGATGGACGTCAAGAAGGCTCTTGACGAAGCCAACGGCGACGCCGAGAAGGCCATCGAAATCATCCGCATCAAGGGCCTCAAGGGCGCCACCAAGCGTGAAGGCCGCTCCACCGCCGAAGGCCTCGTGGCTGCCAAGGTCAGCAACGGCGTCGGCGTCATGATCGAGGTCAACTGTGAGACCGACTTCGTTGCCAAGGCTGACAAGTTCATCCAGCTGGCTGACAAGGTCCTGGCCGTTGCCGTCGAGTCCGGCGCTGCCGACCTGGAGACCCTGCTCGCCACCGAGGTCGATGGCAAGCCGCTGTCCGAGGTCGTCGTCGAAGAAGGCGCTGTCCTGGGCGAGAAGGTTGTTGTCCGCCGCATCTCCCGCGTTGAGGGTGCCACGGTTGACGCTTACCTGCACAAGACCTCCAAGGACCTGCCCGCCCAGGTTGGCGTGCTGTTCGCAGTCGACGGTGAAGGCGAAGCCGCTGCCACCGCCGCCCACGACGTTGCCGTGCACATCGCCGCGATGGCCCCGAACTACCTGACCCGCGACGACGTTCCGTCCGAGTTGGTGGAGTCCGAGCGCCGCATCGCCGAAGAAACCGCCAAGGCCGAAGGCAAGCCCGAAGCCGCCCTCACCAAGATCGTGGAAGGCCGCGTGACCGGCTTCTACAAGGGCGAGGTCCTGGTTGACCAGGCATTCGCGAAGGACGCCAAGAAGTCCGTGGCACAGGTCCTCGAAGAGGCCGGTGTCAAGGGAACCGCGTTCACGCGTTTCCGCGTCGGCTCCTAGTCGAAACTGCAAGGGGGTGGCCACTTCGGTGGCCGCCCCTTTTGCATGCACGCGATCTGTGCGAACCGCCGCCGGTATCGACCTTTGGTACCGGCAGGATAACCTTTTTTCAGAGTCATCAACGGGAAGGCATCATGGAAGCCGTCAACACTGTAATCCAGCCAGAGAAAAGCAGGCGCCGGGTCCTCCTGAAGCTTTCCGGCGAGGTCTTCGGCGGCGGGAAACTGGGCGTCGACCCCGAAACCGTCCGCGACGTCGCCAAGCAGATCGCGGCGGCCGTCCCCGAGGTTGAGGTGGCCATCGTGGTTGGCGGCGGCAACTTCTTCCGCGGCGCCGAACTGTCCCAGAGCGGCATGGACCGCTCCCGCGCCGACTACATGGGCATGCTGGGAACCGTCATGAACTGCCTGGCCCTCCAGGACTTCCTGGAACAGGCCGGCGTGGAGACCCGTGTCCAGAGCGCCATCACCATGGGCCAGGTGGCCGAGGCCTACATTCCCCGCCGCGCCATCCGGCACATGGAAAAGGGCCGCGTGGTGATCTTCGGCGCCGGAGCGGGCCTGCCCTACTTCTCCACCGATACCGTTGCCGCGCAGCGTGCGCTCGAGGTCCACGCCGACGTCGTCCTGATGGCCAAGAGTGGAGTGGACGCCGTATACACCGCCGATCCCAAGAAGGACCCCTCTGCCGAGCGGCTTGAAACGCTCAGCTACGACGATGCGCTCCGCCGCGACATCCGTGTCATGGACCAGACGGCCATGACCATGTGCAAGGACAACAACCTCTCCATGGTGGTGTTCGGCATGGAAGGTGAAGGCAACGTCACCCGCGCAATCCTCGGCGAAAAGCTGGGCACGCTGGTCACTGCCTAGCTGCGGCTAGGATGTTTTCAGGACAGTTCCGCCCCCCGCCTTCCAGGACGGGGGACGGAAACAGCAACCGAGAACCGCGTGCACGGAGCCGGCGCCCCGGACTGCACCACAACCGTCAGGAGAGACCGTGATAGAAGAAACCTTGCTCGAAGCCGAAGAGAAGATGGACAAGGCTGTAGAAGTGGCCAAGGAAGACTTCGCCGCCGTCCGCACCGGCCGGGCCAACCCGGGACTCTACAACAAGGTCCTGGTGGACTACTACGGTTCCCCCACGCCGCTGCAGCAGCTGGCCTCGTTCGCCATCCCGGACGCACGGACCATCCTGATCACCCCGTTCGACAAGACCGCGATGCGAGATATCGAACGCGCGCTGAGCGACTCCGAGGTAGGCGCCAACCCGTCCAACGACGGCAACGTCATCCGGATCACCATTCCGGAACTGACCAAGGAACGCCGCAAGGAATACGTCAAGATCGTCAAGACCAAGGGCGAAGACGCCAAGATCTCCATCCGCAACATCCGGCGCAAGGCCAAGGAAGCCCTGGACCGGCTGGTCAAGGACGGCGAGGCCGGCGAGGACGAGGGCACCCGCGCCGAGAAGGAACTGGACAGCATCACCAAGGCCCACGTGGATGGCATCGACGAGCTTCTGAAGCGCAAGGAAGCAGAGCTGCTCGAAGTCTAATGGGCCAGGCAGATCAGGCCCCCGCACCACGGGCACGCACACGGGGGAAGCAGCCCAGGAGCAATCCGACGCCGAAGGCCGGCCGCAACCTGCCGGCCGCCGTCGTGGTGGGCCTTGCCATGCTCTTTGCGGTGCTGGGCGGACTCCTGTTCCTCCCGCTCGCCTTCGTTGCCGTCACCACGGCCTTCGCCGTCTTCGGCGTCTGGGAAATCTATCGGGCGCTGGAAGCCAACGGAACCAGGATGCCCATCGTGCCGGTCATGACCGGCACGGTGGCCATGCCGTTCGTGGCCTACTTCGGCGGTATCGAAAGCCTGCTGTTCGGCATGCTGCTCAGTTCTGTCGCCGTGCTCCTGTGGCGGTCCATCGAAAGCGCAGCAGGCTCGGCCAACAGTATCTTTGCCGGCGTCTTCACCCTGGGCTGGGTCCCGTTCTTCATCAGCTTCGCGGCGCTGCCGCTGCACGCCACCGGCGGGGCCTCCCCGCTGGGGTTCTGGCCCGGCGGGACCATTCCCGAAGGGGCGTGGCAGGTGGCGGTGATGCTCCTGCTGGTCGTGTCCAACGACACCTTCGGTTACCTGGTGGGTGCATCCCTGGGGAAACATCCCATGGCGCCCAAGATCAGCCCGAAGAAGTCCTGGGAGGGATTCGCCGGTTCGGTGGGCGGCGCCGTGCTCATCGGCATCCTTGCCTGCTTGTTCATCCTCGACAAGCCCTGGTGGGTGGGGGTGGTGTTGGCGGTCGGTACCGTGGCCGCTTCCACGGCCGGCGACCTCGCCGAATCCATGGTCAAGCGCGAACTGGGCGTCAAGGACATGAGCAGCATCCTGCCCGGGCATGGTGGAGTCATGGACAGGCTCGACTCCATCGTGTTTGCATCCCCTGTTGTCTTTGTCCTTTACGGACTGGTCGCCGGAGCCTGACACACACCCGGCTGGCCCGGCACCTCTAAACTGGTGCAGCGGCGCTACGGCCGAAGAGCATTGAAGGAATCACAGTGGCATTGGACATTCATCGGCAGATCCCCGGGTCCTTTGAGCGCGTGCAGCGCAGCGAGTACGGGTACAACGCCAGGCAGGTTGACCAGTTCCTGCAGCGCGCGCGGGTTTCCCTGGAAACCCCCGAAGCCGCAACCCATCCCGTCAACAGTGCCGACGTCCGGGCTGTCTCCTTTGATCCGGTCAAGGGCGGCTACTCGGCCGCGGTGGTGGACGCTGCCCTGGACCGGCTTGAGGACGCCTTCGCCAGGAGGGAACGGGATGAACTGATTGCAGCCCAGGGCGAGGAAGCCTGGCTGCGGGAGATCGGGAACCTTTCCGGGATCCTCCGCGGGCGGTTGCACCGGCCCGACGGCGAGCGTTTCCGCCGCCCAGCCAGGAAGAAGGCGCGCAGCTACAATACGGCAGACGTGGACCGCTTGTGCCGGGAACTCGTGGCGTACCTGGAACAGGACAAGCCGCTGAGCGTGGACAGCGTCCGCCGGGCGGTATTCCGGCCCGCCGTCGGCCGCGAAGGCTACGAGGAAGCCCAGGTGGATGCGTTCCTGGACCGGGTCGTCGAACTGATGGCTGCGATCGACTGACCCGGCCGGCGAGGCTCAGCTTTCGCCCGGCGGGGTGGGGGACAGCGGCGTGAACCTTCGCCAGATTCCGGCGTAGCTGCGGTAGCCGTAGACGGACCACGCAACCACGAACGCGACGGCGCAGATTGCACCCACGATGATCGCCGCCGTCATCCCTGCCTGACCTACCAGGGCCACGCTGACGATGCTGGCCGAGGTGAACGTCAGGAACATGCTGATCCTGGTGAGGACCTCGCTTCGGGTGGTGCTGCGGGATGCCAGCAGGCCCCAGTGCTCGGTGGCGAGCAACTGCGCCCGCACCGCCAGAGGCACCGGCTCCTGCCGGCCTAACGGACTTTCGCCGTCGGTGGATGGCGTCATTGCCCACCCAATCAGCGTTCCGTGGCCAGCGGCCGCTCCGGGGTGTGCAGACGGGTCATGACCCGTGCCATGGACTTCGGTACCCGCCGGGCAGTGGCGAGTGAAACAACCACCATCACCGCGAACGCTGCGGGGACGCTCCACGCAGCCGGCTGTGCCAGCCAGCCCGGGGTATGCCCGGCCCCTGCCACCGCGCTGGTGATCATGGCCCCGCCGCACAGAAGCCCGCCGGTCACCATCCCGGCGATGGCGCCGGCGTCGGTCAGGCCCCGCCACCATATGCCCAGGAGCAGGACGGGACAAACGGTGGAGGCGGTAAAGGCGAATACCAGGCCTACGCTGCCGGCCAGGGTGAAGGAATCGGTCACGAAGGCAAATCCCAGCGGCACGACGGCGGACACCACCGCCGCGAGCCGGAACCCGTTGACGCCGGCGCCCAGGACGTCCTGGCTGATCACGCCGGCCAGGGAGACCACCAGGCCCGACGTGGTGGACAGGAACGCGGCGAAAGCGCCCGCCACCACCAGCGCCGAGAGCAGTTCCCCGGCCGTTCCGCCCACCAGTTTCCCCGGGAGCAGGAGCACCACTGCGTCGGCCTGGCCGGAACGTGCCAGGTCCGGGGCAAACATTCGTGCCACCAGACCGCAGGCGGTGGGAAACAGGTAGAAGACGGAGAGCAGCCCCAGGACGATCAGGGTGGTCCGCCGCGCGGAATGCCCGTCCGGGTTGGTGTAGAACCGGACCAGCACGTGCGGCAGCCCCAGCGTGCCGAACAGCAGGGCCACCATCAGGGAAACGCCCTGGTAGAGCCCGGCAGGGGGTGCACCGGTGGGATTGACCGCGGGCGGCGACAGCTCGGGGGTGCCGTTGCCGGCGAGCATGAACATGATGAACAGCACGGGCACTGCCAGGGCTGTCAGCTTCAGCCAGTACTGGAACGCCTGGACGAACGTGATGGAGCGCATCCCGCCAGCCACCACCGTGAGGCAGACGACCACCACGACAGCCAAGGACCCCACCCACGACGGCAGGCCGGTGGTGATCCGGATGGTCAGGGCGGCGCCCTGCAGCTGCGGGACGATGTAGAGCCAGCCCACCAGCACCACCACCAGGCTGGTAACCTTGCGGACGGCCCGCGAGTCCAGCCTGGCCTCGGTGAAATCAGGAATCGTATACGCGCCGGAGCGCCGCAGCGGCGCCGCCACGAACAGCAGCAGCATCAGGTACCCCGCCGTGTATCCCACCGGAAACCACAGCGCGTCGGTACCGGACAGCAGGATGAGTCCGGCCACACCCAGGAAACTCGCGGCGGACAGGTACTCGCCGCCAATGGCCGAGGCATTCCACCAGGGGCGCACGGTCCGTGATGCCACGTAGAAGTCGCCGGTGGTGCGGGAGATCCGCAGGCCGTAGAAGCCGATCACCGCTGTGGCCACGGAAACCACGGCCAGGGAAGTGATCGCCACGCCGGGATTCACTGTGGCGTCACCTTGCCCCGCCCGCCCGCACCCTGGTCACCGGCACGATGCTCGTTTGGCACCGCGCTCACTGGTCACCGGCCAGGTCGCGGTAGCGGGCCTCGTTGCGGGCGGCAGTCCGGATGTACAGCCACGCGCTGAGCCCGATCACGGGGTAGGTTCCCACCCCCAGCAGGAGCCAGCCGAACGGGATTCCCGCCACGCGGGCTTCTGACAGGCCCGGGACTGTGGCCAGGAGCAGCGGAAACGCGGCAAGGATCAGCAGGAAGCCGAAGGCCACTACCAGGGCCAGCCGCAGCTGCGACCTGATCAGGGACCGGACGAAAACCTGGCCCACGTCCGATTCCAGCGCGGCTTCGCGGCTCTCCTGCGCGGCCCGGGCCGCGGTGGCGGGAGCGGTCACGCGCACCCTGGTCATGCGCTGGGCCTGATCCGGGTGGCCTCAAGCTTTTCCCGCACCAGGGGCAGGTGGCGCCTGCTGATCGGAAGGCTGGCCCCTGCCACCGTGACGCAGGGACCGTCGGCCGCAAGCTTCATGGAGGTGACGTGCTTGAGCGACACCAGGTAGGAACGGTGTGTACGGATAAAACCGGCTTCCGCCCACTGCTGCTCAAGATCGGCCAGCGGGACCCGGATGAGGTAGCTGGCGTCGGCTGTGTGGAGCCGGGCATAGTCTCCCTGCGCCTGCACGTGCGTGACGTCGTCGCGCCTGATCATTTTGGTGGTTCCGCCCTGGTCCACCGTGATCATCTCCGGCGAGCCGCCGCCGTCGCGCAGCTCTGCGATCCGGCCCACCGACCGGGCCAGGCGCTCTGCCCGGATGGGCTTGAGGAGGTAGTCGACGGCGGCGAGTTCGAAGGCCGCCAGGGCGTGTTCCTCGTCCGCGGTGACAAACACTACCGCCGGCGGATTACTGCTCGTGGAAATGGCGCGGGCGATGTCCAGTCCGGAGACGGCCGGCATATGGATGTCCAGGAAGACGGCGTCCACGGACCCGGTGGACAAGGCCCGGAGGGCTTCGGTCCCGGAGGTCGCGCGGAGGATTTTGCCGATCCTGGCGTCCCTGCCCAGCAGGAACGCGAGTTCTTCCACGGCGGGCAGCTCATCATCAACGACGAGGACGTTAATCATCCTCCTAGGGTAGCTTTCCGGCGGCGCGAGCCGGATCAGGCGTCATGGCCGGGCTGGGACTTGGGCACCCGCATGGTGATCAGGGTGCCTTCGCCTGGAGCTGTCTCGATGATCAGCCCGTGCTCGTTGCCGTAGACCTGGCGGAGCCGGGCGTCCACGTTCCGCAGCCCCACGTGCTCGCCATCGGTATGCCCGGCGAGCATTGACTGGAGCTGCGCGGGGTCCATGCCCACGCCGTCGTCCTCGATGGTCACCTCGGCAAACGCTCCGGCGTCTTCCGCGGTGATGCTGATGTGGCCCGGCCCTTCCTTGGCTTCCAGGCCGTGCCGCACGGCGTTCTCCACCAGCGGCTGCAGGCTGAGGAACGGGATCACCGTGCTGAGCACCTCGGGCGCCACCCGCAGGCTGACCTGCACCCGCTCGCCGAAGCGGGCGCGCTCCAACAGCAGGTAGCGGTCAATGCAGCGCAGTTCCTCGGCGAGCGTGGTGAAGTCCCCGTGCCGGCGGAACGAATAGCGCGTGAAGTCCGCGAACTCGACCACCAGTTCCCGCGCCCGCTGGGGATCCGTGTTGATGAAGGAGGCGATGGCGTTGAGGGAGTTGTAGATGAAGTGCGGGCTGATCTGCGCCCGCAGCGCCCGCACCTCGGCTTCCATCAGCAGGGTCCGGGACGCGTCCAGCTCTGCCAGCTCCACCTGGACGGCCACCCAGTCCGCCACCTCGCCGGTAGCCCGCACCAGTCCGGCGCCGGCCGACGGCGCGAAAGCCGCGACGGCGCCCACCACGCGGGAGTCTGCCCGCACGGGCGCGATGACGGCCGCAAGGCCGCCGCCGGTACCGTCCGCGCCGGCCGGCAACACGGCGGTCCGGCCTCCTGCCAGAACGGGAGCAGCAAGTTCCATCAGCCGGGGCTTGAGTTCCTCGCCTGCGCCGTCCCAGGCCAGGACGCCGGACGTGTCCGTGATGGCCAGGGCATCCGAGCCCAGCAGGGTGCGCAGTTGCCGGCTGGCTTTCGCCGCCCCGGCCGGATTCAGGCCGCGCCGCAGGTGCTGGCCGGCCTGGGACGCCGCGTGCAGCGTGTGGTAGGTGGCGCGTTCGGCGTCCGTGCCGAGGTCCCGGAAGGAGCGGAGCACCTTGAGTCCCACGCCGACGACGACGGCGATGGCCATGGCGATCACGGCCACGGCCGCGGCGGTCAGGAGGGGGGAGTCCGGCATGGAGCCCAGCGTAGCGGCGGGTGCCGTTTGCCGCAGCATCCCGACCGTTGAGCGACCACGGGCGCCCTTCCACTGGAATCCGGCGGCAGGCACCCGCACAGTGATTGGAGTCACACCCAAGGTGTGCCTGCGCAGGGCCGCCGGCCGGTGTGTCCCGGCAAGTCTCAACGAGGAGGAACGATGGGTCACGATGCCCATACTCCGGACGCAGCGGCGTCCGTGGACTTTGAACAGGTCCAGTCGACCGGGCAGTTCCAGGAACTGCGCAAGCGTCACCGCAGCTTTGTCTTCCCCATGGCAGTGGCCTTCCTGCTGTGGTACTTCGCCTACGTCCTGCTCGCCGACTACGCCGTGGGATTCATGTCCACGAAGGTCTGGGGCAACATCAACATCGGACTGATCCTCGGCCTGCTGCAGTTCGTCTCAACATTTGCAATCACCAGCTGGTACGTCAGTTACTCGAACCGGCGGCTGGACCCCATCGCCGCGGATATCCGGAATGAGATTGAAGGACATGAGTTTGATAAGGATGGCAATCGAGTGGGCGAGGTAAACAAGTGACCGGGATTCCCGCAGCGGTTGATGTCGCCGCCCTCAAGGACACCACCCTGCTGAACATGGGCGTCTTCGCACTGTTCGTGGCCGTTACCATGGTGATCGTCTTCCGGGCCAGCCGGAACAACAAGACCGCCGCGGACTACTACGCCGCCGGACGCTCCTTCACCGGATCCCAGAATGGAACTGCCATCGCCGGGGACTACCTCTCTGCAGCGTCCTTCCTGGGCATCACCGGCGCCATCGCCATCAACGGATATGACGGATTCATGTACTCCATCGGCTTCCTGGTGGCCTGGCTCGTGGCGCTGCTCCTGGTGGCTGAGCTGCTTCGCAACACCGGCAAGTTCACCATGGCGGACGTGCTGTCCTTCCGGCTCAAGCAGCGGCCCGTCCGGATTGCCGCCGCCATCTCCACCCTTGCCGTCTGCTTCTTCTACCTCCTCGCCCAGATGGCCGGCGCCGGCAGCCTCATCTCCCTGCTCCTGGGCATCAGCGACTGGGGCGGACAGGCCCTGGTGATCATCGTCGTCGGCGGCCTCATGATCATGTACGTCCTCATCGGCGGCATGAAGGGCACCACCTGGGTCCAGATCATCAAGGCAGTCCTGCTCATCGCCGGCGCGGCCGTCATGACGCTCTGGGTCCTGGCCATCTACGGCTTCAACCTCTCCAGCCTGCTGGGCGCCGCAGTGGAAACCGCCAACAACCCGGCGGTGCTGAACCCCGGCCTGCAGTACGGCAAGACCGAAACCTCCAAGCTGGACTTCATGTCCCTGGGCCTGGCCCTGGTCCTGGGCACGGCCGCCCTGCCCCACGTCCTGATGCGCTTCTACACGGTCCCCACCGCCAAGGAAGCCCGCAAGTCCGTGGTGTGGGCCATCTGGCTGATCGGCCTCTTCTACCTGTTCACCCTGGTGCTCGGTTACGGTGCAGCTGCCCTGGTGGGTCCCGAAACCATCAAGACTGCCCCGGGCGGCGTCAACTCCGCCGCCCCGCTGCTGGCGTTCTTCCTGGGCGGGCCGCTGCTGCTTGGCTTCATCTCGGCCGTGGCCTTCGCAACCATCCTGGCCGTGGTGGCGGGCCTGACCATCACCGCTGCGGCATCCTTCGCCCATGACATCTACGCCAGCGTCATTGCCAAGGGCAAGGCCGACGCCGACACCGAGGTGAAGGTTGCCCGCCGGACCGTGGTGGTCATCGGCGTCCTGGCCATCCTGGGCGGCATCCTCGCCAACGGGCAGAACGTTGCGTTCCTGGTGGCACTGGCGTTTGCCGTCGCGGCATCCGCCAACCTGCCCACCATCATCTACTCGCTGTTCTGGCGGAAGTTCACCACGCAGGGTGCCATCTGGAGCATGTACGGCGGCCTGGGCGCGGCCATCGTGCTGATCATCTTCTCCCCGGTGGTCTCGGGCGGCGCAACGTCCATGATCAAGGACGCGAACTTTGCCTTCTTCCCGCTGAGCAACCCCGGCATCGTCTCCATCCCGCTGGCCTTCTTCCTGGGATGGCTCGGCACGGTGCTGGACAAGAAGCGCGAGGACAGCGCCAAGCAGGCAGAGATGGAAGTCCGGTCCCTCACCGGGGTCGGCGCCGAAAAGGCCGTCAACCACTGACCGTCCGCCCGCGGCTGCCCTGAAACCGCAGCCACCCTGCAACGAAAAAAGCCTCCGTGCCGAATCATCGGCGCGGAGGCTTTTTCAGCGCTGGTGGTGTCCCCCGGGCGGGGGAGTGAGCCCATGCTCGCCGTGCGGGACGGCGAACTGGCCTGCCGTGGAAGCGGCGAGTCCCGGCGTCGCGATTCCTGCCACCAGCACCGCACCGGCGAAGGCTGCCAGCAGCAGCCGGCCGGGATACGCGGCGGACATCCCGGATGCGGAGGATGGGCTCCGGTGCCGGCCCAGCCACGCCACGGCCGCGATGATCATTAGCGTCAGCAGCAGGGCAGCCAGGTGGCTCAGGTTGAGCCCCCCGCCGGCCGGTGCGCTGAACAGTGCGGCGGCCGCATGGACGGCGGCGGCTGCCAGCAGGGTGCCCCGTGCACTCCGGCTGCCCGGAAAGGTCCCTCGGGCCAAGTGGATCACCGCGCCCGCCAGGAGGCCGGCACCCCAGAGCCCGGCGAGTCCGCCCGCGGCGAACTCCGCCGGCCCTGCGGTATCCGCTGTCCCGGCGAAGAGGCTTGAGGAAATGGCCAGGTTGACGGTGCCGGCACCGAAGCCAGCGAAACCGGCGAAGAGCCGGACGGCGGCAGGTACCGGAGCGTCAGAGGCTTCCGGCGCTTCTCCCGGCTCCAGCGTCCGGGCGGGTGCGGTCCGGTCCATCGTGCCCTAGGCCCGGACGGTTGCCGGAGACTTGTCCAGCGACAGGCCCACACCCAGCAGCAGTACGGCGCTGGCAAGGTGCAGCACGTTGTCAGCGCCGTTCAGGGCGATGATGTTCAGCGGGGAGTTCAGCAGGAACAGGCCAAGCACGCCGACCAGCAGGTAGACGGCGCCAACGGTGGCGTTCACGGAACGGGCGATCTCGGTGCCCTTCAGCCCGGCGAAAAGCAGCGTGGCACCGATGGCGAGGTGGATGACGTTGTGCAGCGGGTTGACTTCGAAAATGATGAGGTTGGCGCCCTCGGTGGCGGCGAAGCCGACGCCGGACGTGACGGCGAAGCCGAGGAGGCCCACCAGCAGGTATACGGCTCCGAAGACGGTGGCGACGAGGCGGTTGGGTGAAGTGCGCATGGCCCGAATCCTTCCGGTAGGGCGGGGGAGGTGTTCCCCGCCGGACTGCGGGTCCCTGGCCGGGACCCTCGGAAGCGATTCGGACCATGCGGAAGTGCGGATGGGTAAAGGCCAGCAATCTTCCTAATGCGGAATCCGGAGCTACGGCGCCGGCCTGAGCTTGATATTGGTCATCTTCAGTTCGTCCGTGCCCTCGAACCGGTATGCCAGGTCCACGTTCTTGCCCTCGCAGGTGATCAGGCCCACGATATCGGCAGACTTGACGCCGTTCTCCGTGGCCACCTGGAGGTCGTTGTACTCCGGCTCGCAGGTATCGTCCATGTTGAGGCTGGCGATGCCGGACATGAACGACTCCTTGGACAGCTGCTCCTGCAGCGCGGGGTCAAGGTAGTCATCGTAGGCTTTGGAGCTCTCCCCGGCGATGACCAGCTTGGTGAAGCCGTCCGCAAGGCCCTTGGCCTGGTTGGTTGCGCTGCCCGCCACATTGACCAGGATGACGATGCCCAGGCCGACCAGCAGCAGGACGCCGCCGATGGCTGTCAGAACCACCCACAGCTTGGGGCGCCTCCTCGCCGGCGGCTCCTCGCCGGGAAGGCCGAACGGGCCTGCGGCCGCGTACTGGCCCGGCTGCTGAGGGAGTTGCTGCTGGCCCGGGCCGGGGTGGCCCGGCTGGTACGGTTCCTGGGGACTGCTCAAGGTGGAGCCTTTCCAAAAATGGTGCTGGGGTGCAGAGGTCCGGTTCGGGTCCCCGGCGAATTTCTGGGACAAGCCTATAACCCGGGCGCCCAGGCCTACTTGCCGGCCGGGTTTCGCCGTCGTAAAACGCTCTTTCAGTTACGGCGCTGTTCCGCAAAACGCCCGCTCACTTTTGGCGCCCCTTCCGCAAACGCCCTCTCACTGACGGCGGGCGAACCGCTTCATCCCTGCGGCAGCCCTCCTCAGCCGCGCGCTGATCCGCGTTCCAGCAGGGGCTGCACGCGGAACGGGATGAGCTCACCCATCGCAAGGGCAGTGTCAGCCCGCTCCACGCCGTCGCAGGCCAGGATCTTGCCGTTGATCCGGAAGAGATCCTCGGCGTCCACTGCCACCACGCGCAGGAGCAGGTCTGCGGATCCGGTGAGGCCGTAGCCTTCCAGGATCTCGGGAATCTCTGCCAGCTGCCCCGCCAGCTGCGTGAGCTTCTGCTGCTGGACGTGCACCGAGATGAAGGCCATCAGGGGGTATCCCAGCGAGGCCGGATTGATGCGCCGCTCGAAGGACAGGAAGGCGTGCTTCTTTTCCAGCTGCGCCAACCTCGCCTGCACGGTGTTCCGGGAGAGGCCCAGCTGCTGGGCAAGCGCCACCACCGTTTTCCGTGGGTCCTCCGCGAGGGCCGATAACAGTCGGGTATCAGTGCCATCCAAAGCTTGCATAATGCGCAAAGCTAGCACGGTCCCGACGCCGGGCACAGAGCATTTTGCTCAAGGATCGGCGCGGCAGTTGTACCCCGTGAGCATTGTGAGTAGGGTCACAATTATCCGGGGCAACGGCGCCCGGGAGGCCGGCAGGGCGGGAGCCACAAGTTCCAAAGCTGCTGGTCAACGACGTGAGAAGGTTGCGGGCTATCGTGTCTACAGACGGAACGGGCCAGGGCGGAGCATCCGCCCCCACCAGCGCCCAGGGCACCTCCGGACCGGCCTCCAGGCTGGTCCAGCTGATAACTCCTGCAGGGGAGCGGGTCAGCCATCCCGAGTTCGATTTCTGGGTCCGGGATATCACCGATGAGCAGCTCTGCTCGCTGTATGAGGACATCAGCGTCGTCCGGCGCATCGACCTCGAAGCCACGGCGCTGCAGCGGCAGGGCGAGTTGGGGCTGTGGCCGCCGCTGCTGGGCCAGGAGGCGGCGCAAATCGGGTCTGCGCGGTCCCTCCGCAGCGACGACTTCGTGTTTTCCAGTTACCGGGAAAACGGCGTGGCCTACTGCCGGGGCGTTGGCCTGGTGGACCTGCTCCGGGTGTGGCGCGGCAATGCGCCCTCCGGCTGGGACCCGTACACCGTCAACATGGCCACACCCCAGATCATCATCGGCGCCCAGACGCTGCACGCCACCGGCTACGCCATGGGCATCCAGAACGACGGCACCGATTCCGTGGCCATCACCTACTTCGGCGACGGTGCCACCAGCGAAGGCGACGTCAACGAGGCCATGGTGTTCGCGGCCAGTTTCCAGGTCCCCGTGGTGTTCTTCTGCACCAACAACCATTGGGCCATCTCTGAACCTGTCAGGCTCCAGTCCCATATCCAGCTCGCGGACCGCGCGGCGGGCTTCGGGATTCCCAGCCTGCGCGTGGACGGCAACGATGTCCTGGCCGTGATGGCGGCTACCCGCGTCGCGCTGGACCGGGCACGGCGGGGAGGCGGTCCCACCTTCGTCGAAGCCGTCAGCTACCGGATGGGACCGCACACCACCGCCGACGATCCCACGCGCTACCGGGACCCCAACGAGCTCGAGGACTGGGCCGCCAAGGACCCCATCAGCCGGATGGCGGCGCTCCTGGACCGGAAGGGCTTGCTCACCGAAGACCTGCAGCAACAGGTCAAGGACAAGGCCGACGCCGTTGCCCGCGAGATGCGCGACGGGTGCACCCGCATGCCCGATCCGGAGCCGCTGGACGTTTTCAAGCATGTGTACAGCACCCCCAACTCCTGGCTGGACCGGCAGCAGGACCACTACTCCCGTTACCTGGCCTCCTTCGGCGATCCCGATACGGCCACTCTTGAAGAAGGTGCACGCTGATGACCCAGATGACCTTTGCCCGCGCCATCAACGCGGGTCTGCGGAAGTCCCTTGAGAACGATCCAAAGGTTGTCCTCCTGGGTGAGGACATCGGCACCCTCGGCGGCGTGTTCCGGGTGACCGACGGGCTGCAGAAGGACTTCGGGAAGCACCGGGTGGTGGACACGCCGCTCGCAGAATCCGCCATCGTGGGCACCGCCGTCGGGCTCGCCTACCGGGGCTACCGGCCCGTGGTGGAAATCCAGTTCGACGGGTTCGTCTACCCGGCCTTCGACCAGATCGTCAGCCAGGTCGCCAAGCTGCATTACCGGACGCGCGGAGCAGTGAAGATGCCCATCACCATCCGGATCCCGTTCGGCGGCGGCATCGGCTCGCCCGAACACCACTCCGAGTCCCCGGAGGCCTACTTCACGCATACCGCCGGCCTCCGGGTGGTCTCGGTGGCGAACCCGCAGGACGCCTACACCGTAATCCAGCAGGCCATCTCCTGTGATGATCCCGTCCTTTTCTTTGAGCCCAAGCGGCGCTACCACGATAAAGCCGACGTGGACGAGTCGGCCGGTCCCGGCACGGCCCTGCCCATGGACCAGGCGAAGGTCCTCACGGAGGGCTCGGACGTCACGCTGGTTGCCTACGGTCCGCTGGTAAAGACGGCGCTGGACGCCGCAACCGCTGCCGCTGACGAGGGCATTTCCATCCAGGTGATCGACCTGCGCTCGCTGGCGCCGGTGGACTATGAAACGATCGTGGCGTCGGTCCGGCGGACCGGGCGGCTGGTGGTCACCCATGAGGCCGGCGAGTCTGGCGGGCTGGGTGCCGAAGTAGCCGCGAGCATTACCGAACGCTGCTTCTATCATCTCGAGGCGGCGCCGGTGCGGGTCACCGGCTTCGACATCCCGTATCCCTCCTCGAAGCTTGAGATGCACCACCTGCCCGGCCTGGACCGCATCCTGGATGGTGTGGACCGCGCGCTGGGCCGCCCCAACTCCCTCAGCGGGCTGGAAGGATGAGCGGCACTATGATCAAGGAATTCCGGCTCCCGGACCTCGGCGAGGGACTCACCGAGTCAGAAATCCTCAGCTGGAAGGTGGATGTGGGTGACACGGTGAGCCTGAACCAGGTGATTGCCGAAGTGGAAACGGCCAAAGCGGTGGTGGAGCTGCCGTCACCGTTCGCGGGCGTCATCAAGGAACTGCACGAACAGCCGGGCACCATCGTGGAGGTAGGGAAGCCCATCGTGTCCTTCGAAGTCGCGGACGACGCCGGGACGCCACCTTCCGCGGCAGGTGGCACTGCTGCCGGGGTGGGAGAGTCGGAGGGGGAAGCGCCCAAGAGGCAGCCGAACCTGGTGGGGTACGGCGCCGTCGTCGAAAGTTCCGCCCGCCCGGCGCGGCGGGCCCGCACCTTTCCCCTGGCCGGCTCTGCCGGAGCAAGATCTCCGATGGTCGAACCTGTCCAAGCCAGTCCTGCCGCGCCGGAAGCAGCGGTGGCTGAACCGGCCCCTGAACACCAGGGCGAGCGGCCCCGTTCAACGCCCCCGGTGCGCAAGCTGGCGAAGGACCTCGGCGTGGATCTGGCACAGGTTCCCGGAACCGGTCCCAGCGGACTCATCACCCGGGAGGACGTCCAGGCCTTCCTGGACGGCAAGCCCGCGCAGGAGCCGGACGGCGCCCTGGCGGCCGGGGCCACCTCCATGCAGCAGGGAGCACGGGAGACCCGTACTCCCATCAAGGGTGTCCGGAAGTTCACGGCCGCGGCGATGGTGGAGAGTGCCTTCACGGCGCCGCACGTCACCGAGTTCCTGACGGTGGATGTCACGCCCACCATGGAGCTGCTGGCCAAACTCAAAGCCAGCAGCGCGTTCTCCGGGGTAAAGCTCACGCCGCTGACCCTGGCCGCCAAGGCGGTGCTGATCGCACTACGGCGCAACCCCGGCCTGAACGCGAGGTGGGACGAGGCCAGCCAGGAGATCGTCACCTTCAACTACGTGAACCTGGGTATCGCGGCAGCAACGCCCCGCGGCCTGACTGTGCCCAACATCAAGGACGCCGATGCGCTGTCCCTGCATCAGTTGGCGGAAGCGCTGACGGCCCTCACCGAGACTGCCCGCGCTGGAAAGACCACCCCGGGGGACCTGTCCGGCGGCACCATCTCCATTACCAACATTGGCGTTTTCGGCATTGATGCCGGCACCCCCATCCTCAATCCGGGGGAAGCGGCCATCCTGGCCATGGGGGCCGTGCGGACCATGCCCTGGGAGTACCGGGGCGAGGTGGCGCTGCGGCAGGTCCTGACGCTCAGCCTGTCCTTCGACCACCGCTTGGTGGACGGCGAGCAGGGGTCCCGGTTCCTGGCCGACGTCGGCGCGATCCTGGCCGAACCCGGCATGGTCCTGACCATGGTGTAGTAGAAAGGCGGCCCGCACCCGCGCCAGAATTCCGTCAGAAGTTTTTGTCCAGATATGGTGACTCCAAGCGGTTCCAAGCCGCCATAGCTGGACAACAACTCCAGTGGTTGTCAGGGGGCCGGGGGAATACTGACGGTGAGGGCGGCCAGGGCCATCCCCTCCAGCAGCGGGCGGGCGGCCGCGGCGGTAATCCTGCGGCCATGGCTGCGCACGGAATGCGGGGTGGAGTTGATGAGGCCGAACGTGGCGTGCGCCCGCATCCGAAGTTCCGGAATGTCCACGTCCGGGTGGACGCCGGCGAGGACCTCCACCCACACCTCCACGTAGCTCCGCTGGAGGATGCGGACAGCGGCCTGGTCCTGCTCGGACAGGTTGCTGAAATCGCGGTCCTGTACCCGGATTACGTCCGGCTTGCTTAGGGCGAAGTCCACCTGGAACGCCACCAGCCGCTGCAGCGCGGCAAGGGGGTCGGGGCTGGCCTCCACCACCTGGCGGCCACCGTCCAGCAGATCCTGGCTGACCGTCAGCAGCAGGTCGGCCAGGACTGCCTGCTTGCCCGGGAAGTGGCGGTAGACGGCCGGGCCGCTGACTCCCGCCGCCGCTCCCAGGTCCTCCAGCGACACCTTGTTGAACCCGTTCACCGCGAACAGTGACGCGGCGGCAGCCAGCAGTGCCTGGCGGCGGTTCTCCTTCGCCTTGCTGCGCTGGGTCGACGGGCTGCGGCCGGCTGCGCTGCGCTCGCTGGTCTGCGTGGTATCGGTGCTGGGCACTTTTCCTCCTAGGACCCGCAGATTCTAGCAAGGCGGCCCATGTGTTGGACATCACAGTTACGAGAGACTAACCTGAATTTCAGTTATTGGGCACTAACCGAGTTGGAGTGGATCCGGCTTGGCTCATGGAGGAACGGACCGTCAATGGAGACCCTTGTCAGCAGGATCAACCCGGCCAGCGAGGCGTTCGGTGCCAACAGCCAGGCCCAGAGGGAGCTGGCCGGGGAGCTCCGAAAAAGACTGGCCGAAGCGGCTCTGGGGGGTCCTGAAAAGTCCCGGCAACGCCATGTGGCAAGGGGCAAGCTGCTGCCCCGGGAGCGCATCGACCAGCTACTGGATGACGGCAGTCCTTTCCTGGAAATCGCGCCGCTGGCGGCCAACGGCATGTACAACGACGAAGCTCCGGGCGCGGGCGTAATCGCCGGCATCGGGCTGGTGCACGGCAGGCAGGTGCTGGTGATCTCCAACGACGCCACCGTCAAGGGCGGCACCTACTACCCCATGACGGTCAAGAAGCACCTCCGGGCCCAGGAGATCGCCCTCGAAAACCGGCTTCCCTGCATCTACCTCGTCGACTCGGGCGGCGCATTCCTGCCTAAGCAGGACGAAGTCTTTCCGGACAGGGACCACTTCGGACGCATTTTCTACAACCAGGCGCGCCTGTCAGCGGCCAAGATCCCGCAGGTCGCCGCCGTCATGGGTTCCTGCACCGCGGGCGGAGCCTACGTTCCCGCGATGAGCGACGAGACGGTTATCGTCCGCAACCAGGGCACCATCTTCCTGGGCGGCCCGCCGCTGGTGAAGGCGGCCATCGGCGAAATCGTCAGCCCGGAGGAATTGGGCGGCGGGGAGGTGCACTCCAGGATTTCCGGTGTGACCGACCACCTGGCCGAGAACGACCATCATGCCCTGCAGATCATCCGGGACATCGTGGCCACGCTGCCGCCCCCGGCCCCGCCCGCGTGGCAGGTGGAACCCGCCGTCGAACCCGTTGCCAGCACGGAAGAGCTGTACGGCGCCGTACCCACGGACGTCAACGCCCCCTACGACGTGCACGAAGTCATCGCCAGGCTGGTGGACGGCAGCACCTTCCACGAATTCAAGAAGGACTACGGCACCACGCTTGTCACCGGCTTTGCCCGGCTGCACGGACACCCCTTGGGTATCGTGGCCAATAACGGCGTGCTGTTCAGCGAGTCCTCCCTCAAGGGGGCACACTTCATCGAACTCTGCGACCAGCGCGGCATTCCGCTGCTCTTCCTCCAGAACATCTCCGGCTTCATGGTGGGCCGGGACGCGGAGCAGGGCGGCATCGCCAAGAACGGGGCCAAAATGGTCACGGCCGTCGCCACGGCCCGGGTTCCGAAGCTCACGGTGGTGATCGGCGGATCCTTCGGAGCAGGCAACTACTCCATGTGCGGCCGGGCCTATTCGCCGCGGTTCCTGTGGATGTGGCCCGCGGCCCGGATCTCCGTCATGGGCGGCAACCAGGCCGCCAGCGTGCTGGCCACCGTCAAGCGGGACCAGTACGAAGCCGCCGGGGAGGAATGGCCGGAACAGGACGAGGAAGAGTTCAAGGCCCCCATCCGGCGGCAGTACGAGGACCAGGGCAGCCCCTACTACTCCACCGCCCGCCTGTGGGATGACGGCGTGATCGACCCCGCAGACACCCGCACCGTCCTGGGACTGGCGCTCGACGTCGTCTCCCGCACCCCGTTGCCGGACACCTCCTTCGGCCTTTTCCGGATGTGAGCACACCATGACCGCACCCACTGACGTCTCCGCAACACCGGCAGCAGCCGTCGCCGCAGCCCCGCTGTTCGGCACCGTCCTGGTGGCCAACCGCGGCGAAATCGCCTGCCGCGTGATCCGTACACTGCGTGCGCTCGGCATCAGGTCGGTCGCCGTGTACAGCGATGCCGACGCCGGCGCCCGGCACGTGCGGGAGGCTGACATTTCCGTGCGCATCGGCCCGCCCCCTGCCGCCGACAGCTACCTCAACATCGAGGCGGTGCTCAAGGCCTGCCGCGCAACAGGGGCCCAGGCGGTGCACCCCGGCTACGGCTTCCTCAGCGAGAACGCCGATTTCGCCCGGGCCCTGGAAGACGCGGGAATCACCTTCATCGGTCCCGGCGTGGAGGCCCTGAACGTCATGGGGGACAAGATCCGGTCCAAGAACCACGTGGCAGGCTACGGGGTCCCCGTGGTGCCGGGCGTGGCCCGCCCCGGAATGAGCGATGCCGAGCTGGCGGAGGCAGCGGCCGGCGTCGGATTTCCGCTCCTCATCAAGCCCTCCGCCGGCGGCGGCGGGAAGGGGATGCACGCAGTGGACAAAGCGGAGGACCTTCCGGCGGCCCTGGCCACGGCCCGGCGGGTGGCGGCGAGCGCCTTCGGCGACGACACCCTGTTCCTGGAACGCCTGGTGACCACCCCGCGGCACATCGAGGTGCAGGTGCTGGCGGACCACCATGGCAACGTCATCCACCTCGGCGAGCGCGAGTGTTCGCTGCAGCGGCGGCACCAGAAGGTCATCGAGGAGGCACCGTCACCGCTGCTGGAAAACCTGCCCAACGGCGCCGCCATCCGGGCCCGGATTGGCGAGGCTGCCTGCAATGCCGCCCGCAGCGTGAACTACACCGGTGCCGGAACGGTGGAGTTCCTGGTCTCCGACGAGCACCCGGACGAGTTCTACTTCATGGAAATGAACACCCGCCTCCAGGTGGAGCACCCGGTCACGGAGATGGTGGCCGGCCTGGACCTCGTGGAATGGCAAGTACGGATTGCGGCAGGCCGGGAACTCTCCATCCGGCAGTCCGACGTCGTGCTGACCGGCCACGCGGTGGAAGCCCGCGTGTATGCCGAAGTGCCGGAGAAGAACTTCCTGCCATCAACCGGCAGGGTGCACCTGCTGGACGAGCTGCCCGCCGGCGCGCAAGGCAAGGTCCGCGTGGACTCCTCCCTGGTTGAAGGGCTGGAGCTGTCCTCGAACTACGACCCCATGATGTCCAAGGTCATCGCCTGGGGCGGGGACCGGGCCGCCGCACTCGATGCACTGGACACGGCGCTCGCCGGCTACACCGCCCTTGGCCTGGACACCAACGTCGAGTACCTCCGGCTGCTCGTCAATGATCCCGACGTGCGGGCGGGACGCTTGGATACCGGCCTGATCGGGCGGAAGCTTCCCGGCCTCACCTTCCGGCGGGTGGGTCCTGCCGAGCTGGTGGCTGCGGCGCTGGATGTCCTGGCCGGCCAGGAACAGCAGCTTCCGCCTGCTGCCGGGCCCTGGCAGATGCGCAATGGCTGGCGGCTGGGCAAGCCCGCACCGCGCCGCATCACCCTGGGGACCCCCGACGGCGGCATGGCCACCGTGGAGGTCACCGGCGACGCCGCGTCCGGCCCGGTGGCGGTGACGGTGGACGGAGGTGCGGGCCACACCGCCTCCCTGCACGTCCAGGGGAAGGGCCACGTGGAATTGATGCTCGACGGCGGCACCCACCACTACGCGCTGGCGGAAGACGGCACGGGGCAGGTCTTCCTCGGCAACCAGGGCTGGTCCTGCCGCCTGGACGTTCTGACCCGGGAGGAACGGCTGGAACGGATCCTTGCAGCCATCCAGCGTGAAGAGGGGTCCGCTGACCCGGCCGTGCGTTCGCCGATGCCCGGCACCGTGGTGTCCGTCCCGGTCACCGACGGCGACGCCGTGGCAGCCGGCCAGGTGCTGGTCTCGGTAGAGGCCATGAAGATGGAACACCAGCTCCTGGCACCCCTCGCCGGAACGGTGCACCTCAACGCACAACCGGGAGACCTGGTGAAGGCCGACCAGGTCCTCGCCACCGTCCACCCGCATACCGCGGAACAGGACCACCACAATCCCACAACAGGCGAAGGAGCCTAACGAATGCCAGGCGTAGAACTCACCGAGGAGTACCAGGACCTTAGCGACACGGTGCGCGACTTCGCGGACAATGTGGTGGCTCCGGTTTCGGCCAAGCACGATGAAGAGCACAGCTTCCCCTACGAGGTAGTGAAGCAGATGGCGGAAATGGGACTGTTCGGCCTGCCCTTTCCCGAGGAATACGGCGGAATGGGCGGCGACTACTTTGCCCTCGCCCTGGCGCTGGAACAGCTGGGGCGCGTGGACCAGTCCGTGGCCATCACGCTGGAGGCAGGCGTCTCTTTGGGCGCCATGCCCGTGTACCGGTTTGGCACCGACGAGCAGAAACAGCAGTGGCTGCCCATGCTCGCGTCCGGGCAGGCGCTCGCCGGTTTCGGCCTGACCGAGCCGGAGGCGGGATCGGACGCCGGCGGCACCAAGACCACTGCCCGGCGGGATGCGGGGGACTGGGTGATCAACGGCAACAAGGAGTTCATCACCAACTCCGGGACGGACATCACGCGGCTGGTGACAGTCACCGCCGTCACGGGCCAGAGGGAACGCGGCGACGGGACGGTGCAGAAGGAAATCTCCACCATCCTGGTGCCCACCGACACGCCCGGCTTCAAGGCGGAAAAGCCGTATAACAAGGTGGGCTGGAACGCCTCGGACACGCACCCGCTCACCCTCAAGGACGTCCGGGTTCCCGAAGCGAACCTGCTGGGAACCGAAGGGCGGGGCTACGCGAACTTCCTGTCCATCCTGGACGAGGGGCGTATCGCCATCGCGGCCCTGGCCACCGGCGCGGCGCAGGGCTGCGCGGACCTGTCCGTCCGGTACGCCAAGGAACGCAGGGCGTTTGGTAGCGAGATCGGCAAGTACCAGGCCATCTCGTTCAAGATCGCGCGCATGGAAGCCAGGGCCCATACCGCCCGCCTGGCCTACTACGATGCGGCTGCCCGCATGCTTGCCGGCAAGCCATTCAAGACGCAGGCGGCCATCGCTAAGATGGTCGCAGGCGAGGCGGCCATGGACAACGCGCGGGATGCCACCCAGGTATTCGGCGGCTATGGCTTCATCAACGAGTTCACCGTGGCACGCCACTACCGCGACTCCAAGATCCTTGAAGTGGGGGAGGGCACCACGGAGGTCCAGCTGATGCTCATCGCCCGCGAACTGGGTCTGTAGCACCCGGCGTTTGCCGCATGGAACGTAGCCGGCCTGAAAGGATCGATGATGATTGACAAGGTTGTTGCAAGCGCGGACGAGGCAGTGGCGGACATTCCTGACGGCGCCTCCCTGGCCGTGGGCGGCTTCGGGCTCTGCGGAATACCGGTCACCCTGATCGACGCCCTGCACCGGTCCGGAACCTCGGACCTGGAAACCGTCAGCAACAACTGCGGCGTGGACGACTGGGGGCTGGGCATCCTGCTCCGGGACGGCCGCATCCGGCGCACCATCAGCTCCTATGTCGGTGAGAACAAGGAGTTCGCGCGCCAGTACCTGGTCGGCGAGCTTGAGGTGGTCCTCACTCCGCAGGGCACCCTCGCGGAGAAGCTGCGGGCGGGTGGCGCCGGGATCCCGGCGTTCTACACCAAGGCGGGCGTGGGCACCCAGGTGTCCGACGGCGGCCTGCCGCAGAAGTACGACGCCCACGGCGGCATCGCGGTGGCCTCCGAACCGAAGGAGGTGCGTTCCTTCGGCGGCGTCGATTACGTCCTGGAGGAGTCCCTCACCCCCGACTTCGGGCTGGTCCACGCCTGGAAGGGCGACCGGCACGGCAACCTGGTCTTCCATGCCACTGCCATGAACTTCAACCCGCTGTGCGCCATGGCGGGCCGGATCACCATCGCCGAGGTTGAGGAACTCGTGGAGCCCGGCGAGCTTGATCCCGAGCACATCCACACGCCGGGCATCTTCGTCCAGCGGGTGGTGGTGGCGCCTGGCGGCGAGAAACGGATCGAAAAGCGGACGGTGGCCCTCACCGGGCAGGCAGGAGCATGACCATGGACCCGAACAGCCCTGAAGCACCCCGGCCCGAAGCGGTCCGGCCTGAATACCGGCGCGCGGCATCCCAGCAGCATGCCGCACCCGGCGAGTCGACGGCCGGTGCCGACACCAAGGGCTGGACGCGCAACGAGCTCGCCGCCCGGGTGGCCAAGGAGCTCAGCAACGGCCAGTACGTGAACCTCGGCATCGGCATGCCCACCCTAATCCCCAACTACATCCCTGACGGGGTGGAGGTGGTGCTCCACTCCGAAAACGGGATCCTGGGCGTTGGCCCCTACCCGGCGGAGGACGCCGTCGACCCGGACCTGATCAATGCCGGCAAGGAAACTGTCACGGTCAACAAGGGCGCCGCGTTCTTCGATTCCGCCGCGTCCTTCGGCATGATCCGCGGCGGGCACGTGGACGTAGCGGTCCTCGGGGCCATGGAAGTGGCAGCGAACGGCGACCTCGCCAACTGGATGATCCCGGGCAAGATGGTCAAGGGCATGGGCGGCGCGATGGACCTTGTCTTCGGGGCCAAGAAGGTCATTGTCATGATGGAACACGTGGACCGGAACGGGAACCCGAAGATCGTCCAGCAGTGCTCGCTTCCGCTGACCGGCAAAGGCTGCGTGGACAGGATCATCACGGACCTCGCGGTCATCGACGTCGTGACGGACAGGTCCGGGTCACGGCTGGTCCTGCGCGAGCTGGCCCCGAATGTCTCGGTGGAAGATGTTGCGGCGGCCACAGGTGCCGAACTGTTCGAGGAAGACATGGAACTGACCGTATGACTGCCGCCAGGCCGGAAGAAGGGGGCGCGGGGGCCCGGGCGGACCAGGACGCCGGCCCGCGCGTCATCGAGCAGCGCGGGCTGTACTTCGATGAACTGGAGGAGGGCGTGCTGTACGCCCACCGCCCTGGCCGGACAGTGACGGAGGCGGACAACGTCCTCTTCACCACCCTCACCATGAACACCCAGGCACTGCACCTGGACGCCGCATGGAGTGCGGGGCAGCCCTTCGGCCAGCGGCTCGTGAATTCCATGTTCACGCTCGCCACCATGGTGGGCCAGTCGGTGGGCCAGCTGACCCAAGGCACCATCATCGCCCAGCTGGGCCTCACGGACGTGTCCTTTCCGCACCCGCTCCATCACGGGGACACCCTTTACACCGAAACGCTGATCACCGGAAAGCGGCTGTCCGGTTCACGGCCGGGACAGGGGATCGTCACAATGCGGCACACCGGCAGGAACCAGGACGGCACCGTGGTGGCGCTGGCAACGCGGAGCTGCCTGATGTGGACCCGTGAGGCGCATGCGCGGCAGCGCGCCGGACAGGGGAACGGCGGGGAGGAGAAAGAAGGCGTCGGCCGGGGAAGCGGCCACCGGGACGGACAGGAGACAATGCCGGTATGACCTTTGTGATGGGACCCGCCCTGCTTTTCTGCCCCGCTGACCGGCCCGAACGCTACCAGAAGGCTGCCACACGCGCAGACGCCGTTATCCTGGACCTCGAGGATGCCGTGGCCCCGGCGGACAAGCAGCGGGCCCGCGGTGCCATCCTCGCCCAGGTGGGGGCAACGGGCGACGAGCCGGAACTGGACCCGAGCCGGACGATCGTGCGCGTGAACCCTGCGGGGACCGAGGAGTTCGAAAAGGACCTCCACTGCCTGGCCCACACCCCCTACCGGACCGTCATGCTTGCCAAGGCGGAGACTGCCGAACAGCTGGAGGCGCTGGCGGACTACCAGGTCATCGCGCTGTGCGAGACGGCCGTGGGCGTCCTGAACGCCCCCGCCATTGCCGCCGCGCCCAATGTGGTGGCACTGATGTGGGGAGCCGAGGACCTGCTGGCAACCCTGGGGGGAACATCCAGCAGGAAGGACGACGGCGGCTACCGGGCAGTGGCGCTGCACGCACGGTCGTCGGTGCTGCTGGCGGCCCGTGCGTTCGGCAAGGAGGCCGTGGACGCGGTCTATGTGAACATTCCGGACCTTGGCGGACTGGCTTCGGAAACGGCGGACGCCGTGGCGTCAGGCTTCAGCTCGAAGGCGTGCATCCATCCCAGCCAGGCTTCCGTGGTGCGCGGCGCATACGCGCCCTCCGAGGCCGAGGTCACAGAGGCCGCGGCCCTGCTGCAGGCTGCCCGTGCCGCCGGTTCCGGGGTCTTCCAGTACAACGGAAAGATGATCGACGGCCCCCTCCTTCAGCACGCCGAGGCCGTCATCCGCCGCGCGGGTGAACACGCCTAGGGCGTTCGCGCCCCGTTACCTGCGCCGCCTCGTTACCTGCGCCGCCCCGGTGACCGGCGCAGCGACAGCGGCGGTATCGGTTCGTACAGCAGAGTCCGCACCCAGCGGTTCCCGGTCTCGCGGAACTCCCGCCGGGTGGCGAAACGGTAGTGGTAGCTGCGGACGCGCACCCAGCGCGGCGCCCCGCCGTCGAACGGGTCATGGCGCAGGAGCCGCAGCGTCTGCCGGTCCGCCTCCAAGAGCTTGCCGAGGAACGCGTAGAACCACTCCTCATGCACGGTGCGCAGCGGCAGGAACCACATCAGCCAGTCCAGCCGGAGGTGGTAGGGCGCCCACTGCCGCGGAATCCGCCGCAAATCCCCGGGCTTGCCCTTGAACCCGTACTCGCGCCAGGAGGAATCGTCCGGCTCCTCATCCATAGTTCCCTCCACCACGATTTCGATCCGCTTCTTGGTAACGGTGCCGAACGCGCCGTACGTGTTGACCAGCTGCCACCGGTTGAAGCTGGCGTTCATCAGCTGCCGGCTCGAGAACAGGTTCCGCAGCGGCCAGTAACTGAGCACCACGAGCAGCACCGTGGCAGCGAGGGTGATGGCCAGCCACCAGGCCGGCGTCTCCTGCGTCCCGCTGTGCCAGTCCAGGGGAATCGCGGGGATGACGGCGTGGGCCACCGGGTCGCTGACCGCTGCGAAGGCCAGGACGATCGCAATCCAGTTCAGCCAGGCGAAGTTTCCGCTGGCCACCAGCCACAGCTGGGTGGCAATGATGATGCCTGCCGCCACGCTGGCAACGGGCTGCGGCGCGAACAGGAAGAACGGGACCACCAGCTGGGCGAAGTGGTTGCCCAGCACTTCCACCTTGTGCAGGGGCTTGGGCAGCAGGTGGGCCTGCCGGCTCAGCGGGCCTGGCATCGGCTGCGTCTCGTGGTGGTAGTACAGCGCCGTCAGGTCCCGCCATTCCCGGCCACCCCGGATCTTGATCATCCCGGCGCCGAATTCCAGCCGGAACACCAGCCATGCAATCAGGAGCAGGATGGTGCGGGGCGGGTCTGTCTGGTTGGAACCCAGAAAGGCTACGGTGAAGCCGGCTTCCAGGAGCAGCATTTCCCAGCCGAAGCCGTAGAACGTCTGGCCAACGTTGACGATCGACATGTACAGCAGCCAGAGGGCCAGGAAGGCAATGAGCGGCACCCACGGCGGTCCGAGTTGCGGAATCCCCGCCACCAGCAGTGCGGATACCACCAGCCCCGTGGCGCAGACAACCCGCAACAGCCGGTCCGAGTACCGCCAGCGGAACAGGGTGGGCCGGCGCATCCTGTTGAAGGCGCCGACGTATTCCGGGACCGGCAGAAGCCCGCGTTCGCCCAGCAGCGCAGGGAACTGGTTGAGCGAGGAGAGGAACGCCACGAAGAAGAGCGCGGCGACGCCCCGTTGCAGCACCTGCCGGGCGAACTCGTATTCCGGCGCATCGAACCATGACAGCCAGTCCACGGGATCCACGTTACGCCGGGCCGTCAGGAGGTCAAGAATGGTGCGGGATACTTAAGCAATGCAGCGCAGAGTCGTCCTCCTCGGATCCACCGGTTCCATCGGCACCCAGGCGATTGACGTCGTCGACGGCGCCCCGCACCTCTTCAAGGTCGTGGCACTCAGCGCGGGCGGCGGCAACCTTGAACTCCTGGCCAGGCAGGCTGTCCAGACCGGTGCTTCCGCGGTTGGCATCGCCGGGGGCGATCCGCGGCAACTGGAGTCGCTGATTGCCGGAGCGGCAGCCGCGGCCGGAAGGCCGGGCTACCGGCCGGAAATCGTTGCCGGCCCCGATGCCTCCACCCGGATCGCCGAAATCGAGGCGGACGTGGTGCTCAACGGCATCACCGGGTCCATCGGGCTTGCCCCCACCCTGGCGGCACTGAAATCAGGCGCCACCCTGGCGCTTGCCAACAAGGAATCGCTCATCGTGGGCGGAGAACTGGTCAAGGCCGCAGCGCGGGAAGGCCAAATCGTGCCCGTTGACTCCGAGCACTCCGCCATCGCCCAGTGCCTGCGGTCCGGATCCACCGCGGAAGTGGAGAAACTGATCCTCACGGCCTCGGGCGGGCCTTTCCGGGGCAGGAGCCGCGAAGACCTCCACGGCGTTACCCCTCAGGAAGCCCTGGCGCACCCCACCTGGGATATGGGCGTCATGGTCACCACCAACTCGGCCACGCTGGTGAACAAGGGCCTTGAGGTCATCGAGGCGCACCTGCTGTTCGATGTTCCGCTGGACCGGATCGACGTGGTGGTCCACCCGCAGTCAGTGGTGCACTCCATGGTCCAGTTCATTGACGGATCCGTCATCGCCCAGGCATCGCCGCCGGACATGCGCCTGCCCATCGCGCTCGGGCTGGGCTGGCCGGACAGGGTGCCCAAGGCTGCCGCCGCGTGTGATTGGACCAATTCAGTCACGTGGACCTTCGAGCCGCTGGACGCGGCGGCGTTCCCCGCCGTCAACCTCGCCAAGGACGCAGCACGGCAGGGGAGCACCTTCCCAGCGGTCTTCAATGCCGCAAACGAGGAGGCCGTGATGGCCTTCCACGCGGGCCGCATCCGCTTCACGGACATCGTGGATACCGTGGATAGTGTCCTCAGTGAACACTCAGGTTCCTCCCGGCTGACGCTGGAATCAGTGCTGGATGCTGAAGGATGGGCACGGTCCCGCGCCCATGAACGTTTAGCAGTCAGCAGTCTTTAGGAAGCAGCAGCACCCTCTATGACCCCCGTTCTCCTTTTTGTCCTCGGCGTCGTGTTCGTGGCCATCGGCATCGCTGCCTCCATCGCGCTCCATGAAGTGGGCCACCTGGTACCGGCCAAGCTCTTCAAGGTTCGGGTCACCAAGTACATGATCGGCTTCGGCCCCACCCTGTGGTCCCGGCGGAAAGGCGAGACCGAGTACGGGATCAAGGCCATCCCGCTGGGCGGCTACGTGTCCATGATCGGCATGTACCCGCCCAACAAAGAGGATGGCTCGGTCCGCCCCTCAAGCACCGGAATGTTCCAGACGCTCGCAACGGAAGCACGCTCCCTGGCTCATGAGGAAGTAGGCCCGGGCGACGCGAACCGGGTCTTTTACCGGCTTCCGGTGTGGAAGAAGATCATCGTCATGCTCGGCGGGCCGGCCATGAACATGGTCCTCGGCCTGATCCTCACTGCCGTCCTGCTGATGGGCTTCGGCATGGCAACGGCTACCACCACCATCTCGGACGTGTCCAAATGTCAGGTGGCAGCGGGCGAAACGGTGGACCCGGACTCTGCGGACTGCCAGTTGACCCCGGCCGCCGCGGCAGGACTTCAACCCAACGACACCGTCACCTCCTTTGACGGGAAGGTGGTCACCAGCTGGGACCAGCTGACAGAGTGGATCCGTGCCTCCGCCGGCCGGGAAGTGGACATCACCGTGGAGCGGGACGGCGCCTCCGTTTCCACCACGGTGACGCCGGTCCTGTCCGCCCGGCCCATCATCGGCGCCGACGGCAGGCAGGCAACGGACGACGCCGGCACCCTCCTGTACCAGGACGTAGGCTTCCTGGGCATTGGCGCGCAGACGGAGTTGGTGCCGCAGCCGGCGTCGTCCGTCCTTCCGATGGCGGGGGAGAACATCCGCCAGGTGGCCGGAGTCATCTTCAATCTGCCGGCGCGGGTGGTGGGTGTTGCGAAGGCGGCATTCAGTGAGGAACCGCGGGACCCCAACGGCCCCATCAGCGTGGTGGGCGTGGGCCGGGTTGCCGGCGAAGTGGCCGCGATGGAAGAGATCCCGGTCCAGTCCCGGGTGGCCACCCTGATTGGCCTGCTGGCCGGGCTCAACTTCGCGCTGGCAGTTTTCAACCTGGTCCCGCTCCTGCCGCTCGATGGCGGCCACGTTGCCGGGGCACTCTACGAAGGTGCCCGGCGCCAGGTGGCAAAACTGTTTGGCCGGCCTGATCCCGGGGCGTTCGATATCGCGAAACTGCTTCCCGTCACATACGTGGTGGCGGCCCTGCTCATGGGAATGAGTGCCCTGCTGATCTACGCCGACATCGTGAAACCTGTGAACCTCTTCGGCTGATGGCGGCGCCCCTTCTTCCGCGGAGCCGGTTCCCGCCCTGCCCAATGACGGGTCCATATCAGCCGTTGATGGCTGATATCAGAAAATCAGCTAATTCCGATTGATTGATGACGATCAGCCGCTTACGGTTGAATCATGTATGTCCTGACGATCGACCAGCGCGGCAGTACCTCCGATGTGGACCGGGTGCCGGAGCTCATCTCGGACCTGGCAAGGCTGACGCCCGCCACTTTTGAACGCTCCGTGGGTGACGAACTCCAGGGCGTGCTGGCCTCCGCCGACGAGGTGGTGGATGTAGCCCTGCATGCGCTGCGGGGCAGGCACTGGTATGTGGGGATCGGATTGGGAAACGTACAACTTGCCCCTGGCGGCAGCCCTCGTGAAGGCTCCGGGAGCGCCTTTGTGGCGGCGCGCAAAGCTGTGGAACTGGCGAAGGGTGCGGCCAGCCAGGTTCCGTTGTCAGTGGTGGCCGGGACGATGGGTGGTGATACCCGGACCCCAGCCCAGGAAGGTGACATGGCGAGCGCAAATGCGCAGGCGGTGCTTCGTTTGATCGGGCGCCTGGTGCAGCAGCGGACCCCTGCGCAGTGGCGCGTAGTAGACCGGCTGCGCGCACTGGAGGGCGGGGCAGGCAGGCACGGTGGCCAGAAACTCGTGGCCGGGGAACTGGGAATTACGGAACAATCGGTGAGCCGTACCGTGCTGAGGTCCGGATGGCAGGAAGAATGGGCTGCCAGGCCGGCAGCTTCCATGCTCCTTGTCCATGCCCACTCCCTGGTGGCTGCCGGCTCCCGTCCCAAAGGCACCCACACTGAACCTGGCCAGACCGAAGGAGACCGTTGACTGCATTCTGGATCGCTGCCGCCCTGCTGCTGGCCGGGTTTGGCGGATGGCCTGTCACGGCGTTCGTCTTCAAGCTCGCCCGCACCATCGACGACAAGGCGGACGCGGCGAAGGCGGCGGAAGAGGCGCGGAGGGCGGCCGAGGACCCCGCCGCGGACGTCACGGTGGACCGTTCCACCGGGCACCGGCCGGACACGCCCCACCAGAATGTGGACGGTGAACTCACCGCTGAACCCGGCCGGCCGGCCTCAGACGCTGCGCCTGCCGGGCCGGCGGTCCCCAGCCAGCGGATCCTGCGCGGCGGGGCCATCATTGGCATCCTGGAGCGGCTGGGCGTGTGCCTTGCCATCCTCACCGGCCAGCCGGTCGCCATCGCCTATATCGTGGCCGTCAAAGGCCTTGGCAGGTTCGCCGAGCTGAAGGAGACGCCGGTAGCTGCGGAGCGCTTCATCATCGGGACCCTCACGTCGATGCTCTGGGCCGCAGGAATCGCTGCTGCCACCAAGGTCCTGTTCCTCACCTAGCATCCCGCCGGGTACCTTCCCGCACGGCCGGACAGCCTGCGGGATGGGTGGTAGGGCAGGCAGGGCGATAGGGTAGCAGTATGACAGTTTTTGCCGTTGAGTACGTTTACGCCGCCGATTCCGCCGAAGCCCGGAACGAGGCACGGCCCGCCCACCGAGAATGGACCGGCACCCTGGCCCAGGACGGAGCCATCCTGGCCAGCGGACCCTACGGCGACGGCGCAGGCGCGCTCCTGATCTTCAAGGCAACGGACGAAGCAGCACTCAACTCGATCCTGAAGCAGGACCCGTTCGCTGCTGCCGGAGTCATCGCCGGAATCCGCATCACTGAATGGTCTCCGGTCACCGGCATGCTCGCCGGGCTCACCGCCTAAGCCGTTTCCACTTTTTACCTTTAGGAGTCCACGTGACCTCGGTCAGCCTGGGAATGCCGTCCGCCCCGCCACCCGTCCTTGCCCCCCGCCGGAAGACGCGCCAGATCAAAGTCGGTTCCGTCGGAGTCGGCTCGGACTATCCCATCAGCGTGCAGTCCATGACCACCACGCCCACCACTGACATCAACGCGACCCTGCAGCAGATCGCTGAGCTGACGGCATCAGGGTGCGACATTGTGCGTGTTGCCTGCCCGTCCGCGGACGACGCCGAGGCGCTGCCCATCATTGCCCGGAAGTCCCAGATCCCGGTCATCGCGGACATCCACTTCCAGCCGAAGTATGTGTTTGCCGCCATCGAGGCCGGCTGCGCCGCCGTCCGGGTAAACCCCGGAAATATCCGCAAGTTCGATGACCAGGTCAAGGAAATCGCCGCCGCCGCACGCGACCACGGCACGTCCATCCGCATCGGCGTGAACGCCGGTTCGCTGGAACCCGGGATCCTCAAGAAGTACGGCAAGGCCACCCCCGAGGCCCTGGTGGAGTCCGCCGTCTGGGAGGCGTCCCTGTTCGAGGAGCACGGATTCCACGACTTCAAGATTTCCGTGAAGCACAACGATCCGGTGGTCATGGTGGCCGCCTATGAAATGCTGGCGGAGAAGGGCGACTGGCCCCTGCACCTTGGCGTGACCGAGGCCGGACCAGCCTTCCAGGGAACCATCAAGTCGGCAACCGCCTTCGGAGCGCTGCTGTCCCGCGGCATCGGCGACACCATCCGCGTCTCCCTCTCGGCTCCGCCGGTGGAAGAGATCAAGGTGGGAAACCAGATCCTGCAATCGCTCAACCTGCGCCCCCGCAAACTCGAAATCGTCTCCTGCCCCTCGTGCGGACGTGCCCAGGTGGACGTGTACACCCTGGCCGAACAGGTCACCGCCGGACTCGAAGGAATGGAAATCCCGCTCCGGGTGGCCGTGATGGGCTGCGTGGTGAATGGACCGGGAGAGGCGCGGGAAGCCGACCTGGGCGTTGCCTCCGGCAACGGCAAGGGCCAGATTTTTGTGAAGGGCGAAGTCATCAAGACTGTCCCCGAGAGCGCGATTGTTGAGACACTGATCGAAGAGGCCATGCGTATCGCGGAAGAGATGGGGGAGGCCGATGGCGAAGATGCTGTCAAGGGTAGCCCCGTGGTTAGCGTCTCGTAGGGACGCTCCTGATCCGCCCGGGCTCTCCGTCCGTACGTTGGACGGCCAGGACACCGCGGCGCTGAAGTCGCTTGCGCAGCAGGACCCGGTGGCCAATGTGTTCATCCTTGCCCATCTGCGGGCTGTCGGCACGGCGGCGCCCACCAGCGGCGGCGCCGGGATTATCGGGGTTTTCGACGACGGCGTGCTGGTGGGTGCATGCTGGGCAGGCGCTAACCTGGTGCCGGTCCAACTGGACCCGGCCCTGGCCGCGGCGGTTGCCGGCGCGGCGAACAGGTCCGGGCGCCGCTACGCCTCCGCCTTCGGGCCGGCGCCCGCGGTGCTGGCCATTTACGCCGAACTCTTGGAACTGGGGCACCGGGCGCATGAGGTCCGTGAGGACCAGCCGCTGATGATCATCGACGGGCCACCGTGCGTGGAGCCCAATCCCGCGCTTGGGCTGGGGAGCCTCGCGGATTTCGACCGGATCCTTCCTGCCTGCGCCGCCATGTTCGAGGAGGAGGTAGGGTATTCGCCTTACCTCGGCGGCAGGGAGTTCTACAGCCGCCGCGTGGAGGGCCTCATCCGGCAGGGCCATTCCCTGGTGCACCTCAATGAGGTTCAGGAGGTGGTGTTCAAGGCCGAACTCGGGGCGGTCACCTCCGAGGTCACCCAGGTCCAGGGCGTGTGGATGAATCCGCTCTTCCGCGGGAAGGGGCTCAGTTCCGGCTATATGTCTGCGGTGGTGGAGCACGCACAAAAGGTGGCACCCATCACCAGCCTGTACGTCAACGGCTTCAACGTCCGGGCCCGCTCAACCTACGAGCGCGTCGGTTTCCGCCAGGTGGGAACGTTCGCTACAGTTCTCTTTTAGCCGGCCATCGCAGGCTTGAATCTGAATATTGGGGGAAAATTGAAGACGTCCGTGCTGGGAACTTTTGCGGCCACAGCCCTGCTTGCCATGGCAATCACTTCCTGCGGCGGCGCATCCGCTCCGGCCACCGGCTCCGAAGCCACCACGGACGCCCCGGCGGCAACCACAGCTTCCGCCCCAACCCCAACACCAACCCCCACCCCCGAGCCGAAGGTTTACACGGCTGAGGAGCTGTCCGCTGTCCTGGCACAGTTGCAGGACTCCAACGGCAGGAAACTGTCGGTCATGGCCAGCTCCGACCTCGCCGGGAGCATTGAGCAGGGTAAGGCCCTCATCGCATCCATGGACGTCCAGCCCGCGGAGTGCAAGGAAATGGCCGCCTCCACCGGGGTCCCGGCTTTGGATGACGCCGTCATGGCGGTGGGCCAGAGCCTGGACACCGCCGCCGGTTCAATGACCATGCTGACGCTCGCGACGGGCCTTGACCAAGCGTTCGTCGCCGGAGCCGCCGCGCAGGAGCAACAACTGGCAGCCTGTTCCGCCATGACCATGACCGTTTCCGGTGTGACAGCGGACGTCACGCTGACGCCGCTGGAGGCAGTGGGGACGATTCCGGGCACTCTGGCCTTCCGCACGGACACTTTCCTGCCGGACGGCCAGGTACAGTCCATGATCACGGCACAGGCACTGCAGCAGGGCGTGCTGTTCACGGCTGTCGCCGCTGGCGGCGAGAGCGAGGCGGAAGCTGTTGCCCGCACCGGCGCGCTCCTCGACTCAGCGGCGGCCCTGCTCAAATAAGTCGCCGGTGAGGTACCGCTGCACGGTGGGGGCGACGAGCCGGACCACCTCGTCCTGCCGCGCAGACGCCAGGGGCTCAATCCGGACCACGTAGCGGACCATCATCAGTCCCACCATCTGGGTTGCCACCAGGTCCCCGCGCAGGGCCACCTCTGCGGGCAGCCCTGGTACGCCGGCCATGATGCGGCTGATGATGGTGCGGCCCACCATCTCCCGAAGAAGTGTTGTCTTCGCCCGGGATCCGAGTGTTCCGCGCAGGAACGCCACCAGGCTCGCCTGCGCGGGGCTTTCCCACAGGTGCAGGACGGTGCGCACGAGCAGTTCTGCCCGCTGGCCCGGGTCCGTGTCCGCCACCCCGCGAAGGACCTCCTCGGGGTCGGCCGGCAGCTCCACGCTCAGGGCGAAGAGTTCGTCCTTGCCCTTGAAGAAGTGGTGGATCATGGCCGGGTCAACGCCTGCCGCACGGGCAACCTGGCGAAGGCTTGTCCCCTCGAAGCCATGTTCGGCGAACAACCGCCTGGCGGCGTCGAGAATGTGCTCACGGGATACGGCGGCGCCGCCCCGGCGTCCCCGCCGGGCCGTGGCACCACCAGGTCCGGGAGACGTCATGCGCTGCGCCTGCGCAGCGTCAGTGATGCGAGCACCAGTACGGCCAGGACAATGGCAACCATGATGCCGGCATCCTGCCAGAGCTGTCCGGTGGCCTCCGGATGTGCCGCGATTTCCTGCAGTGCGTCCACGGAGAACGTCAGGGGAAGGACATTGGAGACTGACTCCAGGACGTCATTCATCCGGTCACGGGGCACGAACAGCCCGCACAGCAGGATCTGCGGGACCACCACCACCGGCATGAACTGCACCGCCTGGAACTCTGTCCTGGCGAAGGCGGAACACAGCAGGCCCAGGGCCACGCCCAGTACGGCATTGATCACGGCGATCATCACCACGTAGCCCGGCGGGCCTTCGATGTCCAGGCTGAAGATCCAGTAGGCCACGGCGGTTGCCACCATCGACTGCAGGGCCGCCATGATGGAAAACGCCAGGCCGTAGCCGAAGAGCAGGTCCGCTTTATGCACCGGCGTTGTGAGCAGCCGTTCCAGCGTTCCGGAAGTCCGTTCCCGGAGCATCGTGATGGAGGTGACCAAGAACATCACCACGAACGGAAAGATCGCCAGCATCATGAGGCCCACCCGGTCGAAGGTGCGCGGCATTCCCGGCGGAAGCGCCTCGTTCTCGAAGAGGTAATAGACCGCCGTGAGCAGGAGCGCCGGAACCACCAGAATAAGGGCGATGCTCCGCCGGTCATGGCGCAGCTGGTCCAAAACGCGGCCTGCGGTGGCCAACAGCATCCTGGCGTCCATTACCCTGCACTCCTGTCTGCTCCAGCACCGCGGTGCCCCTGGCCGCTGCCCGTGTCCTCTGCCGGCGCCTGGTTCCCGCGGCCGCCACCGGATTCGCGGATGATGGAAAGGAACGCCTGCTCCAGGTCACTGCTGTGCCCGCGCCTGCCCAGCTCGTCGGGAGTCAGCTGCGCCAACAGCAGGCCCTCGCGGAGAAGCAGCAGCGTGTGGCAATGGCTGGCTTCCTCCATGACATGGCTTGACACCAGGAGCGTGGTCCCCGCCTCCGCCATGGAGCGGAACCGGCTCCAAAGGTCCGCCCGGAGCACCGGATCCAGGCCCACGGTGGGCTCGTCCAGTACCAGCAGCCTGGGGCGCGCCACCAGCGCGCACGCCAGTGAGGCGCGGCTGAGCTGGCCGCCGGAGAGGTTCGCCGTCTTCTGGCGGGCCTCCCTTTCCAGGCCGACGGCGGCTATTGCCTCTGCCGCGTCGGCCTTGCCTTTCCGGTGCATGGCACCGAAGTACCGCACGTTCGCTTCCACCGTAAGGTCCGGATACACGCTTGGAGACTGGGTCACGTAGCCCACCCGGTGCCGCAGTACGGTACTGCCCGCCGGCACCCCCAGGACGTGCACTGTCCCGGACGAGACAATCTGGGCCCCCACAATGGCCCGCATGAGGGTGGTTTTGCCGCTGCCGGACGGTCCCAGCAGCCCGGTGATCCGCCCTGCAGGGACGGTGAAATCCAGTCCCCGGAGGACCTGCAGCCTGCCCCGCGTGACCATCAGCCCCGAGGCGGCCACGGCCACAGAGGAGTCAAAGTGTTGTGGTTGGGTTGCCGCGTGGGACATGGCGCCTCCGCCGTCGTACAGGCTGCCGGGCACCTTACTGGCCCTGGAATTCACCACCTGATGAATTAAAGCTAGGCACCGCTCTGCTGCCCGTCAATGGGTCCCGAACCGAAAAATACTTGTCAACGTGGGCGCCGTCACATAGGTTCGATCTAGCTGCGCTGGAGTGGTTTGGGCGGTCTCACCAGTCCTCACCAGTACTTGGGCGATAACGGCGTTGAGCCACGCCCGGATGCGATGACCAGCCTCACGGGGGGGCCAGGGGCTTTGTTATTCCGGGCGTGGCTCTACTGTGTCCGGCGCCGGATGTGTCCGACCGGTGCCGGCCACAGTCGGGAGCGGGGGCCGGGTGCCGGTAGATTAGTACCCAGACGAAAATTGTCCGGCCCTGCTGATCCAGCACTTCCCCAGAAACGGATACCACCCGTGGTCCTAAGACTGTCCCAGCTTTTCCTGCGCACCCTGCGTGAAGATCCCGTCGACGCCGAGGTCGCCAGCCACAAGCTCCTGGTCCGCGCCGGATACATCCGCCGCGCAGCCCCCGGCATCTACACCTGGCTTCCGCTGGGGCTCAGTGTCCTGCGCAAGGTCGAGGACATCATCCGTGAGGAGATGGCGGCCATTGGAGCCCAGGAAGTCCACTTCCCGGCGCTGCTGCCGCGTGAGCCGTATGAGGCAACCAATCGCTGGACCGAATACGGTGAGGGCCTGTTCCGCCTCCAGGACCGCAAGGGTGCTGATTACCTCCTGGCCCCCACGCACGAGGAAATGTTCACGCTGCTGGTCAAGGACCTGTACTCCTCGTACAAGGACCTGCCCCTGAGCCTCTACCAGATCCAGAACAAGTACCGTGATGAGGCCCGTCCCCGCGCAGGCCTGCTGCGCGGGCGCGAGTTCATCATGAAGGATTCCTACTCTTTCGATGTTGACGACGCCGGCCTGGACGCCAGCTACGCCGCCCACCGCTCCGCCTACCTGAAGATCTTTGCGCGGCTTGGCCTGGAGGTTGTCCCGGTCACAGCCACCGCCGGCGCCATGGGCGGCTCCAGAAGCGAGGAATTCCTGTACCCCACGGAGATTGGCGAGGACACCTTCGTCCGCTCGGCATCCGGCTATGCAGCGAACGTCGAGGCCGTAACCACCGTGGTCCCCGAGGAGATCGACTTCAGCGACGCCCCCGCGGCCCAGGTGCTCGAGACCCCGGACACCCCCACCATTGAAACCCTGGTGGCCGCCTCGAACCAGATTTTCCCGCGTCCCGACGGCCGCGACTGGACTGCCGCCGACACCCTCAAGAACGTGGTCCTCGCCGTCACGCTGCCCACGGGCGAGCGCCAGATCGTCGTCATCGGTGTACCCGGCGACCGCGCCGTGGACCTCAAGCGCGTCGAGGCAAACATCGGAGCCTTCCTGCCGGTCGCAGGCGAGATCGGACTGGAGGCCGCAGGCGAAGAGGACCTGAAGAAGCACCCGCTGATCGTCAAGGGCTACCTCGGCCCGGGCATGTCCCTGGACCAGGCCCTGCTGGGGTCCGAAGGCGCCGCCAAACTGCCCTACCTGGTGGACCCCCGCGTTGTCAGCGGGACCGCCTGGATCACGGGTGCCAACGAGGCCGGCAAGCACGTCTACGGCCTGGTGGCCGGACGCGACTTCACCTGGGACGGTGTCATCGAGTGCACCGAGGTGCGTGCCGGTGACCCCGCGCCTGACGGCTCGGGCCCCCTGGAGACGGCGCGCGGCATTGAAATGGGCCATATTTTCCAGCTGGGCAGGAAGTACGCCGAGGCCCTGGACCTGAAGGTCCTGGACCAGAACGGCAAGCAGGTCACCGTCACCATGGGCTCCTACGGCGTGGGCGTCACCCGGGCCGTGGCAGCGCTGGCCGAGTCCAACCATGATGCCAAGGGCCTGGTCTGGCCCCGTGCCGTGGCGCCTGCGGACATCCACGTCGTGGCCGTCGGCAAGGGCGAGGACATCTTCGCCACCGCTGAACAGCTGTCACTGGACCTTGAGGCGGCAGGCCTAACGGTCATCTACGACGACCGCCCCAAGGTATCGCCCGGCGTAAAGTTCGGCGACGCGGAACTCGTGGGCGTTCCCACCATCCTGGCGGTCGGCCGCGGATTGGTGGATGGCGTGGTGGAGATCAAGGACCGGCGTACAGGCGAAGCGGAAAACGTGGCGGTTGATAAGGCCGTTGACTACGTGGTCAACGCCGTCCGCAACAGCTGAACCGCGGCAGTGGAATTTGGACTTGAATCCCTCCAACTGACAACGCTGCTCCTGCTGGTGCTGGCAGGCTTCGCTGCCGGCTGGGTGGATGCCGTGGTGGGCGGGGGCGGTCTGATCCAGCTCCCCGCCCTCCTGCTGGTTCCCGGCATCACGCCGGTGCAGGCGCTGGCCACCAACAAGCTGGGCTCGATCTTCGGAACGGCCACCAGTGCCACCACGTATTACCGCCGGGTGGGGCCGGACCTTAGGACGGCCCTCCCCATGGCGGTGATTGCCCTGGCGGGAAGTTTCGGCGGGGCAGTGCTCGCGGCCACGTTGCCGGCCAACGTCTTCAAACCCATCATCGTCGCGGCCCTGGTTGCCGTCGCCCTCTTCACGGCGCTTAAGCCCGACGTCGGTGACATCACCGCGCTGCGCCATGATGGCCACAAGCACTATGTGGTGGCATGCCTGATCGGCGCGGTCATCGGCTTCTACGACGGCCTGATCGGACCGGGTACCGGATCCTTCCTGGTCATCGCGCTGGTCTCGGCTATGGGCTACGCCTTCCTCGAGGCCAGCGCCAAGGCAAAGATCGTGAACATGGCCACCAACGCCGGCGCCCTGTTGTTTTTCATGCCGCACGGCTCCATCCTGTGGGGACTTGGCCTGCTGCTGGGCGCGTCAAACATGGCCGGCGGCTATCTCGGCGCCCGGACTGCCGTCAAGCAGGGCAGCAAGTTTGTCCGCATTGTCTTCCTGGCGGTGGTGGCGGCCCTCATCATCAAACTCGGCTATGACATCTGGCAGGAAAACTTCGCCTGATTTCCGCACTGAGTGAGGGGGGTGCCGGTGCTCGTGGCCCCGCGGGGGCAGGCGTAGCATGCAGGTATGTCACACGGCGACGATGACTACGCCCGGGCCCTGTCAGCCGCCCTTCACCACGCCACGGGGTGGCTGCACAGCCTTCCGGAGCGGCCGGTTGGACCAAGCGCCACTGCGCATGACCTGGCCGGCGTCTTCGGCGGCCCCCTTCCCCGGCACGGAATGCCGGCCGAACAAGTGCTGGACTTCCTCGCCCGGAGCGCTGGGCCCGGGCTGATGGCCATGCCGTCCGGCCGCTTCTTTGGCTGGGTTATCGGCGGCACACTGCCGGCGGCACTCGCTTCGGACTGGCTTGTCAGCGCGTGGGACCAAAACGCCGGCCTCCGCTATGCCACCCCCGCCGCCGCGGCCATCGAAGAAAGTGCAGGTGCCTGGCTGCTGGAACTGCTGGGCCTTCCCCCGGAGTCCGACGTCGGGTTCGTAACCGGCGCCACGATGGCGAACTTCACCGGAATGGCGGCCGCCCGGTGGCGCCTCCTCGCCGACGCAGGCTGGGACCTGGACCGGGACGGGCTGGCAGGTGCCCCGCGCATCCGCTGCTTCGTCGGCCGGGAACGGCATGACACGGTTGATCTTGGACTGCGCTACCTCGGACTGGGGCAACCAACGGCGGTGGCTGCAGACCACCAGGGACGCCTGCTTCCCGAGGCGCTGGACGCGGCGCTGGGGAAAGGCGGGGGACCGGCGCTGGTCTGCCTGCAGGCGGGCAAATGTGCACTCCGGCGCCTTCGATCCGTTTCCCGAGGCCATCGCCGTTGCCAGGAAGCATGACGCCTGGGTGCATATCGACGGCGCGTTCGGGTTGTGGGCGGCAGCAGCCCCCGGACTGCGCCACCTGACCAATGGATACGAGGCGGCGGACTCATGGGCGACGGACGCGCACAAGACGCTGAACGTGCCCTACGACTGCGGGATCGCCATCGTCCGGGACGCAGCCGCGCTCCGCTCCGCCATGGGCCTGCACGCCAGCTACCTGGTGCACGACGCCGAAGGGCCCGGGGACCCGTTCGAGAAAGTGCCCGAGCTTTCCCGCCGCGCACGCGGCGTCCCGGTCTGGGCTGCCCTGAAAAGCCTTGGCCGCGACGGCGTGGCAGCACAGGTGCACGGCTTGGCGGCAGCCGCCTCGGACATCGCCGCCGGGCTCGCCGGGCTGGATGGCGCCGAGGTCCTTAACGACGTCGATTACACGCAGGTGTGCGTGGCCTTTGGCGACGACGGCACCACCCGCGCGGTCACGGCCCGCATCATCGAGGACGGCAGGGTCTGGATGTCCGGCTCCCGCTGGCACGAGCGGGACATCCTGCGGGTCTCCGTCAGCAACTGGCAGACGGCCGAAGAAGAAGTGCGCCTTGCTGTGGCAGCCGTCGGCTCGGCCCTCGCCGCAGTCCGCAGCAGCTGAGCGGATAACATCGTCAGTCGGTACCGGCCGCCGCGCCCGGCTCCGGCAGTTCCTGCACCGGCGGCAGTTCCGGCAAAGTACGGCCGGCCAGGGTACTGGCCACCCAGAGTGAACGTGCCAGGTCGCCTTGATGGCCTGGCTTCCCGGCATACCCCAGCGCGTTGGCAACCTCCCTGGCGACGGCCCACTGCCTGGCCACCTCGCCATCCAGTCCCGCTGCAGCGCTGAAGTCGCTGCACCGGCGCCGCAAGGCTTCGGCCGCGCCGCCAGCCGGCAATCCGCTGATCCGGTTCCAGAGCAGGGGTGCCACGGCATACTCGGGTTCGCCGATCATGGGCTGGGGGTCGATGGCTGCATAGTCCGCGGCCGTCGGCCGTCCGTCCAAGCTGCCCTGCCTGGCCAGGACATTGAGGAAATGCAGGTCAGTATGAACCAGGACATCCCGTCCGGACCGCCGTCCCACCGCACCCCGCGTCTGGCAAACCTCCAGCGCGGCTTCCAGCAGCCAGCGGGGGAACGGGCGGCCCAGCTGCTCCCAGTCGGCGGGCAGGTCATCGCTCCACTGCTCGGCGCGGGCGGCAATGTGGTCGAACTCCCGCCACTGCGGCCGGTGGTCCGGTGTGAGGCTCAACTGCCGCACCAGCCCGCCCCACACTTCGGCAGCCGCCTCAAAAGGCACTGTGGCAAGCGAGCTGCCGGCGTCCAGCCGCTGCAAGAGCATGGCGCACGTGCCCGCGTCCGCTTCGAGCAGGGCCACCGCGCCCTCCCCACCCCACAGCTCCAGCGCGTGCCGCTCAACCCGGGCTTCGTCGTGCGGAAAGGCAACTTTGAGGGCCGCCGTGGAACCATCGGCCTGCCGTACCGGTACCACCACGCCGCCGTGCCCGTTCCAGGGAAGGCTGCCGGCGGGGAGGTCGGTTTCGAGGCGCCATTGCTCCAGCCGGCCCTGGATCAGGTCCGGCAGCGAGGCAAGCCAGGCACGTCCTGCGCTGCTCCGGCTGTACCGGGCGGTAAGGTCCGGCGGGATGGGTACGGCTGCTGGCGTGTTCATCAGGTCCAGCCTAGGCGCCCCAGGCGGGACTTCCGGAGCGGGCAGGGCGGGGGACCCGGAAATCCTGCCCTTACTGCGGCAGCAGAGGCAGCCGCGCCTCATCCAGCATCATTCCGGGAACAGCGCCCGGGTCCCCGCCCCAGTGCATTGTCCGGGCCGCGGCCGCCTGCAAGCCCGCCATCGCCCACGCGCGGGCGGAGCCGTCCGTCAGTGCCACCACGTCTCCATACGCGGGAAGGGTCGCAGCCTCCAGGCGCGCCAGTCCGACGGCGGGCGCAGCCAGGAAACCGGGCTCCAGCGCGTAACCCGGCTCCTGCGGCGGCGGAACGGCGCAGTACAGACGGCTGGCGGCTTCGGCATCCTCCACAAGGTCCTGGTGCCGCCCCAGGAATTCCGACGCCGTCCCGGCAGCATCCGCGGGGAGCCGCGCCAGGGCCGCCTGGTAGCCGTAGACCACCTCCAGCTCGGCGGCAGCCAGGGCTGCGAGGGCGCTGCCCGCCCCCGCCCGCCCAGCTGACTGTGCCTGCTCTCCGGGCTGTTGCTGCTCTCCTGACTGGGCCTGCCCTTCGGACTGGGCCTGCTCGCTGGCGGGAGCCTGGCCTGACGGGACAAAAGGGCACGCTGCAGCTGTCCCAGCGGACGGTGATCCTGATGTCACGGGCGCGGTGGCGCCGGCACCCGCGGCGGCCGGTGCCGTTGGTGCGGTGCCACCCGGCACGGCCTGGTTGATACCGGCGACGGCGTCGGGGCTGCCGGCTGCCGCGGCGAGCTCTTTGGCCGCCAGTACCTGGGCTGTGCCTGCCCCTGCCAGCAGGCGGGCCATCCCGCCGTCGGCCGTTTCCGCGTCCCGGAGCCGTTCCGTACCGCTGGTGGCCAGGGCTGTGGCAAGTCCGGCAGCTGTCAGCCCGGCAGGAGCCGGCGTGGGGGTGCCAGTGGTTGGCGATGGGGCCGCCGACGCAGCGGCCTCCGGCAGCAGGAGCGCGCGGGCCTGAATGGTCAGCAAGGTCACAACCCGGTCCAAGCTGGCGGCAGCAGCGCCGTCGGCCGTTCCGGCAGCAAGCTGGAGCCCTGAGGCGCGGAGTTCAAGGACGTCCGCCAGGGCGGCCGCGCGGGCCTGCTCCGTGAACGGGGGAGCGGGCGGCTCGGGCGGATCCGCGGGAATCAGGGCGAATCCCAGGCTGAGGACAAGGAGTGCTGCGAGGGTGATGACGGCGTACCGGAAATAGCGCATCCGTGGTTGGTTTTCCTGGTTGTCGTCGTTCACAACAGACCATGGTGCCACGGCTGAGGGGGATCGCCGTGCACCGTTCTGCCGGTAAAATAGCTACGCTAGTACACACCACATCATCTATAGGGAGGCGGCCGGCATCGTGAGCAATGCAGAAGCCACGGCTTCACCAGACCACACCGGAACTGGCAGGGCTGGGACCGCAGCGGCACACAATCCGGAAGCTGCCCGGCTGAGGGCGCTCCTTGAACCCTCTGTCCTGGCCAACAGGCTGTACCTCGAGGACGTGGAAATAAACGTTGCCGGGTCCCACCGGGTGGTCCACGTCGTGGTGGACCTGCCGCAGGAGGAGACGGGCGGCGTAAGCCTCGATGTCATCGCAGACATTTCCAAGGTCATGTCCGATGTCCTTGACAACGATCCCAGCATGGACAGCCGCCCCTACGACCTGGAAGTTTCCTCACCAGGTGTGGGGCGTCCCCTGACCGAACCCCGCCACTGGCACCGGGCCAGGGGCCGGATGGTCACGGTGAACGTCATCCAGGGTGACAACGTCACCGGCCGCATCCAGGCGGTGGACGACGCCGGCGTGACAATCGTCCCGGAGATCGCCGTTAAGAAGGGCATGAAGCCCAAGCAGGGCGGCCCCACCAAACTTCCTTTCGACAGGATCCGCAGCGGAAAAGTCGAGATCGAATTCAGCCACCTCAATGAGGGCGGTCTGGAACCTGAACACAATGGACCTTCTGAGGAGGCCTGATGGATATTGACATGAGCGCACTGAGACTTCTGGAGCGTGAGCGTGAAATCCCGCTGGACCTCCTGATCCCCACCATCGAGCAGGCGCTCCTGGTGGCCTACCACAAGTCTCCCGGCGCCTTCGAAAAGGCCCGGGCCGAGCTGGACCGCAAGAGCGGCCACGTGACCATTTGGGCTGTGGAGATCGACGACGACGGCGCGCCCATCGGCGAGTTCGAGCACACGCCGGAGGGTTTTGGGCGCATTGCCGCCAGCACGGCCCGGCAGATCATCCTCCAGCGCCTGCGCGACGTTGAAGACGACAACGTGCTCGGCGAATTCAAGGGCCGTGAGGGCGAACTGGTTTCAGGCACCATCCAGCAGGGCAATAATCCGCACATGATCCAGGTCAACCTGGGTTCAGTGGAAGCGCTGCTTCCGCCGCCCGAGCAGGTTCCGGGGGAGAAGTACATCCACGGCAACCGGCTCCGTGCCCTGGTCATTGACGTCCACCGCGGCTCCAAGGGCCCGTCCGTCACGCTGTCCCGCTCCCACCCGGGGCTTGTGCGCAAACTCTTCGAACTGGAAGTTCCGGAGATCGCGGACCGGTCAGTGGAGATCGTGGCACTCGCCCGCGAAGCGGGCCACCGCACCAAGATTGCGGTGAAGGCGAACGTCCCCGGGATCAACGCCAAGGGAGCCTGCATCGGTGAAATGGGTTCCCGGGTCCGCGCCGTCATGAACGAACTCAACGATGAAAAGATCGACATCGTCGACTTCAGCGAGAACCCGGCCACGTTCATCGCCAGCGCCCTCTCGCCCTCGCGTGTGAATTCGGTCACCATCACGGATGAGGCCACCCGGTCAGCACGCGTGGTTGTCCCCGACTACCAGCTGTCCCTCGCCATCGGCAAGGAGGGCCAGAACGCCCGCCTGGCCGCGAAGCTCACCGGCTGGCGCATCGATATCGTCTCCGACGCCGCCACGGCCAAGGAAAGCTGACCCGCCGCCCGGCCGGATCCTGCCACGCCGGAGCCGGCCGGCAGTTCCGGCGGAAGGCCCCGGAGGGGCTAGAATAGATAGGACCGCGCCTTACGGCCGGTAACCGTGTGCCTTGCGCGTGCCCTTTCCCGATGGGGAGGAGCGCGTCCATGGCCTGCAGAGATGAACGTCAGGACGATTGCCGTGGCAGAAGTACGTACCAGCGGGAGTCAACCGGAACGCACCTGCATCGGTTGCCGGAAGAAGGGGCCGCGGTCTGAGTTACTCCGGCTCGTCGCCGAAGGCAGTGGATCAACCGCTGTCCTGGTGGATGAACGACGCCGGATGGCTGGCCGGGGTGCATGGCTGCATCCCAGCGAATCGTGCCTGGCTCTGGCAGTAAAGCGGCGAGCGTTCGGACGCGCCCTTCGGGGAGCAACCGGAACCGAAGCCGTGGAACGCCGGATCACATCAGGTCCGATCGTCACAGGCGCCACGGCGGCTGCGACACCAACCGTCCAACCTGAAAGCGGGTCAGAAATCTGATGGAAACCCGATGAGTTCCCAGCGATGAGTGCGTAACGATGACAACTTTGTTGCGCTCTGCAATGGGCCCTTATGCAGCATCCGCGGCTGGGGCCCGCAGTAAGAAGTAGACGGTTCGTGCCTGGCTCGGTGCGGACCGAGACAGGAGAAATGTGGCCAAGGTCCGCGTACACGAGCTCGCGAAAGAGCTCGGTATTACTTCCAAAGATGCAGTGACAAAACTGCAGGAACTGGGCGAATTCGTTCGCTCCGCCTCATCCACCATTGAGGCCCCCGTCGTGCGCAAGCTGCGCAACGCCTTCCCCGATGCTGCCCCCAAGAGCGCAGCACCCGCAGCTGCTCCCAAGGCACCTGCTCCCGCCGCGGAAGCACGTCCGTCAACCCCGGCTCCGGGCCCGGCAGCTCCCAAGGCTCCGGCACCCAAGGCTCCGGCACCCGCAGCCCCTGCCCAGGCGGCTGCCCCGTCGGCACCTGCTGCCAGCGCGCCGTCGGCACCTGCTGCCAGCGCGCCGTCGGCACCTGCTGCCAGCGCTCCGGCTGCGCCCGCCGCGCCCGCAGCACCCTCCACCGGCGCAAAGCCCGGTGCCCGTCCGGCTCCCAAAGCTGAGACCCCCGCCGCCCGCCCGGGTGGCTCTACTCCCGGTTCGAACGCGCCCCGGCCGGGCGGCCCCCGCCCCGGCAACAACCCGTTCGCCACCTCGCAGGGCATGCCCCGCGGCCGTGGCGGCGACGGTGACCGCGCTCCCCGTCCGGGCAACAACCCGTTTGCCACGTCCCAAGGCATGCCCCGCCCGGGTGGCGGCCGCACCGACGGTGACCGTCCCGGTGGTCCGCGTCCCGCGGCCGGTGCCGGTGGTCCCCGTCCGGGTGGTCCGCGTCCCGCGGCCGGTGCCGGTGGCCCCCGTCCCGCAGCCGGTGCCGGCGGTCCCCGTCCCGGTGCACCCCGCCCCGGTGGTCCGCGTCCCACTCCCGGCATGATGCCCAACCGCACTGAGCGTCCCGCACCCGCAGGTGCAGGCCGTCCCGGTGGCGGTGGCCGTGGTCCCGGACGCCCGGGTGGCGCTCCCGGAACCGGTGGTCCCGGTGCCGGCGGCGGTGCTCCCGCCGGCGGTGGCTTCGGCAAGGGCGGCCGCGGCCGCGGCGGCACCCAGGGTGCCTTCGGCAAGGGCGGCGCAGGCCGTGGCAAGCAGCGCAAGTCGAAGCGCGCAAAGCGCCAGGAACTTGAGCAGATGAGCGCACCGTCGCTGGGTGGCGTGAGCGTACCCCGCGGCGACGGCAACACCGTTATCCGCCTGCGCCGTGGCTCCTCTATCACGGACTTCGCCGACAAGATCGAGGCAAACCCCGCCGCACTGGTGACCGTGCTGTTCCACCTCGGTGAAATGGCAACCGCCACCCAGTCGCTGGACGAGGACACCTTCGCGCTGCTGGGCGAGGAACTGGGCTACAAGCTGCAGGTCGTGTCCCCGGAGGACGAGGAGCGCGAGCTGCTCTCCACCTTCGACATCGATGTGGAAGCCGAACTCGAAGCCGAGGGCGACGACGAACTCGAGCCGCGCGCTCCGGTGGTCACCGTCATGGGCCACGTTGACCACGGTAAGACCCGGTTGCTGGATGCCATCCGCAACTCGGACGTCGTGGCCGGCGAGCACGGCGGCATCACCCAGCACATCGGTGCCTACCAGATCAGCCATGAGCATGAGGGCACCCTGCGCGACATCACCTTCATCGACACTCCCGGCCACGAGGCGTTCACCGCCATGCGTGCCCGTGGTGCGAAGGTCACCGACATCGCCATCCTGGTGGTCGCAGCGGACGACGGCGTTATGCCGCAGACCGTTGAAGCGCTCAACCACGCCCAGGCCGCCAACGTGCCGATCGTCGTGGCCGTGAACAAGATCGACAAGGAAGGCGCCAACCCTGACAAGGTCAAGGGCCAGCTGACCGAGTACGGCCTGGTTCCGGAAGAATACGGTGGCGACACCATGTTCGTTGAGGTCTCGGCCCGCCAGAACCTGAACATCGACGAACTGATCGACGCTGTGCTGCTGACCGCCGACGCCGCGCTGGACCTCCGGGCCAACCCGGACAAGGCCGCCCGCGGTATTGCCATCGAAGCCAACCTGGACAAGGGCCGGGGTGCGGTGGCAACCGTCCTGGTGCAGTCCGGTACCCTGGCCGTCGGCGACACGATCGTGGCCGGCACGGCCCACGGCCGCGTCCGCGCCATGTTCGACGAAGACGGCGAAGCCCTCGACGTCGCGCTGCCGTCCCGTCCGGTCCAGGTCCTGGGCCTGTCCAACGTGCCTCGCGCCGGTGACAGCTTCCTGGTGACCTCCGATGAGCGTACGGCCCGCCAGATCGCGGAGAAGCGTGAGGCTGCGGACCGCAACGCCCAGCTCGCCAAGCGCCGCAAGCGCATCAGCCTGGAAGACTTCGACCAGGCAGTGGCCGACGGCAAGATCGACACCCTCAACCTCATCCTCAAGGGTGACGTGTCCGGTGCCGTGGAAGCCCTCGAAGACGCCCTGCTCAAGATCGACGTCGGCGAAGGCGTACAGCTGCGCGTCATCCACCGCGGCGTGGGTGCCATCACGCAGAACGACGTCAACCTGGCAACGGTCGACTCCGCCGTCATCATCGGCTTCAACGTCAAGCCGGCCGAGCGGGTTGCCGAACTGGCAGACCGCGAAGGCGTGGACATGCGCTTCTACTCGGTCATCTACGCTGCAATCGATGACATCGAGATGGCGCTCAAGGGCATGCTCAAGCCGGAATACGAAGAATTCCAGCTGGGCACCGCCGAGGTCCGCGAAGTCTTCCGCTCCTCCAAGTTCGGAAACATCGCAGGCTCGATCGTCCGCAGCGGAATCATCCGCCGTAACACCAAGGCACGCATCAGCCGCGACGGCAAGGTCATCGGTGACAACCTCACCATTGAGACGCTCAAGCGCTTCAAGGATGACGCCACCGAGGTCCGCACCGACTTCGAGTGTGGTATCGGCCTTGGCTCGTACAACGACATCGTTGAAGGCGACATCATCGAGACCTTCGAGATGCGCGAGAAGCCGCGCGTCTAAACTGCCGCTTTACCGGTGGGGCCGCTGGAATTTTCCGGCGGCCCCGCCCCTACGCTGGGCGGCAAAGGATCTACGATCCTTTGCCGCCCAGCTTCGGCAGCGGAGCTGGCCTTCCCAACCCTCGCAAGCTCGGCTCGGGGCCCTCGGCCATCTCCTTAGATGCCACTCCCGGGCCCCACATCGATTGGCGCTTTTGTGTGCGCCCCCACATTTTCTTCTTATAGGAGTTGTTCATGGCTGATCCGGCACGTGCTGCCAAGATGGCGCAGCGGATTAAGGTTGTTGTTGCTGAGGCCCTGAGCCGGAAGGTTAAGGATCCGCGGCTTGAAGGAATTACTGTTACCGATGCCCGTGTGACCAATGATCTTCAGCATGCCACCGTTTACTACACCGTCTTTGGGGACCAGGCTTTGCAGTCTGATGCTGCCAAGGGGCTGGAGAAGGCCAAGGGTGTGCTGCGGCAGGAGGTGGGCCGCAATATCACTGCGCGGCTGACTCCCACGCTTGAATTCGTGGCCGACCAAATTCCGGTCAACGCCTCCAACCTTGAGGAACTGCTGCGGGAAGCGAAGAAGCGTGACGCCGAGGTGGCCGCCCTGGCTGCCAAGGCCAAGCACGCCGGCGACGCCGACCCCTACAAGAGCGATGCGTCCCCTGACGTGGAGATCGACGAAGACGACTTCGACGAAGAGGACCTCGACCTCAACGACGCCGACCAGTTCGACGAAGACGGCAACAAGTAGCCCCGAAAACCCCAGCAGAAGGCCCGGACCGCGAATGCAGTCCGGGCCTTCTGCTTCCCAGAAACCTTTGTGCATGCCTCCTGCAGGTGCCTACCGGATGTCAGCCTTGATGACGCGCCCGGTGGCCGGTGGCGGTCCTGCCGCTTCAGGCCCGCCCATCGGTGGCAGCGCGTCAACTGTGGCGTACAGCGTCCGGCCCTGGATTTCGACGTCGGCCGGCTGGTTCACTGCCAGGAACTGGGTGCGGTGTCCTTTCCAGGCGTGGAATTTCAGGATCTCGTTGCCGAAGAGCGATGCCACGTAAACGTCGCCGGTGTTGGCCACAGCCAGGCCCGTGGGGCTGAGGATGTTTTCGACCCAGAGTTTTGTCTGGCCGGTCCAGGGATTCACCTTGAAGACCGCGCCGCGGTGGCCGAGCTCCGGAATTTCCGGACCGCCCGGCAGGGACGTCACGTACAGCCATCCGTCGGGGCCGAACTCCACGTCCGTGGGGACGGGCTCAAAGGCATACGTCCGCCCGGCAACACAAGCAGGAACGTTGAAGGTATTGCCCGCCATGTCCACGGGGAGTACCAGGCCTGCCGGTACGACTGCGGGCCTGGGCGGAAGGACAGCCAAGGTGCTGACCTGGCCCGAATGAATGTTCACCTCAAGGATCGCGTTGGCCCCGGCATCGGCCACGTACGCAGTGTTGCCCCGCACCGCGGTGGCATAGGCGTTCGAGTCGAGTTTGCCCTTGTAGCGGGCCGGGAAAGCTTCGGGCCAATCCTTGAGGCACTGATCGCTGACGTCACTTCCGAAGCCGTACTGCTGGTTGCCATCGGGATTATTCTTCCGCTCGTAATCCGCCAGGTCGGCTATAAGCCGCTCCTCGCCGTGCGGCCTGATGGCTTTCAGGTAGCCCTTCAGGCCCTCCGCAGGACCTCCGGCGCCGGCCGTTTCCAGGAAGAACGTTGTGGTTCCACGGGTTTCCACGCCAGCCACGCCAAAGCCTTCGGGGGCCTGGTAGATGTCCTCGACGTCGCCGTCCCTGTCGATCCGGCTGAGCGTGCCAGCGAAGTCCTGCGTCACGTACAGGGACTTGCTTGTCCCGACGGCCAGGTGCAGGGGAGAGACCAGGCCGGTGGCCACTTCCTCGTAGGGCTCGCCGTGGTGGCCCCAGTCGGAGGCCGAAGACGGTGCGGCCGGGGCGATGACAGCTGCCAGGGCCAGGGAGGCGATCAAGGTGAGCTTTCTCTTCATTGCGTACTCCGGGGTTGGCGCCCTATAACGGGCCGGGATGAGGGTGCCCCACGGGGAGGCAGTACAGCTGAAGCCCCAGGGCGCCAGACTATGCCTGCAGTGAACAGATGTCGTCGGGACTTTCCCCCTAATACGCCCCCTATTTCATCCCCTAACCGGGATGCGGTGGCTAGGATCGAGCTATGACCCAGGCACCTGAGCACCTTGAGTCCACGCGGTACCTTGAGCAGGCCGTGGAATTGGCCGTCCGGAACGTTGCCGAGGGCGGCGGGCCGTTCGGTGCGGTGGTGGTGACTGCCGACGGGCGGGTGCACGAAGGCGTCAACCGGGTCACCCGGGACAACGATCCAACCGCCCACGCGGAGGTGGTGGCCATCCGCGCCGCCGCCTCGGCGACAGCCAACTTCGACCTCCACGGCGCGGTGCTGTACGCCAGCTGCGAGCCCTGCCCGCTCTGCCTTGCGTCCGCCCTCTGGGCCCGGATCGGCCGCGTATACTTCGCCGCTGACCGTCACGGCGCCGCAGCTGCCGGGTTCGATGACGCCTTGTTCTACGACTACTTCAGCGGCGCCCGCCCGGAGCTGATGCCGGTCACCCGCGGTGACATCCCGACGTCGGGCGCCCCCTTCCAGGCTTGGGACGCCTTCGCCGGAAGGAGGGAGTACTAGGCATGGAACCCGCACTCATCGCCTGCCCCTCCTGCGGCAAGACCAACAGGATTCCGGCGCAGGCAGCCGGGATGCCGCGCTGCGGCAACTGCAAGGCCGGGCTGCCCTGGATCGTCAACGCCGGAGATGTTGACTTCGCCGCCGTGGCCGAGAGGTCACGCGTGCCGGTGCTGGTGGACTTCTGGGCGGACTGGTGCGGGCCCTGCCGCATGGTGAGTCCGGTCCTGGACAAGCTCGCCCGCGAACGGCCAGGCCGGATCAAGCTGGTCAAAGTCGATGTGGACAAGGCCCCGGGCCTGTCGCGGCGGTTCGATGTGCAGGCGATCCCCACCCTGATGGTGCTGGTGGACGGAAAGGTTGCCGCCCGGCAGGCAGGCGCGGCGCCTGCAGAGGTGCTCCGCTCCTGGCTTGACGGAGCCCTCAGCGGCGCGGCACGCTAGCGGCCGGGGCCGTTACTCCAGGCCGGGCCTCGCCGGCAGGCGCGATAGCCCCTCCAGCAGTTCCTGCTTCCGTCCGCACAGGGCAATCCGGACCCAGCCCTCGCCGATCGACCCAAAAGCAGTGCCCGGGGCCAGGGCAACACCGGCGTCCGCCAGGAACCGGCGCACCCATGCCCGCACGTCGCCACCACTGGCGTGCGACATATCCGCCCACAGGTAGAAGGCGCCCTGGGCCTGGAGGTACGGGATGCCCTTGGCGTCAAGGACTGCGGAGGCGGCGTCGCGGTTCTCCCGGTAGTGCCGGTGGGCGTGCTGCACATAGTCCTGGGGGCCGGTGAGGGCAGCGAGTGCGGCGTACTGGGGCGGCGCCGCGACGCAGGAGACGATGGATTCCATCACGTTGTCCATCTGCTGCTTCAACTCCGGCGGACACACCAGCGCCCCGACCCGAAGGCCCGTGAGCCCATAAGTCTTGGACAGGGTCAGGGAGGTGAAGACCCGCGCTTCGCCGGGCGTGCCGCCGTCGAACCTTGCCGGGCTGATGTGGGGCACGTCGTAGGTGAACGCCTCGTAGCATTCGTCCGAGATGACCCAGAGATCATGCCGCCGGGCCAGGTCCATGAGCTCGCGGGTCAGGTCCCCGCCCAGGACGGCACCGAGCGGGTTGGACGGTGAGTTCAGCACCAGCACCCGGGTTCGGTCCGTAATGAGCGCTTCGACATCCTCCGGCCGGGGCTGGAATCCATGCCCGGGGTACAGCGGGTACCCCACGGGCACGGCGTTCAGGAGCCGGCCGGTCATCGCGAAGGTGGGGTAGCCCGGGTTGGGGATGAGGATTTCATCGCCGGGGGAGAGCAGCAGGCTCATGGCCAGGTGCAGGCCCTGCTGAGCGCCCGCCACGACGTACACCCGGTCGGCTCCCACATCCACGCCCTGCTGTTCCCGGAACCTGGCGGCGAAGGCTTCGCGCAGGTCAGGAATACCTGCATTGGGGGTGTAGTTCGTTTCATCGCGGTCCAGGCACGCCATGCCGGCGTCCAGCACGTGGCGGGGGAGCGGGAAGCCCGGCTCCCCGATGCTCAGGACCAGTGCGCCGGGGGTGCGCCACGCCGCCTCGGTGATCTCACGGATCTGGTTGACGGGCACGTCGCGGACATGGGCGGCAAGCTCGGGCATGCCTGCCATCCTAGCTGCCGCCATCCTGCACCGGCGCCCCAGCCTGCGCCGATATACTGGTAGGCGTGCTTTCTGGACTGGTGATAGTGGACAAGCCGCAGGGATGGACCAGCCATGATGTGGTTGGCCGGATGCGGCGCCTCGCAGGGACCCGGAAAGTGGGGCACGCGGGAACCCTTGATCCAATGGCCACCGGCGTCCTGGTGGTCGGCATCAACAAGGCCACGCGGCTGCTCACCTACATCGTGGGCACCTCCAAGACCTACACGGCCACCATCCGCCTTGGGCAGTCCACAGTGACGGACGACGCCGAGGGTGAAGTGACTGCCACGGCCTCCGCCGCCGCCGTGGACGAGCAGGCGATTCACGACGGCGTCGCAGCGCTCACGGGGGACATCCAGCAGGTGCCCAGCAGCGTCAGCGCCATCAAGGTCAATGGCGAACGTGCTTATGCGCGGGTCCGGTCCGGTGAGGACGTCAAGCTCACAGCCCGCCCCGTCACCATCCACCGCTTCGAGGTCCACGGCATCCGCCGGGATGACGAAGCCGGCGTGGTGGATGTGGACGTAACGGTGGAGTGCTCCTCAGGTACCTACATCCGCGCCCTCGCCAGGGACCTGGGCAACGCTTTGGGCGTCGGCGGGCACCTCACGGCGCTCCGGCGGACCCACGTTGGTCCGTACTCCCTTGAGCAGGCACGCACCCTCGAACAGCTCGCCGAGGAGCTCAACGTCGTGGAAATGTCCCAGGCGGCGCGGGCGCTGATGCCCAACCGGGAGCTCACCCCCGAGGAAACCACGGAAATCTCGTTCGGCCGCCGCATTGCCGCCGGAGCGGAACCGGGGAGCCCCTCCGCCGCCACGCCCGACCATCCCGCCGCCGCTTTCGCCCCGGACGGAAGCCTGGTGGCACTGCTTGCTGACGCCGGCAGTTACGCCAAGCCGGTCCTGGTGTTCGCACCCGGCAACGGCGCACCCACGGCGGCGGCAGCGGGGGAGGCCTAGGTTGGACGCGTATTTCTGGATCATCCTGGCGGTTGGCCTGCTGTCCACCGCCATCTGCCTGGTGGCCGGCATTATGAAGAAGGCGCCCAACGACGTCACCATCCTCTCGGTGGCCGCCGTGGAACTCGCCCTGGTTGTCTATCTTGTGGGTTCGATCGTCCGGGTCATCGCCGGGGAACCCATCGCGGGCGAGGCGTGGGAGTTCTGGGGCTACCTTGCCACGGCCATGCTCCTGCCCCCGGCTGCCGTCTACTGGTCCATCCTGGAACGGACGCGATGGAGCAACTTCGTCCTGGCCGCCGTCGGTGTGACGGCCCTGGTGATGGCCGCCCGCATGAACCAGATCTGGTACTGAAGTGGAAGAAGCACGCAACGTGAATGACCAGCAATCAGCCGCCGTCGGCAGTGCACCCGCCGGCACCTCCCGCAATACACGCAACACGGGCCCGGGACGGCTCCTTATCGCCGTCTACGCCGTTTTTGCCATTTCGGCCTCTGCCCGCGCCGGCTACCAGATCCTCACCAAGTTCTCCGAGGCCCCGCTTGCCTACCTGCTGTCCGCCTTCGCGGCCCTGGTCTATGTGATAGCCACGGTCTCCCTGGCGAAGGCCGGCAGCACCTGGTTCAAAGTGTCCGTCGCCGCCGTGCTGGTGGAACTTGTGGGCGTCCTGGTGGTGGGGGCGCTGAGCGTCTTCGATGCCGTGGCGTTCCCCCATGAAACCGTGTGGTCCCTGTTCGGCCGCGGCTACGGCTTCATCCCGCTCCTGCTGCCGATCCTCGGCCTGGTGTGGCTGTACCGGCGCCGGCCCCCGGGAAAAGGGGCACGGTGAATACGGGTAACCTTGAAGAGTTCCGCGGCCGGTCCGGCTGCGGAATGTTGATGCTGCAGGCAGTCTAAGGCGAGGGTGATGGTCTACATCTGGAACGATCCGTCCGAGGTCCCGGCGGACTTCGGCCCATCTGTCGTCACCATTGGGAACTTCGACGGCGTGCACAGGGGACACCAGCAGGTGCTGTCCCAGCTGATCCGGACGGCGCGCCTCACCCGCTCCAAAGCGGTAGCGGTCACCTTCGATCCCCACCCTGCCCTGGTCCATCGTCCCGAGTCCGCCCCCGAGTTGATCATGGGGCTGGACGACAAGCTGGAGGCACTCGGGGAGCTGGGCCTGGACGCGATTTTGGTCATGAAGTACTCACTGGACCTCGCAAGTCTCACCGCGGAGGAATTCGTGGAGCAGTACCTGGTGGACTGCCTGCACGCCAGCCACGTCGTGATCGGCCATGATGCCCGCTTCGGCCGCGGCAATTCCGGGGACCTGGACACCATGAAGGCCCTGGGCGAAAAGTTCGGCTTCGAGGTCCAGGTGATCAGCGAGTTCGGCTCCGAGGGTTACCCCCTGCATGACGACGACGGCAAGGACCGCCGCTGCTCGTCCACGTGGGTCCGCGAAGCGCTGCAGGAAGGCGACGTCGCCACGGCGGCTGCCGTGCTGGGCCGGTGGCACCGGATGCGCGGCGAAGTGGTGCATGGCGCCGCCCGCGGCCGGGCCCTGGGTTTCCCCACCGCCAACCTCGCCTCCAACGCCAGCGGCCTCATTCCTGCCGACGGCATCTACGCGGGCTGGCTTGTGGACCAGGCCGGCAAGCGCTGGCCAGCCGCCATCTCGGTGGGCTCCAATCCCACGTTCGACGGCGTCAGCCGCCAGGTGGAGGCCCACGTCATCGACAGGCCCAAGGAGGCCGTTGAGGACTTCGATCTGTACGGCCAGACAGTAGTTGTGGAATTCGTGGCGCGCCTTCGGGGGATGGTGGCCTATCGTGGGCCTGAAGCACTGGTGGACCAGATGAAGCTGGACGTGCTCCAGGCCCACGACCTCCTGGTCAAACGCTGACCAGACGTTGACCAGACCGGGGCGCCGCATCCGGTCCGCTGCATCCGTCCCGGCGGGAAGCTGCCGGGGTCCGCATGGAAAGGCAGTACGTGTCCGTCGAAAAGAACACCCGCAAGCTGGATAAAGGCATTGTCCGTGACTTCAGTTCCCGGATGAGCTACGCCTCCTACCTTCAGCTGCCCATCCTGCTGAGTGCCCAGCAGCCGGTCAGCAAGCCCGAACACCACGACGAACTGCTGTTCATCATCCAGCACCAGACCACGGAGCTGTGGCTGAAGCTGGTGCTGCATGAGCTTCGGAGCGCCGCCGCCTGGCTCCGTGACGATGACCTGGGTTCGGCACTGAAGGGCATTGCCCGGGTCAAACACATCCAGAAGACCCTCACCGAACAGTGGTCCGTGCTGGCTACCCTGACCCCTACCGAGTACTCCCAGTTCCGCGGCTTCCTGGGCAACTCCTCCGGCTTCCAGTCCGCCCAGTACCGTGCCGTGGAATTCGTCCTGGGCAACAAGAACCGCAAGATGCTTCCGGTGTTCGAATCCGATCCTGAGGCCACTGCCATGCTGTCCGAACTCCTCGCAGCGCCCAGCATCTACGACGAATTCCTCGCCTACCTTTCCAGGCACGGCTTCGACGTCCCTGCCTCGGTCCTGGACCGGGATGTCAGCCGCGCCCACGAGTTCACCCCCGAACTGGTACCGCTGTTCAAGCACATTTACGAACACGCGGCAGAGAACTGGAGCGCGTACGAGGCCTGCGAGGAGCTTGTTGACCTGGAGGACAATTTCCAGCTGTGGCGGTTCCGCCACCTGCGGACGGTGCAGCGGACCATCGGCATGAAGACCGGAACGGGTGGGTCCAGCGGCGCCGCCTTCCTGCAAAAGGCCCTCGAACTCACTTTCTTCCCGGAGTTATTCGCAGTCAGGACGGAGATCGGCCAATGACCACACAGCAGCAGCCCCTGGTGGAAGAAGAAGGCGTGGCGCTGCAGCAGCGCGCCGAAGAGCTTGACCGCCAGGACCCACTGGGACGCTACCGGGGCCACTTCATCGGCACCGACACCCCGCTGTCCTACCTGGACGGCAACTCCCTGGGCCGCCCGCTGAAGCGGACGGCCGATGACATCGCGGCGTTCATCCGCGAGGGCTGGGGCGGGCGCCTGATCCGCGGGTGGGATGAGGAATGGCTGGACCTGCCGCAGGCCATCGGCGACCAGCTGGGCCGTGCCGTGCTGGGTGCTGCGCCCGGGCAGACGATTATCGCGGACTCCACCACGGTGGTCCTCTACAAACTGATCCGGGCTGCACTGGCCGCGGTGGCTGACCCGGACCGGAACGAGCTGGTCCTGGACACTGAGAACTTCCCCACGGACCGTTACCTGGTGGAAGGCATCGCTTTGGAGGAGGGCCTGACGCTCCGCTGGATCAAAGCCGACCCCGCCGCCGGGGTGACCGCCGACCAGGTGCGCGAAGCGACCGGCCCCCGCACCGCCGTCGTCCTTCTCAGCCAGATCGCCTACCGCTCGGGACACTTGGCAGACCTGCCCGCCATCACCAAGGCAGTGCACGACGCCGGCGCCTTGGTGGTGTGGGATCTTTGCCATTCCGCGGGGTCAGTGGAGATTGACCTCGACGGTGCGGGCGTGGACTTCGCAGCGGGCTGCACGTACAAATACCTGAACGGCGGTCCGGGTTCTCCCGCGTTCGCCTACGTCAACCAGCGGCACCTGGCCTCGCTGAACCAGCCCATCTGGGGTTGGATGGGCCGGAAGAACGCCTTCGAGATGGCCATGGGGTATGAGCCGGCGGCAGGCATCCGGGGATTCCTGAGCGGCACCCCCGCCATCTTCGGAATGCTCGCCATGCGGGGAACCCTCGACCTGATCGAGGAAGCGTCCATGGCTGCCATTCGGGCGAAGTCGGAGAAGCTGACGGCGTTCGCCGTCGAAATCTTCGACGCCTGGCTGGCCCCGCTGGGCGCCGAACTGGCAACACCGCGCAGTCCGGGGGAGCGGGGAAGCCACATCACCGTGGACCACCCCAGGTTCACCAAGGCCACCGTGGCGTCGCTGTGGGATGACGACGTGATCCCCGACTTCCGCTCGCCCCGCGGCATCCGGGTAGGACTCTCACCCCTGAGCACCAGCTTCCGGGAGGTGCTGCAGGGAATGGCGGCCATCCGGGACCGGTTGCGGGACTGACACCGACTGTTTCGACAGGTTAGGCCCGGGCCGGTAAACTTGACGATGGATCCGGCTGCAGTCCGTGGCGGCTGGTTCCTGTCGTGTTCGGACCCTCCCGGTTTTCCGGGCCAGGCACCGGCGGCAGACCCGGCAGTGATTTTCTGACCGGGCCCTCACGGCACATTTCATAGGAGTTATTGTGGCACTTGACGCCGCTGTAAAGCAGTCCATCATCAAGGAGTACGCAACCGTAGAAGGCGACACCGGTTCACCGGAGGTCCAGGTTGCTGTCCTGACCCAGCGGATCAAGGATCTGACTGAGCACATGAAGGAGCACAAGCACGACTTCCACACCCAGCGCGGCCTGCTGGCCATGGTGGGTCGCCGCAAGCGCATGCTGAGCTACCTCAAGAAGACCGACATCGCCCGCTACCGTTCGCTCATCGAGCGCCTCGGCCTGCGCCGCTAGTCAGACTTCGGGGGCGGCCCTTTCCAGCACGGAACGGGCCGCCTTCTTCAATCAAAACTAAACAGGAGGATCAACCGCATCACGCATTCGCGGTCCTCGGTAGTGATCCCCGGGAAGGCTTCAGCGACTGAAGTCCCGGCCCGTGGGTCTCGATCGATGACCGGGTGCAGGGCCAGTAGACAGATGCTGGCCAGGTTGATGCGGCTGGACTTCCGTAAAACAGAAACGGAGGTGACTCTCTTGGAGGGTCCCGAAATCCAGTTCTCAGAAGCAATCATCGACAACGGCCGCTTCGGCAAGCGCGTGGTCCGGTTCGAAACCGGCCGCCTCGCCAAGCAGGCTGCCGGTGCCGCCATGGTGTACATCGACGAAGACACCGCGCTGCTGTCCGCCACCACGGCCGGCAAGCACCCGCGCGAAGGCTTTGACTTCTTCCCGCTGACGGTTGACGTCGAAGAGCGCATGTACGCCGCCGGACGCATCCCGGGCTCGTTCTTCCGCCGTGAAGGACGCCCGTCCACCGAAGCCATCCTGGCCTGCCGCCTGATGGACCGCCCGCTGCGCCCCGCCTTCATCAAGGGCCTGCGCAACGAGGTCCAGATCGTGGTCACCGTCCTGGCGATCAACCCCGACGAGCTGTACGACGTGGTGGCCATCAACGCCTCCTCGATGTCCACGCAGCTGTCCGGCCTGCCCTTCTCCGGGCCCATCGGCGGCGTCCGCGTTGCCCTGGTTGCCGACGAAAACGGCTCCCAGTGGGTTGCCTTCCCGAAGCACTCGCAGCTGGAAAACTCCGTGTTCAACATGGTTGTTGCCGGCCGCGTTGCCGGTGACGACGTCGCCATCATGATGGTCGAAGCCGAAGCCACGGACAACTCCTGGGCCCTCATCAAGGAACAGGGCGCCACCGCCCCCACCGAAGAGGTTGTTTCCGAGGGCCTCGAGGCTGCCAAGCCGTTCATCAAGGCTCTCTGCGACGCCCAGGCCGACCTCGCCGCCCGCGCTGCCAAGCCGACAGTCGAGTTCCCTGTCTTCCTCGATTACGAGGACGACGTCTACGCCGCCGTGGAGTCCGCAGCCATCGAGAAGCTGACCGCTGTCTTCCAGATTGCGGACAAGCAGGAGCGCGAGAACGCAGCTGACGCCCTCAAGGACGAAGTCCTGGCCAACCTGGCCGGCCAGTTCGAAGGCCGCGAGAAGGAACTGTCCGCAGCATTCCGCTCGGTCACCAAGCACGTTGTGCGCCAGCGCATCCTCAAGGACCAGATCCGCATCGACGGCCGCGGCCTGACCGACATCCGCCAGCTCACGGCTGAGGTCGAGGTCCTGCCCCGCGTCCACGGTTCGGCGATCTTCGAGCGCGGCGAGACCCAGATCATGGGTGTCACCACGCTGAACATGCTCAAGATGGAGCAGCAGATCGACTCGCTGTCGCCGGTGAAGACCAAGCGCTACATGCACAACTACAACTTCCCGCCGTACTCCACCGGTGAAACCGGCCGCGTGGGCTCGCCCAAGCGCCGCGAAATCGGCCACGGCGCCCTGGCAGAACGCGCCCTCGTGCCGGTCCTGCCGTCCCGCGAGGAGTTCCCGTACGCCATCCGCCAGGTATCCGAGGCCCTCGGGTCCAACGGTTCGACGTCGATGGGTTCCGTCTGCGCCTCCACCCTGTCCATGCTGAACGCCGGTGTGCCCCTGAAGGCCGCCGTCGCCGGCATCGCCATGGGCCTGGTTTCCGACCAGGTGGACGGCCAGACCCGCTACGCAGCCCTGACTGACATCCTCGGCGCCGAAGATGCCTTCGGTGACATGGACTTCAAGGTTGCCGGTACCTCCGAGTTCGTCACAGCCATCCAGCTGGACACCAAGCTCGACGGCATTCCCGCATCGGTGCTGGCAGCAGCCCTTAAGCAGGCCCGCGAAGCACGCCTGCACATCCTGGAGGTCATCAACTCGGCGATCGACACCCCGGATGAGCTTTCCGAGTTCGCACCGCGCGTCATCGCCGTGAAGATCCCCGTGGACAAGATCGGTGAGGTCATTGGCCCCAAGGGCAAGATGATCAACCAGATCCAGGAAGACACCGGCGCCGACATCTCCATCGAGGACGACGGCACGGTCTACATTGGCGCCACCGACGGTCCGTCTGCCGAGGCAGCACGTTCCGCCATCAACGCCATTGCCAACCCGCAGGTCCCCGAGATCGGCGAGCGTTACCTGGGCACGGTCGTCAAGACCACCACCTTCGGTGCGTTCGTGTCGCTGACCCCGGGCAAGGACGGCCTCCTGCACATCTCCGAGCTGCGCAAGCTGGCCAACGGCAAGCGCGTGGACAACGTGGATGACGTGGTTTCCGTCGGCCAGAAGGTCCAGGTGGAAATCACCAAGATCGACGACCGCGGAAAGCTCTCGCTCGCCCCTGTGGTGGCCGAGGAGGAAGGTGCGGCTGAGACCGAGCGCGCCCACACCACGGAACCTGCTGAAGGCGCCGAGGTCTAACAGCTCCGGTCTCCGGCAGAAGCAATGAATCGGCGGGGCCGGTGGATGATCCACCGGCCCCGCCGCTGTTACGATGGCAGCCAGATCCGGCTGCCCGTCCTGAAAGGCCTCAATGACTGTTGTACCCCTGCCTCTTGAGCAGAACCACCGCGGCGACACCCTGGTCCACGGTTCCGACGGCGGCTCCGAAGTCCGGCGTTCCGTGCTGCCCGGGGGAGTGCGGGTGCTGACGGAGGCCATGCCGGGGCAGCGGTCAGCCACCATCGGCTTTTGGGTGGGCGTTGGCTCCCGCGACGAGGCCCCCGGCCAGCACGGGTCCACGCACTTCCTTGAGCACCTGCTGTTCAAGGGCACCAAGCGCCGCACGGCCCTGGAGATCGCGTCAGCGTTCGATGAGGTGGGCGGGGAATCAAACGCCGCGACCGCCAAGGAAAGCACCTGCTACTTCGCCCGGGTGCTCGATACCGACCTGCCGATGGCCATCGACGTGATTGCGGACATGATCACCGGTGCGGTCATCGACCCCGCTGAGATGGAGCAGGAACGGGACGTCATCCTCGAAGAGATCGCCATGGACAGCGATGATCCAACGGACGTCGCGCATGAGCACTTCGTATCCGCCGTGCTCGGCAGCCACCCCCTGGGCCGTCCCATCGGCGGAACGCCTGCCGCGATCAAGGCTGTGGCCCGCGACTCCGTGTGGGAGCACTATCGCCGCTACTACCGGCCGGACGAACTGGTGATTACGGCTGCCGGCGGCTTGGAGCATGACGTGGTGTGCGACCTCGTCATCACCGCACTGGAATCAGCCGGCTGGTCGCTCGAGGCCAGCGCTTCGCCGGTTAAGCGGCGTTCCACCGAGCCCTCGCTCATCACGGGTACCGCCGGGCTGCATGTGGTCAAGCGCGCCGTCGAGCAGGCCAACATCATCATGGGCTGTCCCACCATTGTTGCCACTGACGAGCGACGCTACGTCATGAGCGTCCTGAACGCTGTCCTGGGCGGGGGCATGTCCTCCCGGCTTTTCCAGGAGATCCGTGAAAAGCGGGGCCTGGTGTACTCCACCTACTCCTTCGCTTCCTCTTACGCGGATGCCGGCTATTTCGGTATGTACGCAGGGTGCACCCCGTCCAAAGTCCGGCAGGTGCTGGACCTGCTGGCTGTTGAGCTGGACAAGCTCGCCGAGCACGGGATCTCCGACGAGGAGCTCCGCAAGGCGGTAGGACAGCTTGGCGGTGGCATCGTCCTGGCCCTCGAGGACACCGGTTCACGGATGTCCCGGCTGGGCCGCGCCGAACTGGTTTCCGGGGAATACCAGGACATCGACGAAACCCTTCGCCTGATCAAGGCCGTCACGGCCGAGCAGGTTCAGGACCTTGCAGCCGAACTTGCCGCCGCACCGCGGACCGTAACCGTCGTCGGCCCCTTCGAGGAGACGGAAACCTTCGGACTCTGACCCCTGCCGCCACATTCGTGCCTGGGCATAGGATGAGCGCATCCGGCGTTCGGCAGAGGGCTGACGCCTTGCGGTAAGGGGTGAAGGGCGTGGACGAACCCCTGTCGGGCACGGACAACACCGGCCAAGACGACCCCGGCAGCATCAACCCCGCCGACATCAACGCCGCCGGCGGCCATTCCGCCGACGCCCATTCCGCCGACACCCGTTCCGTTGCCAGGGATGCTGCTGCGGCGCATGCCGGCGGCCGTCCCACCGGTGTCCATCCTGCCGACCATCCTGCGCTGCGCGGGCTCCTCGGCCGCTGGCGGGGGAGCACGCGCCTGGCTGCCGGCCCGTGGGGGCCAGAACGTACGGTGGAGGCGGACGTTACCTACCGGCGGGTGGCGAGTGGCTTCGGCGTTGTGCAGACCTATAGCCACCGGGAGCCGGACGGGACGCACTTCGAAGGCCACGGAATGTTCACGGTGGACCCCGACCACCCTGATGTTCTCTGGTACCACGCGGACACGACAGAACCGGTGCCGGCGGCTCCGGACCGCTGCACATGGCGCGGGGGTGTGCTCCGGGTGGAGCGCCACGGCAGTGCCGGCTGGACCCGCCACTCCGTGCGCCTCGACGGCGACGTGCTGACTCATGTCACGGAATTGAGGTCACGCGAGCCTTCCAAGACGCAACCCGGCGGAGGGAGCGCTGAAAATGCCGGCGCTGATGGCACAGGCTCGGCTTACACCCCGTTCATGACGTCGATTTTCACCAGAGGATGACATGCCCGTGCTGCCGGGGCTGCGGAGCGCCGTTGTCATATCGGGTTAGGAGACGCGCATGGCGTCAGGTGGTTGCTGGGGTTTGGGTCTTGCATGGCCAAGAGTTTGAGGGCTTCTGCGCTCGAGTCCCAGTCCCTGTCCGGATCCGCCAGCAGGATGGAGGGCGTGGAGTAGTAGCTGTCCCAAGCTGCGTCGTCCCACGTGAGGGAGTCCGGAGGAATATCGTGGAGGTCCATCCCGGGGGGCCATTGAGGTGGTTCCCAATCTGGTTGTTCGCTTGGGTAGTGTCGGCCGGTGGGTGACGTATAACCGGGTGGTTGGTTTTCTGTTGCCTGCGCGGGTGCCCAGCCGCTGTTGTGCTTCAGGCGGTGGTGTTTTGGGCAGAGTTGTGCCAGGTTGCTGATGCCGGTTGTTCCGCCGTGTTGCCAGGCGGTGAGGTGATCGGCTTCGTTGTCGAGGGAGTTGTTGTTGCAGCCGGGGAAGGTGCATTTGCCGTCCCGCAGGGTCAGGGCTTGTCGCATTGCTTTGGTGATCCGGTAGCTGGTGCGGCCTATCTCGAGGGGTGCGCCGTCGCGGGGGTCGACGAGGACCCGGGTGAAGGAGTCAGCGCCGTCGGTGAGGAGTTTGCGGGCCATGGACGCGGGGATAGGGCCGTATCCGTCGAGGCTGGCTGGTTCGTCCGTTTGGCCGATCAGGGCGAACACGGGGACGGTCACCAGCACGTCGGCGCGGGGTGTCGGGACTTTCCCGAGGCTGGAGTCGCCCTCAATTGGGGTGGTCGCGATATTGCTGTAGCTGCCGGCAGTGCCGCTGGGCTGGTGGGAGGGCGCAGCCAGGCTGTCGGGAATGCTGAGGTCCGCTGCCAGTTCGTCGGAGCCTGAGAGTGTGGCGACCCCGATGAAGGCATCGGGTATGTGTTCTCCGATGACAGCAAGTTGTTCATTGCCCTGGTTGACTGCCGTGTTCGCACCGCTCTCCAGGGTGCCTGCTATGTTCGCGCCGCTGGCTGCGCTGTCTGCGTTGGCTGTGCTGCTAGTGGTGGTGTGTGAGAGGAGGCGGCGGGCGAACTCGTCGGCCTTGATCTGGGGCAGGGTCCGGGTCTCGGTGGGGCCTTGGAGGCCGCGGGCGATGGCGGTGTTTTTGTTCCAGATCGCCGTGGCGGAGTCGGCGGGGAGGTAGGCGGAGATCCAGGCCATGCCGTCACGGTCCCGGTGGAACTCGACCCGCCGGTCGGCCACGGATTTAGCGTGGCGTTTTTCGATGGAGTCGGGGTGGTGGCGTTCGCGCCAGGCGCGGACCTTGGCCCGGAGCCGGGACGGTACGAGGGCGGTGGCGGGGCAGCCCCGGGCCGGGTTCGGTGCGTCCGGGTCCAGGAAGTGGTCCGCGAGGGCCACGGCGGCGGTATGGTGCAGGGCCTCTGTTTCGTCAGCGATGATCTTGGCGCCCTGCCAGGACAACGCCCCCGAAGACAGATTCCCGTAGACGGAGGGGAGGGAGCAGACCCGCCGGGCCTGGGTGAGGAACGCCCCTGCGGCCCCGGCGCTGATGGTCAGGATCCCGGCGAGCTCTTCCACCGCTGATATTTCCGTGTAGGTGCGGTCGTGGGTGGAGGCGTCGGGTGGGGTCAGGGCCTGCTGCAGGTCGAGGGACTGGGCGGCGTCGCGGGCCTTGAGGGCGGCGACCTGCGCCTCGAGCTTTGCTATCAAAGCCAGGCGGTCCAGCCGGATCTCGTAGGCACGTTGGAGCACATCCGTGCCCGTGCCGGAGTTCTCGGGATCTTGCAGACGGGCGTCAAGGAGGAACAGCGCGTTGATGGCAGCCATGGTGGCAAAAACACCTTCCATCGGTGCTGCTGTGATCGCGCCGTTTGTGGCTGCGCCGTTTCCCATAGGAGAATCATCGCCGGAGGCACTGACATTCTGGCCCGCATCGCTTCAGCGGCCTGATCCGCGGCAGGACCAGCGGGCGGATAGTCCACAGGCGGCTACGGAGCAGCTACGGAAATAAGGCGCGGTGCGGAACTAAGGCGCGTTGCGGGCTTTATCCGCCGGCGAACGGAGGCAGCACGTCAATCACATCTTCCGGCCTCACAACGGTTGACTGGTCGCGCACCGCCACCTCATTGAGCAGGAAGCTGCTCCGGGAGAGGATACGGGGGAGCGAAGGGGTACCGGCTGGAGGTTCCGGCCGCTCCACGGACTGTATAGCCTCCAGCAGCCCGGCCACCGTAGTGCCCTCAGGCAGGTCGAACTTCTCTTCCTCGAGGCCTGCGGCTGCACGTGCGGCAGCGAAGTAACGTACGTTCATAAACTGCTAGCCCCCGATGGCGCTCATGCTGCGGTCCGGCTGGACGAAGTCCGGAGCGTCGAGTCCCACGTGGTCCATGCCGTGGGCCTTTGGCTTGAGCCACATGGCGTCCTGCCACCGGCGGGCGAGGTCGTCATCGCTGGCGCCGGACCGCAGGAGGCCCAGGAGGTCGAATTCCTCCCGCGAAAACAGGCAGCTCATGATCTTGCCCTCGGCTGTGATGCGGGTCCTGCGGCAGTCCGAGCAGAAGGGCTCCGTGACCGAAGCAATGATGCCGACTGTTCCCAGCACGGGGCCATCCGTAGGAGCAGCAGACCCCGCCGCCCGCCGTCGTACTTCAAAGCGTTCCGCGGGAGCACCGTCTCGGGCTCGCGGATCGGGGGTGAGGACAAAGTCGGAAGACAGCAGCCCGCGGATCTCGGCCGCGGTGATCATGTTGCGGCGGGTCCAGCCATGGTCGGCGTCTAGCGGCATCTGCTCGATGAACCGCAGCTCGTAACCCCGATCCAGCGCCCAGGCGAGCAGCGACGGCGCTTCGGCGTCATTGATGCCGCGCATAAGGACCGCGTTGAGCTTGACCGGACCAAGCCCGGCCGCCCACGCCGCATCCACCCCGGCCAGGACCTGGTCCAGGAACGGGCGGCGGGTCAGCTTGGTGAATGTTTCCTCGTGCAGCGAGTCCAGGGACACGTTGATGCGCGTCAGTCCGGCGGCCTTGAGCGGCGCGGCCTTCCTGGCAAGCCCCACTGCGTTGGTGGTCATGGAGATCGGCAGGTCAGGATGGTTCCGCCGCAGTTCCGCAATGATGTCCACCAGGTCGTGCCGCACCAGCGGCTCACCACCGGTCAGCCGCAGTTCGCGGACTCCCAACTGCTCAACGCCGACCCGGACAATGCGGACAATTTCGGCGGCGGACATGACCGCCTGCTTCGCGAGCCATTCGAGGCCCTCTGCAGGCATGCAGTACGTGCAGCGGAGGTTGCACTTGTCCGTCAGGGATAACCGCATGTCAGTGGCACGGCGCCCGTAGCGGTCCACAAGTCCGGCGCCCGCGCCGGCAGGACGGGCTGCCGGCACGGACAGTCCGGCATCCTCCCGCGGCTGCGGCATGCCTAGCTGGACACTCATGAAATCAGGCTACGCCACGATGGGCTGTAGATCACATTCGTGTCCGCGCCCAGCAGGACCATTCCGAAACACACCGGCGCTTGCGGCCACCCGCAAACCTATGCTGGACATGTGGACAGTTCCCGGCAGCAGCAGGCAGCGCACGACGGCGGCACGGGCCTTGAAGGGCCCGTGGCTGCCAACGTGGAGCAACAGTTCACGGAACGCCAGCGCCGCCGCTTTGCGTCCGCCGCCGGCGTGGTTGCCGTCGGTGCCGCAGTGGTGCTAGGGGAACTCCTGGCGGGCATCCTGAGCCCTTCCCTGTCGCCGATGACGGCTGTAGGCGGCGCCGTCATCGACGCTGTCCCGCCGGGTGTCAAGGACTGGGCGGTGGCGTTGTTCGGCACAGCGGACAAGGCCGCCCTTCTGGCTGGCATGGGCCTGGTTATCGCGGCCCTCGCTGCGGTGGCGGGGAACCTCGAGGCCAGGCGGCGCTTCGCCAGCGTGGCGGTGGTGGGTGTCTTTGGGCTGGTGGGAGTGGCCGCGGTTTTGACGAGGGCGCAACTGACGCCCGCAGCACTTGCCTTGCCGGCAGCGACTGCCGTCCTGGCGGCCGTACTGCTGCGGTTCCTGGTCCGCAGGCTTGACGCGGCAGCCTTGGCAGGAACGGAAGGCACCGCGCGGCGCCGGTTCCTGCGGAACCTTGGAGGTGGTGCGCTTGCCACCGCGGCGGGCGGAGTCCTTGCTGTAGCCTGGCGCGGCGCCACGGCAGGAGTGCATGACGCCCGGGAGCGGCTGAGGCTGCCGGCAGCAGCATCGGCCGCCCCGCCCATACCTGCCGGCGCTGAAGCCGGAGTGGAGGGGATGCAGCCCCTGGTCACTCCCAACCGGGACTTCTACCGCATCGATACGGCGTTGTCCGTGCCCGCAGTCAATCCGGACACCTGGGTTATGAGAGTCACCGGGATGGTTGAACGAGAAGTGGAGCTGGACTTCGCGTCGCTCCTGGCCAAGCCCCTCATCGAGCGTCATGTGACCATCGCCTGCGTCTCCAACCCGGTGGGCGGTGATCTGATCGGCAACGCCCGCTGGCTGGGCTGGCCCGTCCGGGAGCTTCTCGCCCAAGCCGGACCCCGCCCCGGAGCGGATATGGTGCTTTCCCGCAGTGCCGACGGCTGGACCGCCGGCACCCCGCTGGAGGTCCTGACGGACAGCCGTGACGCGCTGCTCGCCGTCGGCATGAACGGCGAGCCCCTGCCACTTGAGCACGGCTTTCCTGTCCGGCTGGTGGTGCCAGGGCTCTACGGATACGTCTCGGCCACCAAGTGGGTCACCGAACTCAAAGTCACCAGGTTTGCCGACGACGCCGCCTACTGGACCCCGCGCGGCTGGTCCGAGCGGGGCCCCATCAAGACCTCGTCCAGGATCGACGTGCCCCGCGGGGGCCGGTCCGTGCCGGCTGGCACCGTCACTTTCGGCGGCGTCGCCTGGGCGCAGCACATCGGCATTGGGAAAGTGGAACTCCGCGTCAACCGCGGCCCGTGGCGGGAAGCCAGGCTCGCACCAGGCATCTCCGTGGACACCTGGTACCAGTGGACGCTGGAGGTGGACCTGGTTCCGGGGCAGTACGAGGTGCAGGTGCGTGCCACGGATCTTCGCGGCGCAAGCCAGGACGAGGAGCAGCGGCCGGTGGCGCCCGACGGGGCTACCGGTTTCCACACGGTTAGAGTGGACGTGAAACCCTGACGGCCGCAACCGAAGGCACATCCATGACCAGCACGTACCCGCACGGCCCACAGAAGGGCCGGGCAAGGTCCACCGACAGCCACCTGGCAGCCGTCACGGAACTCCTTCGCCCCTTACGGGACTCCGCCCGGACTGAACTCCTCCCGCTGTCCAAGGCCCTCGGGCGCGGCCTCGTGGAGGACCTCACGGCGCCAATCAGCCTCCCGCCCTTCGCCAACTCGCAGATGGACGGATACGCCATCCGCTCCAGCGACGTGCCCGACGGCGGTAGGGAACTTGGCGTCGCGGCTCCCGTTCCGGCGGGCGCCGGCGCCGCAACCCTGGAAGCCGGAACCGCGGCGCCCATCATGACAGGCGCGATGATCCCGGAAGGTGCCGACGCCGTCGTACCTATTGAACGGGCCAGCCCGGACCATTTCCTTCCGCCGGGCGGCGCGGGGTGGGTAAAGCTGCCTGCCGCCGCCCCTGGCACTTATGTACGCGAGGTTGGAAGCGATATTGCGGCGGGGCAGCAGGCCCTGGCCGCCCGCACCTTCCTCGGCCCTGCCCAGCTGGGGCTGCTGGCCGCCCTCGGCGTCCCCGAGGTCACCGTTTACCAGTCGCCCACCGTCCTGCTGGTCACCACCGGGGACGAGGTAGTGGAGCCGGGCCGGGACCTTCCGGCCGGCAAGATCTACGACTCCAACGGCACGCTCCTGGAAGCCGCCATGACCCAGGCGGGGCTGCGGGTCCTGCGCGCAGGTATCTCCACCGACAATCCCGAAGAACTGCACACCCTGCTGCGGAACCAGGGGGCCAGGGCGGACCTGATCGTCACCACCGGCGGAGTGAGCAAGGGCGCCTATGAGGTGGTCCGGCAGGCGATGGCGGACCAGCCGGTGGAATTCCTGCACGTGGCAATGCAGCCCGGCGGCCCGCAGGGAATCGGCACCTTTGAGGGCACTCCGTTCCTCGGTTTTCCCGGCAATCCCGTGAGCTGCCTGGTCTCCTTCGAAATGTTCCTCCGCCCAGCCCTCTCGCAGTTGCTCGGTGCACCGGCCGCCCGGATGCCGGTCCGGGCCCGCCTGGGCCACCCGCTGACGTCGCCTGAACACAAGCACCAGGTGCGGCGCGGCAGGCTCCGGCCCGACGGTACGGTGCAGCTTGAGGGCGGCGAAAGTTCGCACTTGATGCACGCCCTGGCCGGATCGAATGTGCTGGTGCATGTTCCCGAGGGCGTAGCCGCCCTCGCTGCCGGGGATGAGGTGGAAGTATGGATGCTGTGAATTCAGAACAAACCCCCGGCGCCCTGACACATCTTCGCCAGGACGGCAGCGCCCAGATGGTGGACGTCTCCACCAAAGCAGAGACCACCCGCGAGGCAACGGCCACCGCAACCGTCAACACCACAGCGGAGGTGATGGGCCTCCTCGGCTCCGGCGGGCTTCCCAAGGGTGATGCCCTGGCCGTCGCGAGGGTTGCCGGGATCATGGCCGCGAAAAAGACTCCCGAACTGGTTCCGCTGTGCCATCCGCTGCCTTTGTCCAAGGTCACGGTGGATTTTGAGCTGGCCGCGGAGTCCGTCATCATCGTGGCCACCGTGAAGACGCGCGGAGTCACCGGCGTGGAGATGGAGGCGCTCACCGCAGCATCGGTGGCCGCCCTGAGCCTGTACGACATGATCAAGGCGGTGGACAAGCACGCCGTTCTCACCGACATCAAGGTGCTGGCCAAGAGCGGCGGCAAGAGTGGAGACTGGGCCCTGTGACCATCCATGCCACGCACAGTGCTCCCGAACCGCACCGGCACGGCGAGGTCCAGGGCCGGAAAGCCGGGGTGGTCATCGCCTCCACCCGGGCGGCCGCCGGGATCTACGACGACGAAACCGGGCCCGTGATTTCCGACTGGCTGATTGAACACGGCTTTGACGTGTACCCCGCCATGGTGGTCCCCGACGGGGAGCCTGTGGGCGCCGCCATCCGCGCCCTCCTGACCCAACGTCCCGCCGTCGTCATCACCAGCGGCGGGACCGGCCTGAGCCCGGACGACCGCACCCCCGAAGTCACGCTTCCCCTGCTGGACCGCGAGATCCCCGGCATCATGGAAGCGATCAGGCGTGCCGGCGCCGCGAAGACGCCGCTGGCAGCCCTGAGCCGCGGGTATGCCGGTGCGGCCAAGAGTACGTTTATTGTTAATCTCCCCGGCTCACCAAAAGGGGTCATGGACGGACTGGCCGTCCTGGACCCGGTGATCGGACACCTCTGCGACCAACTGGAAGGCGGACATGGGCACTGAAGCATTCGAGGTGGTTTCCGCCGTCCTAAGCGCGGAACCAATCTCCGTAGATCAAGCGATCGCCGCCGTGGAGAGCGATACCGCGGGCGCCGTGGTGAGCTTCAGCGGCGTCGTGCGCAACCACGACGGCGGGAAGCAGGTCAACCGCCTTAGCTACAGTGCGCACCCCACGGCACATCAGGTAATGTCCGACGTCGTCGCGCGCCTTGTGGCCGAGCAAGACGCGGCGTCCGGCACAGCCGGGGACGCAGGCACCGGAGACCCGGCGGCACAACCCGTCCGCATCTGGGCCGCCCACCGGATCGGCATGCTCGAAATCGGCGACCCCGCACTGGTCTGTGCAGTCTCTGCAGCCCACCGAGGCCAGGCCTTCGCCGTGTGCTCGGAGCTGGTGGACCGGATCAAGGAACAGGTGCCCATCTGGAAGGAACAGTTCTTCTCGGACGGAACGGTGGAGTGGGTCGGCGCCGGCGCCTGAACCCACCTCCGCTGGGTCCGCACATGGAAACTCACGGCACGCCGTGAGTTTCCATGTGCGTCCTGCGAGGTAACGCACACCCTCCGGTTCCTTGCCCCGGCAGGCCCGCCGGTAGGGTTAAGGCATGACCCAACAACACTCCGATCCCAAGCTGGTGGCCGTGCTCGGCGCCAACGGACGCATGGGCGCCGAAGCCGTGAAAGCCGTTGAAGCCGCACCCGACATGAAGCTCGTCGCAGCATTGGGACGGGGCGATTCCCTGGACCAGGTCACCGCCGCCGGAGCGCAGTACCTGGTGGACCTGACAGTGCCGGAAAGCACCGAGGCAAACGTCCGGTTCGCCGTTGAACACGGGATCCATGCCGTTGTGGGCACCACGGGCTGGGACGCCGGCCGCCTCTCCGCGCTGGAGGCGCTGCTGGCCGAACACCCGGAAACCGGTGTGCTCATCGCCCCCAACTTTGCCGTGGGCTCAGTCCTCGCCTCGGCGTTCGCTGCGAAGGCCTCAAAGTACTTCGAATCCGTGGAGATCATCGAACTGCATCACCCGGACAAGGTGGATGCGCCCTCTGGCACGGCCGTCCGCACCGCGCAGCTGATCGCCGCTGAACGCAGTGCCGCCGAGGTTCCGCCCAGCCCCGATGCCACTACCAGCGAACTGGCCGGCGCCAGGGGGTGCGAGGTGGACGGCGTGCGGGTGCACAGCGTGCGGCTGCGCGGGCTGGTGGCCCACCAGGAAGTCCTGCTGGGCGGTCCCGGTGAGCAGTTGACGTTCAGGCACGATTCCTACGACCGCGCTTCCTTCATGCCCGGCGTCCTCCTGGGCGTGCGGAATGTGGCAGCCCATCCCGGCCTCACCGTGGGCCTGGACGGCTACCTGGACCTGGGAATCTAGCCATGGGCGGGTTCCTGGCGGCTTTCCGGAAGAACCGCACCAAGATCTGGGTGGGTGCGGTGACCCTGCTGCTGGTCTTCTACCTGGTGGTGTCCTTCCAGCGTTCCATCCTGCTCCTGACGGACAGAAACCTGGCGGCCCAGGCCATTGGCGCCGCGTACTTGGTGCTGCCCGTTATCGGCGCGTGGGCCCTGATCCGGGAACTGCTGTTCGGCGCCCGCACGGAACAGATGGCAAAGGTGCTGGAGGCCGAGGGCGGCCTGCCCGTGGACGAACTGCCCCGCACTCCCGGCGGCCGGATCGTCCGGGCAGCAGCCGATGCCGAGTTTGAGAAGTACCGGGCCGAGGCTGAAGCCGCACCTGATGACTGGCGCTCCTGGTTCCGGCTGAGCTGCGCCTACGACGCCGCCGGGGACCGCAAGCGTGCCAGGGCATCCATGCGCGACGCCGTCCGGCTGTTCCGCGGCAAGGTTCCGGCTTCGTAGCAGGTTGCGCGTGTCGTAGCGGCTTGGGCAGCCGCGCGGGCGGCCCGGGGACGCTCAACTCAGCGGAGGGCCTTGAGCTCGCCCCGGCCTGCCTGGCTCGCCGCGTGGCCCACCCATTCCAGCGGACCGCGCCACTTCAACACCGCAAACACCATGCCCACGATGATGGCCGTCGCCGCGTGCGCAAAGTACATCCCGTCCTCTGTCCAGCCGGCAGGCAGCGGCTTGAGGTAGAACCCGGACACCACCCAGACGTGCACCGTGTACAGGGTCAGCGTCATGGCGCCTGCCCCGCGCAGCGGGAGCAGCAGGTCCAGGTCCACCCATTCGGCCAGCCGTCCCAGCAGCAGGCAGGCGCCAATGACGGCCGCTGCCACGGCTGAAGTGTGCAGCAGGTCCAAGGTAGTTGCCGAGTGCGGCGCAGCGGACGCCAGCCACCACCACGATCCTTCCTGCGGGATGCCCGTCAGGTTCACCTGGAGCACGCTGTCCAGCGGGTAGCCGGGCGAATTGAGGACCTGCTCAAGCGCGGCCCGCCCGCCCCAGCTTTCCATCGCCGTCACACCCAGGGCCTTGGCTGCCACGGCCACTACCGACCCCAGCACCAGGAGCACCACCGGAACCACCGCCTTGTGGAGCATGAGGCGGCCGATCACCAGGCCCACCAGCAGGTAGGAAAGCCACTGGAACACCGGGTAATAGCCGGTGAAGAACAGGTCCGCGAGCAGCCGGCCGGGTGTGCCGAGGTCTTCCCATTTCGGGTTGTGGCCCAGCCTTAGCGGCGGTTCGGCGGCCAGCAGCCAAGGCCGCAGCAGGTAGGCGAGTACGGGGGACGCCAGGATCCAAGCCGCGGCCCAGGCGCAGAGATGCTTCAGCCGCAGGCCCAGGAAGGGCAGGACACAAAGGAACAGCACGGCGTAATGGACCAGGATGATCGCCAGGCTTACTTCCACCCCGCCCAGCGTGAGTCCGACGGCGGCAATCACCAGGGCGCGCAGGGCAACGCCCCGGCGCGCGGCTGAGAGTTCGCCGCCGTCCAGGGGCTTGTGCTTTCCGGTGGACAGGGCGAGCCCCACCCCCGCCAATACAGCGAACAACGCGGCGGCCCGGCCCGAAAACGTCAGGCCGATCCAGGTGGGCGTGAGGTCCGCATTCGACTCGAAGGTGGGCAGCAGGTGCGTGGCCATCATTCCCAGCAGTGCCAGGCCGCGGGCAGCGTCGATGCCGTAGAGCCGTGCGGGAACGGACGCGCCCCGGGTCTTCCGGGAGGCTTTGGCCGGGGTGCGGGAGCTCATGAGCCGATCGTCTCACACCTGCCTTTGAACTAGCTGTCAAGTGCCACGGTGCAACAACGTTTGCAGCGGCGCAGGGGGAGTGGAAATGGCAGGGCCCGGCGGAGCCTTGTATTCGAATATATGTTCGAATACTATGGGCGGCATGCACACCCCAATGCGAGGTATCCCAGGAGACGGGCCAGAAGGCATCGAGTCCGGGAGTGCCGGTGTCCTCAAAGCCATGAGTCCGGGAGTGGTGGATTTCCTCTTCCGGCAGATGGTCGCCGGGCGGCCGGCCGAAGATGTCCAGTGGGAACAGGAAGGCATCAGCCTTTCCAGCCAGCCGGAGGGGGCCGAGCTGGCCCGCCGCCTCGCCGAGACTGACATTGAGGCACTGACGCCCCTGGAATTGTTCCATTACGTCAGGGCGGCCCAGCGGCTGGCCTCCTGGGCGGAGGGCCTCCGGCAGGCAGCTGTGGGACGCTACTGCGATTCCCCGCGGGATTAAACCCCGCCGGGGGTTCCCGGTGTCCCGGGAAGGGCAGCGGGCCGGCGCAGAATGCCTGCCGCCAGCCCGGCAGCTGGTTCCGCCGCGCGCCTAGGATGGGAACGTGACCGAGCTGCCATCTGTCTCCACGGAACCTGCCGGGACCCTGACCGTGGCCACCGTCCAGTACGAGGCCGTGGAAGGCGTGGCCGAGAATGTGGGCCAGCATGTGCGCCTCATTGAAGACGCCGAAGCGCACGGTGCCCGGCTGGTCTTGTTCCCGGAGCTGTCGCTGACCGGCTACCGCCTGGACCTGCTGTCCCGGAACGAAACCTGGATCGCTCCCGAAGACGCCCGGCTTGGCCCCATCCGTGAAATCTGCAGGCGGACTGGAATCACGGCCGTGGTCGGCGCCCCCTGCCGGGAGGCGGGCGGTACGCCCCGCCTGGCCTCGCTGGTTCTGCATCCGGACGGCAGTACACAAAGTGCCTTCAAGTCCCATCTTCACGGCCAGGAAAAGGAGCTGTTCGTGCCGGGGGACGGGCCGCACGTCATGGTCCTCGACGGCTGGCGGATTGCCCTCGCGTTGTGCTTTGACGCCGCTTTCCCGGAGCATGCCGGCGCTGCCGCTGCGGGGGGAGCGGACGCCTACTGCATTTCCGCGCTGTACACCCGCGGTGAAGAGCGCAGGCTCGACCTCCACCTTGGGGCACGCGCGATGGACCACCGGATGTTCACCCTGCTGGCCAACCTCGCCGGCAAAACCGCGCTGGGCGACTCGTGCGGGCTGAGCGGAATCTGGAGCCCGGACGGGATGCCGTTGAAGCGTGCTTCAGGAAACCGGACCGAGGTGGTCGCCGGCCTCCTGCAGCGCAGCACCCTCCTGCGCCTCCGGCATGGTGAACGGGCATTCGGAGGCGGGCCGCACGACATTTGACGTGCATCACGCCCGTGGCATTGTCCTAACCAGCGGGGGACAGGGTAACGTTTTTTCCATGGCTGACTCTTCCGCGCACATCCCTGCCCTCGGTACCCTCCTGACCGCCATGGTCACGCCGTTCACCAAGGACGGCGCAGTGGACTACGAGCAGGCGGCTGCGCTGGCCACAAAGCTCGTGGACGACGGCTGCGACGGCCTGGTGGTCACCGGAACCACCGGCGAGACCTCCACCCTCACGGACGAAGAGAACCTCGGCATGTTCCGCGCCGTCAAGGAAGCCGTGGGCGGACGTGCGGCCATCATCGCCGGCACCGGCACCAACGACACAGCGCACTCGGTCCACCTTTCCCAGCAGGCTGCAGCCCTCGGCGTCGACGGACTCCTGCTGGTCACCCCGTACTACAACAAGCCCAGCCAGGCAGGCGTGCGCGCCCACTTCGAAACCATCGCCTCCGCCGTCGACGTCCCGGTGATGCTGTACGACATCCCGGGCCGCTCCTCCATCGCGATCGAGCCGGACACCATGATCCGCCTGGCGCAGCACCCCAACATCGTGGCCGTGAAGGACGCCAAGGCCGACCTCGTCGCCGCCACCCGCGTCATGGCCGAAACCGACCTCCTCTTCTACTCCGGCGACGACGGACTGACCCTGCCCTGGATGGCGCTGGGCGCCGTCGGCCTGGTGGGCGTCACCACGCACGTGGCAACCCGCCGGTTCCGCGAGCTCATCGATGCCGTCAACGCCAACGACCTCGGCACCGCCCGGAAGATCAACTTCGAGCTCCAGCCGGTAGTCCGCGCCACCATGACCCGGGTCCAGGGTGCCGTTGCGGCCAAGCAGATTCTTAAATGGCAGGGAGTCCTGCCCAACTCGATTGTCCGTTTGCCCCTCGTGGAGCCGGACGAAGCCGAGATCGAAACCATCCGCGGGGATTTGGCGGAAGCGGGGCTGGTCTACTCCTGAAGGTGAAGACCGGCACCCTTCCCCTGGAAAGTAGTGCAATATGACCCAAACCGCCCTAACCGGCCTTGTCACCCCTCCCCGCCTGCCTGCCGGCACGCTGCGGATCGTTCCGCTCGGCGGCCTGGGGGAGATCGGCCGGAACATGGCCGTGTTCGAAATCGACGGCAAACTGCTGGTCGTGGACTGCGGCGTCCTCTTTCCGGAGGAGACCCAGCCTGGCGTGGACCTGATCCTCCCCGACTTCTCCTACATTGAGGACCGGCTGGACGATATTGTGGCCGTTGTCCTCACTCACGGCCACGAGGACCACATCGGCGCTGTCCCGTACCTGCTGAAGCGACGGAGCGACATTCCCCTGGTGGGCTCGCAGCTGACCCTCGCCCTGATCGAGGCCAAGCTTCAGGAGCACCGCATCCGGCCTTACACCCTCACGGTGGAGGAAGGCCAGGTGGAGAAATTCGGGCCGTTCGAGTGCGAATTCGTAGCCGTCAACCACTCCATTCCCGATGCCCTGGCCGTGTTCATCCGCACCGCCGGAGGCACCGTCCTGCATACCGGCGACTTCAAGATGGACCAGCTCCCGCTGGACGGCCGCATCACTGACCTGCGGCATTTCGCCAAGCTCGGCGAAGAGGGCGTGGACCTGTTCATGTCCGACTCCACCAATGCGGACATCCCCGGCTTCACCACGGCGGAAAAGGAAATCGGCCCCACGCTGGAACGGCTCTTCGCCCAGGCCAGCAAGCGGATCATCGTGGCCTCCTTCTCCTCCCACGTCCACCGGGTCCAGCAGGTCCTGGATGCGGCGGCGAAGCACAACCGCAAGGTCGCGTTCGTGGGCAGGTCCATGGTGCGGAACATGGCCATTGCGGAGAAGCTCGGCTACCTGGATGTGCCGCCGGGCCTGATTGTTGACATCAAGAACATCGACAACCTGCCGGACAACCGCGTGGTGCTCATGTCCACCGGATCCCAGGGCGAGCCCATGGCTGCCCTGTCCCGGATGGCCAACGGCGACCACCGCGTGGTGGTGGGTGACGGTGACACCGTCATCCTGGCCTCCAGCCTGATTCCGGGGAACGAGAACGCCGTGTTCCGGATCATCAACGGCCTCCTCAAACTGGGCGCCGACGTGATCCACAAGGGCAACGCCAAAGTCCACGTTTCAGGGCATGCCGCGGCGGGTGAGCTGCTGTACTGCTACAACATCCTCGAGCCGCTGAACGCCATGCCCGTGCACGGCGAAACCCGGCACCTGCTGGCCAACGGCAAGATCGCCATCGAGTCCGGCGTCCCGGAAGCCAGCGTCATCCTCGCGGACAACGGCACCGTGGTGGACCTCAAGGACCACCGGGCGGACGTGGTGGGCCAGGTGGAAGTCGGCTTCGTGTACGTCGATGGTTCCAGCGTGGGCGAAATCACCGACGCCGACCTTAAGGACCGGCGGATCCTCGGCGACGAAGGCTTCATCTCCATCATCACCGTGATCCACCGGGCCACGGGCAAGGTGGTGTCCGGGCCGGAAATCCACGCCCGCGGCGTTGCCGAGGACGATTCCGTCTTTGACGACATCATTCCCAAGATCAACGCCGCGCTGGAGGAAGCCGTCCTCAACCACGCCGACCACACCACCCACCAACTCCAGCAGGTGGTCCGCCGGGTGGTGGGCACGTGGGTCAACCGCAAGCTGCGCCGCAAGCCCATGATCATCCCGGTGGTGCTCGAGGCCTGATCGGCCCCGGCACTGTGGCACGGCAGCGCCACTGAACGTGCCCCTCCGAGTTGCTGCCAACAGGGCCCGGTTCAAGGAACCGGGCCCTGTTGCGTCCGCGGCAGGCATGGGCGGCCCGGGCCCTGATATCCCCGGAAAACCGGCCTCGTTCCGGTAGCGTGGCTATTATGGCCACACGTACTACTTCCGCGCGCAGTGGAACAGCCAGGGGCAGCTCCAGCAGTAAATCCGGCAGTTCCACGGGCCGCGGTTCCGGCTCGGCCGCATCCAAGTCCGGCCGCGGTGGATACTCCACCAGCACGGCCCGCACGCGGCAACTCCCCGCCGTCGAACACCACCAGCCCTGGCTGCTGCGGGTGGTGGGGGGCGCCTGGCTCGGCGTGGGCCACCTGGTGGGTGGGGGAGTGCGGCGGATCGGCCACGACGTCAGCGACCTCCCCGCCGAAGAGCGGCGCGACGGCGCAGCCCTGTTCAACCTTGCCCTCGGCGTCTTCATCGCCACCTTTGCCTGGTGGGGGCTGACCGGCTGGTTCCCGGATGCCGTCCATGCCGTGGTCAACGGCACCTTCGGCTGGATGTCCCTGCTGCTCCCGCTGATGCTCTTCGCTTGCGCCTTCAGGCTCTTCCGCCAGCCCACCGACGGCCGCGGCAACAACAGGGTGGGCATTGGCTTCCTCATCATGACCTTCGCCGGCTGCGGGCTTGCCCACATCCTGGGCGGGCAGCCGACGGTGGCGCAGGGTTTCGACGGCCTGCGCCAGGCGGGCGGCATGCTGGGTTTCCTGGCGGCCACCCCGCTGGCAGCCATCCACCAGGCAGTGCCGCTGGTCCTCTACGGGCTCCTGGCATTCGTATCGCTGCTGATCATCACCGCCACGCCTTTCACCGCCATCCCCCGGCGGCTGCGCGGTGCCTACGAGCACCTCATGGGCATCGACCTGATGGACCAGGACCAGCAGGACAAGCACGACCGCAGCTACCTTGAACGCCCGGCGCCGGCTGCGCCCAAGAAGAAGAAACGGCGCCTCTTCGGCAAGGACGAGGAGCCAGACGCCAGCCTCGACGGCTACGTGGGTGACGAAGCGTTCGAACACGCCGTGATCGACGACGACGACGATTCCCCGGCTCCGCGTCCCGCCCCCGGCGTCCGCCGACCCACGCAGGCCGAGATCGCCGTCGAGAAAATCAAGGCCGCCCAGGGCCTGGGTGCGGCCGGCGCTGAAGCTCCCGCGGATGCCACCGAAGCCATCCCGATGATTACCCCGGGTATGGCGGCCGGTGCGGCGGCGGCACCCGCGAACGCTCCCCAGGTTCCCTCCACCCCGGTGGCGCCTGCGCCGCCACCCACCCCGATTCCACAGCGCACGGAACAGTTGTCCTTGGCCGGGGACGTGACGTACACGCTTCCGGCGTCGGACTTCCTGACACCCGGCTCCATTCCCAAGGAGCGCACCGAAGCCAATGACGCCGTCGTGGCAGCCCTCACCGACACCCTCCAGCAGTTCAACGTGGACGCCACCGTCACCGGCTTCAGCCGCGGCCCCACCGTCACCCGCTACGAGATCGAGCTGGCGCCAGGCACCAAGGTGGAGCGGGTCACCGCCCTGTCCAAGAACATCTCCTACGCAGTCGCCTCCAGCGACGTGCGGATCCTGAGCCCGATCCCCGGCAAGTCCGCCATCGGCATCGAGATCCCCAACACGGACCGTGAAACCGTCTCCCTGGGCGACGTCCTCCGCAGCCAGAACGCCCGGCGCACCGACCACCCCATGGTGATGGGCGTGGGCAAGGACGTGGAGGGCGGCTATGTGGTGGCCAACCTCGCGAAAATGCCCCACCTGCTGGTGGCGGGCGCCACCGGTGCCGGCAAGTCGTCCTTCGTGAACTCCATGATCACGTCCATTCTCATGCGGGCCACCCCTGACGAGGTCCGAATGGTGATGGTGGACCCCAAGCGCGTGGAACTGACCGCCTACGAGGGCGTACCCCACCTCATCACCCCCATCATCACCAACCCCAAGAAGGCCGCCGAGGCACTCCAATGGGTGGTGCGCGAGATGGACGCCCGCTACGACGACCTCGCCAACTACGGATTCAAGCACATCGACGACTTCAACAAGGCCGTCCGGGCGGGCAAGGTCCTGCCGCCGCCGGACTCCAAGCGCGTCATCCGGCCCTACCCCTACCTGCTGGTGATCGTGGACGAGCTCGCGGACCTCATGATGGTGGCACCGCGGGACGTGGAAGACTCGATCGTCCGCATCACCCAGCTGGCCCGCGCCGCCGGCATCCACCTGGTCCTGGCCACCCAGCGTCCGTCCGTGGACGTGGTGACCGGCCTCATCAAGGCCAACGTGCCCTCCCGCATGGCCTTCGCAACCTCGTCCGTCACGGACTCCCGCGTGGTGCTGGACCAGCCCGGCGCGGAGAAGCTCATCGGCCAGGGCGACGCGCTCTTCCTGCCCATGGGCGCCTCCAAGGCCATGCGCGTTCAGGGCGCCTGGGTCTCCGAGTCCGAGATCCACAAGGTGGTGGAACACGTCAAGACACAGCTGCAGGCCGTGTACCGCGACGACGTTGCCCCCGAGGCGGAAAAGAAGCAGATCGACGACGACATCGGAGACGACCTCGAGGTGCTGCTGCAGGCCACCGAACTCGTGGTCACCACGCAGTTCGGCTCCACGTCCATGCTCCAGCGCAAGCTCCGGGTCGGTTTCGCCAAGGCGGGCCGCCTCATGGACCTGCTGGAATCCAGGGGAGTGGTGGGCCCGTCTGAGGGCTCCAAGGCCCGCGACGTCCTGGTGAAGCCGGACGACCTCGCCGCAGTGCTGGCGGCCCTGAAGGGACAGGAGACTCCTGCCGCCGCAGACTCCCAGACTGCCGCCCTCAGTGACAACGCCAACGCAAACATAGCCCAGGGCGGCTACGCCGAGGACCTGGTGGCCGCGGACCTGGACCAGCGGAAGCAGAAGGCTGAATATTACGACGGCTCCGATACCGCGCCGGGAGGCTACGGCGATGACGACGACGGGTCCGAAGACGCTTGGTCCCTCACCGGGCGCTAGCCGGGGAATGTAGCCTAGACAAGTGACTAGCACCGATGCAACCGCCGCCGGCCCTGGCCGTGCCGGGGTCTGGAACCTTCCCAACGTCCTGACCATGATCCGCATCGCGCTGGTGCCGTTCTTCGTCTGGTTCCTGGTCGCCGACGCGCCAGGACTCCGCAGCGAGTCCGGGCTGTGGCGCTGGGCGGCGGTGCTGGCGTTCGCCGTCGCGATCTATACAGACAAGCTCGACGGCGACATCGCAAGGAGCCGGAACCTCGTCACCGATTTCGGCAAGATCGCCGATCCCATCGCCGACAAGCTCCTCACCGGCTCGGCGCTGGTCATGCTGTCCCTCCTTGGTGAGCTGCCCTGGTGGGCAACGCTCGTAATCCTGGTCCGGGAGTGGGGGATTACCGGGCTGCGGTTCTTCGTGATCCGCTACGGCGTGATCCCCGCATCGCGCGGGGGCAAGCTCAAGACCGTGGTGCAGACCGCCGCCATCTTCCTCTACCTCCTGCCGCTGGGGGCCTTCGCGCCCTGGCTGGCCTGGGTTGCGTTCGCCGTGATGATGGCGGCCGTGGCCATCACGGTCTGGACCGGCGTCGAGTACGTCGTTCAAGCGCTCCGCCTCCGGTCCCGGGGCAAGAAGCAGGCCCGCGCCAACCTTGGACAGGAAAAGCCATGACCAACCTCCATCACCTCGCGGCGCAGGCAGTCCGGCAGGCACTCGAAGAGGGGCGCACAGTAGCCACTGCGGAATCACTGACCGCAGGCATGGTGACGGCTGTCCTGGCGGATACGCCAGGTGCGTCCGGCATGCTGCAGGGGGGCGTGGTCGCCTACCAGAACTCCGTGAAGGAGTCCGTCCTCAAGGTCCCGTCTGACCTGTTGGCCCGGGCCGGTTCCGTGGACGGGGACGTGGCCCGCGCCATGGCCGAAGGTGCACGGACAGTACTGGACGCGCATGTGGGCCTTGCCACTACCGGTGTTGCGGGGCCGGACGGGCATGACGGGAAGCCGGTGGGCACCGTATACGTGGGGGTGGCCACCGCTGCCGGAACAGCGGCCTTTGAATATTCGTTCGAGGGGAACCGCGCGGAGATCCGCGGACTGGCGTGTGGGGCGGCCCTCGAGCGGCTCCTCGAAGCGCTGTCCGGCTGAGGCGGGGGCGTTCCAAGGCGACCCAGTTCCATGCCATTGGAACAGGCCAAGTTACCGGACGTAAAGTTACGGGGAACAAAAGCCGGTACCGATTAGTTATTACATTGTGTCGCTTCCGAAGAGCGGAGGCGCCTAGGATGAAATGACCACACGGTTCGCTTCAGGGCGGACCGGACCAATGAGGGAGCAAGGCGATACAGATGGTAAAGCAGCCCGTATCCGTAAACGGCGTTGTCCGCTGGAAGGATGTGGGCCTCGCCGATCAGGGTAAGAGCGAACAGAAGGAGCGCAAGATGGTTGTACTTCGTCACGAAATTGGTGATGTCCTGCGCGATGTCCGCCAGCGTCAGGGGCGTACGCTCCGTGAAGTTTCGCACAGCGCCCGTGTCTCCCTTGGATACCTCAGCGAAGTGGAGCGCGGCCAGAAGGAAGCGTCATCGGAATTGTTGTCCTCGATCTGCTCGGCACTGGACGTTCCGTTGTCCAGCATGCTCCGCGAGGTGAGCGATCGCGTTGCAGTGGCCGAAGGCGTCACCGTGCCGGACACCGTTCCGCAGGAATTCTCGCAGCGTTACGGCCGCGACCTTGAGCGCGACCTCGACACTGAACTTAATGGCGAACTTTCCGACGGTCTGCTCTCCGGCGCCCGCTAAGGGCGGCCCCACCCGTTGGTGGGCCTTGGAACGTTGTGAAGCCCCCGGCCACAGGCCGGGGGCTTCCGTCGTTCACGTGCAAACCCATACAGGGGGTTCCGTCAGCCTTCCTGGCCGGCTGCTGCGCCGGGAGCGTCCTTGGGGAAGCCGTCCCGCTCGTACGTCGCGTTCAGCTTGGCCATGTACCGAGCCAGTTCCTCGAGGTCCTGGACCGGCCACTCGCCGAGCCGCTCCCGGAAGACCTGCCGCCGGGCATCCTGCACCTGGTGCATCTTCTCCTCGCCCTTCGGCGTCAGCCGGATTGACTGGGCGCGCCCGTCGAGCGGGTCGGCTTCCTTGGACACCAGGCCGATGCTCTCCAGGAACGCAATCTGCCGGCTCACCGACGGTTTTCCCACTCCGATGCTCATGGCCAGTTCTGTCAGGCGGATAGGGCCCTCGCGGCGGATCACGGTCAGCAGGCCGTAGGCTGCGGGCTCCATGTCCGGGTGCACCTGCCGGGACAACTGGTTGGTGATGGCCCGGCCCCGCCGCCACAGGAGGGTGAGCTGGTGTTCAACGTTGTTCAGCGCAGCATCTGTGGTGGCGTCGGCGCCGTGGTCCGGCAGGGCGTCGGGGGAGTTGCTCATGGCAACAATTCTAAGGTCCGGAGCCGTGAGAGAATTTTCTGATGCGACTCAGTGACTACTGGCGGCTGATGGATGACGAGTTCGGCGCAGGCTACTCCCGCGTGCTGAGCAGCACCCTGGTCCTGGCGGGCGTTGGCGGCAGGACCGCAGACCAGGCACTCGCTGCCGGCATCGAACCGCGCAAGGTATGGCTGGCCGTCTGCGACGTCCAGGACGTTCCTGCCGAACGCCGGCTGGGCCGCGACATCAAGCCGCTGCGGGACTGACTGCTCAGCCTCGGTAACCGCCGGTATTTTCCCCTGACACGCCGCCAAGCTGTTCGAATACCTGTTCGGATAAAGCTATGCTTTTTCGTAACGGGTTATCCACATAGCCGCCATTACCCGGCCGGAATGTCAGTGGGTCCCCCTAGCGTCAGAGATGACCAATAAACGGCCGCGAAGGCCACCATCGAGAAAGCATTAGAGGTGTCAACCATGGCGGCAGCCCCGGATCGTGCAAAAGCGCTGGAAGCAGCGCTGGCCCAGATTGACAAGCAATTCGGCAAGGGCTCGGTCATGCGCCTGGGCGATGAAGTCCGTGCGCCCATCGAAGTGATCCCCACCGGCTCCATCGCCCTGGACGTCGCACTGGGAATCGGCGGACTGCCGCGCGGCCGCGTGATCGAGATCTACGGGCCGGAATCCTCCGGTAAGACCACCGTCGCCCTGCACGCAGTGGCCAACGCCCAGCGCGCCGGCGGCATCGCAGCCTTCATCGACGCCGAGCACGCCCTGGACCCGGACTATGCCGCGAAGCTCGGCGTGGACACCGATGCACTCCTGGTCTCCCAGCCGGACACCGGTGAGCAGGCGCTGGAGATCATGGACATGCTGGTCGGATCCGGCTCGCTGGACGTCATCGTCATCGACTCCGTGGCCGCCCTGGTGCCGCGCGCGGAAATCGAAGGCGACATGGGCGACAGCCACGTCGGCCTGCAGGCCCGGCTCATGAGCCAGGCCCTGCGTAAGATCACCGGCCGGCTGAGCCAGACCAAGACCACCGCCATCTTCATCAACCAGCTGCGTGAAAAGATCGGTGTCTTCTTCGGGTCGCCGGAAACCACCACCGGTGGTAAGGCCCTGAAGTTCTACGCCTCCGTCCGCATTGACGTACGCCGCATCCAGACCCTTAAGGAAGGCGCGGATTCGGTGGGCAACCGGACCAAGGCCAAGATCGTCAAGAACAAGATGGCCCCGCCCTTCAAGGTTGCCGAGTTCGACATCATCTACGGCCAGGGCATTTCCCGCGAGGGCGGCATCATCGACATGGGCGTGGAGCACGGCATCATCAAGAAGTCAGGCTCCTGGTTCACTTACGATGGCGACCAGCTGGGCCAGGGCATGGAGAACTCCCGCCGGTTCCTCCGTGACAACCCGGAGCTGGCAGCCGAACTTGAGCGGCTGATCAAGGAAAAGCTCGGCGTTGGCGTGAAGCCGGCGGAGGCGGAGTCCAAGGACTCCCCGAAACTGAAGGCAGTCGACGGGTTCTAGCAGTTGGCCGGATTTGAACAGGAGCGGCCCCGCAGCAGCGGGGGCCGCCCGGGGCGGGCCCGCCAGGCACCCCCTTCATTGGGGGAGCTGGGCGGGCCCGGCGACCCCCACGCGCCCAATTTCGGCGATCCCGAGCCCGATCCCGTGTCCGTCGCACAGGCCATCGTCTACCGGCAGCTGACAGCCTCTGCCAAGAGCCGGCTTCAACTCGCGCGCAAACTGGCCGAACGGAACATTCCCGAAGACATCGCAGAGGCAGTACTGGACAGGTTCGAGGAAGTCCGGCTCATCGACGACGCCGAATTCGCCGATATGTGGGTCCGCAGCCGTTCCCAGTCCCGGAAACTGGCCAAGGGTGCACTCCGGCGTGAGCTCACTGAGAAGGGCATCGACCAGGACACGGCCACCGCCGCCCTGGAGCAGCTGACGGACGCCGATGAAGAGGCTGCCGCCCGATCCCTGGTGGAGCGGAAGATCCGGCCGGGAACGGACCTGACAGACCGCGCCGAACGCGACAAGGCGGTCCGTCGCCTCGCATCCATGCTTGCCCGCAAGGGCTACCAGCCCTCCCAGGCGTTCCGCATCGTGAACGAGGTCCTCGAAGCCTGCGGAGCTCCGGACCCCGACTAGGGGCCACGAAACCGTACTTGTAACAGCCGGTACCCTTAATAGGTGAGTTTGACCATTCCTTCCTCCTTTTCCGGTGCCCAGCCCTCCGAAGAGGCCGGGCCCCTGCCGCACGACGCCGCGCCCAAGGCACGCACCTACCAGGTGCGCACTTTCGGCTGCCAGATGAACGTGCACGACTCCGAGCGCATGGCGGGCATGCTCGAGGATGCAGGCTATGTTGCTGCTGACGGCGAGCAGGCGGACGTGGTGGTATTCAACACCTGTGCGGTCCGGGAAAACGCCGACAACAGGCTCTACGGCAACCTGGGGATCCTGGCGCCGGTCAAGGCCGCCAATCCCGGCATGCAGATCGCGGTGGGAGGGTGCCTGGCCCAGAAGGACCGCGAAACCATCCTGAAGAAGGCGCCCTGGGTGGACGCCGTCTTCGGAACCCACAACGTCGGCGCCCTGCCCGCGCTGCTGGACCGCGCCCGGCACAACAACGAGGCGCAGCTGGAGATCCTGGAATCCCTGGACGTGTTCCCGTCCACGCTTCCCACCAAGCGCGACTCGGTCTACTCCGGGTGGGTCTCCATCTCCGTGGGCTGCAACAACACATGCACGTTCTGCATCGTCCCGGCTCTTCGCGGCAAGGAGAAGGACCGCCGTCCCGGGGACATCCTCGCGGAGATCCAGGCACTTGTGGACGACGGTGCCATCGAAGTCACGCTGCTGGGCCAGAACGTCAACTCCTACGGCGTGGAATTCGGCGACCGGCAGGCATTCTCCAAGCTCCTGCGCGCCTGCGGCCAGATCGAGGGCCTGGAACGCGTCCGTTTCACCAGCCCCCACCCCGCAGCTTTCACCGACGACGTGATCGATGCCATGGCGGAAACACCCAACGTCATGCCGCAGCTGCACATGCCGCTGCAGTCCGGTTCGGACAGCATCCTCCGGGCCATGAAGCGCTCGTACCGGTCCACGAAGTTCCTGGGCATCCTGGACAAGGTCCGGGAGAAGATCCCACATGCGGCCATCACGACGGACATCATCGTCGGATTTCCGGGCGAAACCGAGGAAGACTTCCAGGCCACCCTGGACGTCGTGGAACAATCGCGGTTCGCCACAGCCTTCACCTTCCAGTACTCCAAACGCCCCGGCACCCCGGCCGCCGACCTGCCCGACCAGCTGCCGAAGGCCGTTGTGCAGGAGCGGTTCGAACGGCTCACCGCGCTGCAGGACCGGATCGCCGCCGAGGAGAACCGCAAGCAGCTGGGCCGCCGCGCAGAAGTGATGGTCACCGCCCAGTCGGGCCGCAAGGCGGAAGAAACCCACCGGCTGTCCGGCCGGTCCCAGGACCAGCGCCTGGTGCATTTTTCCGTTCCGGACGGTGCGCCCGCACCACGCCCGGGAGACCTCGTTACGGTCACCATCACTGAGGCTGCCGCCTTCCACCTGGTCGCGGACCCCACGCTGGAGGACTACAGCCTGCGGCGCTCACGGGCCGGTGACGCCTGGGACAGGTCGCAGGCAGACTCCTGCGGCGCCCCGGCACCCGCTGCGGGCGCCGGCCGCAAGGGCGTCTCCCTGGGCATGCCCTCACTGCCGCTGCGCACTCCCTGACAGGTGGGCACTCCGCCAGTCATCGCCGTCGTCGGTCCCACCGGTTCCGGCAAATCGGACCTCGCCGTCAGCCTTGCCCTGGAGCTGGACGGCGAAGTCATCAACGCTGACGCCATGCAGTTCTACCGCGGCATGGACATCGGAACGGCAAAAGTCACCGTGGCGGAGCGCAGGGGAGTCCCGCACCATCTCCTGGACATCCTGGAGGTGACGCAGGAAGCGAGCGTCTCGGACTTCCAGCAGCAGGCCCGGCAGCTCATCGACGAAATCCATGCCCGCGGAAAACGGGCCATCCTGGCCGGCGGGTCCGGGCTCTACGTCCGGGCCGCGCTGGATGTCCTGGACTTTCCGGGCACCGACCCACAGCTGAGGCAGCAGCTCGAAGCGGACCTTGCCACCACCGGCACCGCGGCCATGCTGGCCAGGCTGCGGGCCGTGGACCCGGTCTCGGCAGGCCGGCTCTCCGATGACCGGCGCATCATCCGGGCACTGGAAGTCCACCAGCTCACCGGCCGCCCTTTCAGCTCCTTCATGCCCCGCCGCGAGTACGTCCACCCCGCCGTGCAGGTGGGCCTCGCGGTGGACCGGGACATACTACGGGAACGCCTGGCCCTGCGGGTGCACGCGATGGTGGACAAGGGGCTGCTGGCCGAAGTCCGCCGGCTGGACGCCCAGGGCCTCCGCCACGGCAAGACAGCATCCCGCGCCCTCGGCTACTCCCAGTTCCTGCAGGTCATCGACGGTGAAGCGACCGTCGCAGAGGCCGCGGAAAGCACCATCGTGGCCACCCGCCAGTTCGCCCGCCGCCAGCTCACCTGGTTCGGGGCGGACCCCCGGATCAGCTGGCTGGACTGGCAGGACCCGCAACTGGTGGAGCGTGCCGCGGACCTCTGCCGCTGACGGGTTCCAGCCGGCGCTTCAGTGCCGGGCAGCCGGTTTCGGGCCTGCCGCAGCCGGCCGGTAACCTTGGAAGCATGGACGCAACCCTCGCAGAGACCACCGGCCCCGCCTTCCGCACGCTGGGCGGGCTGCGCTTTTCGAAGGGGCATGGTACGGGCAACGATTTTGTCCTGGTGGCTGATCCCGAGGGGGAGCGCACCATCACCGCGGGCCAGGTGGCTGGCCTGTGCGACCGGCACCGCGGCATTGGCGGAGACGGCCTGATCCGGGCGGTTCCCTCCCGCCTGCTCCCCGAAGGCCGCGACCTGCTGGCCACGGTCCCCGAGGCCGAGTGGTTCATGGACTACCGGAACGCCGACGGCTCCCTGTCCGAAATGTGCGGCAACGGTGTCCGTGTCTTCGTCCACTTTCTCCGGGCCGAAGGCCTGATCGACCTTCCCGACGGCGGTGCACTGACCATCGGCACCCGCGGCGGGGCCAAGACCGTGGTCCGTACGGGGGACGAGTACGCCGTGGACATGGGCCCCTGGGAGTTCATCTTCCCCGGTAAAGCCACAGCCAAAGCCATGGATTCGCTGGTCACCGCGGACGGGCTGGAGGTCCCGCGGCCCGCGCTGTCCGTCAGCATGGGCAACCCGCACACCGTTGTGGCCCTCGCAGAACTCTCCGAACTCGCGGGGACCCGGCTCTTCACGGCACCCACCGTCGAACCCATTCCTGCCAACGGCACCAACGTGGAGTTCGTTGTCCCGGCTGAACCGCTCGTCCACGACGGCGTTGGTTCAGTCACCATGCGCGTCCACGAGCGGGGTGTCGGCGAGACCCAGTCCTGCGGAACGGGAGCCTGTGCTGCCGCCGTCGCCATCCGCCACTGGGCCGGCGCAGAGGCTCCGGACACCTGGCGGGTCCACGTGCCAGGCGGGGTAGTAGGCGTGAAATTCTTCGCCGGACCGGCCGGCCACGAGCATGTGGAACTCAGCGGCCCGGCCGTCATCGTGGCTACCGGGACTCTTTCCTGACTTTCAGGATGCGGAAGGACTTGGACGTGGACTCGCGGGTCACCCTGAAGGAATGGTCCAGCTCCCCGGCGAGCCAGCGCTGGAGGGAATCCGAGCCCAGGTTCTTCTGAACCACCAGCCACGCAGATCCACCGGGCGCGAGCCGCGGCAGCCACAGTTTCAGCAGCGAGTGAAGCTCGTCCTTGCCGATCCTGATAGGCGGATTCGACCAAATCGTGTCAAACCTTAGGTCCGGATCAACTGCGTCGGGCGTGCTGGCCACAACGTTCGCCAGCCCGAGAGCGGCAGCATTTTCATTTGTCAGCGTGATGCAGCGTTCGTTCACGTCCACGGCGTACACATGTGCGTGCGGGGCACGCAGCGCCATGGTGAGCGCGATGGGTCCCCAGCCGCAGCCGATGTCCAGCAGATTACCGGTGGGCGCGGGCGCCGGAACCTCAGCCAGGAGGACCGCCGTCCCCTTATCGATGCCGTCAGGGCTGAAGATGCCGCTGGAAGTCTGCAGCCTGCGGGTTTCGCCGGCGAGCTCTACTGTGAGGGGCTTTCTGGTGAAGGGGCCGGCGGGGGATGCGCTGAAATAGTGTGCGGACTCCATAACTGGCCAGAGTAGTTCCCCTTGCAGCGTAAAGGGAAACTGCGGACGCGGGGCCTCTGCTATGGTGGAGGGCATGTTCCTGATCTTCGAGTAGCCGGGACGGGCACCGCCCGTCCCGCAGTCCGTCCTCCAGCGACGGCCAGTCCCACGGCGACGCAGGTTTTCATCACCTTCCGCTTGTGCACCGGACCAGACCCAACATGTCTGTTCCGGCAGCCGGACAATACTCGAAAGTCAGCATCCGCTGGTCTTCTCGCCGATTCTCCGGCACGTTCCCGCTCCGCCGCCTTCCGTGATGCGGCACCCGCGCCCGCGGCCGCCTTCGGCCCGCCGGCGCCCAACATCCCAGGAGAACTGCATGACCGCAGGCCGTCAGCCCAGCGCGAATACTTCCCCACAGACCAGCAATCGGCACTATTCTGGAACTGCCGAATCTTCAAAGGAGACCATGACCAGCCAGCCCAACACCGGATCCGAACCAGCCGCCCAGGACATGAGCCCTGCGGAAATCCAGGCTGTGATCGACCGGATTCTCTCCAAGGACGTACCGGCCAGGAATCTCAGCACGCCCCGCGGAGAAGAACGCGGCAACGGCAAGCCCGTGCTGGGTGCGGCACAGGCCATCTCCCGCCTGGACGAAGAGCACACCACGTTCGACGGCGACCAGCAGGACCTTGAGGAACGCCGCGCCCTCCGGCGCACCGCCGGCCTCTCCACCGAACTGGAAGACGTCACCGAGGTCGAATACCGCCAGCTGCGCCTGGAGCGCGTGGTCCTGGCCGGGCTCTGGTCCGAGGGAACCCTTGCCGACGCCGAAAACTCGCTCCGCGAGCTTGCGGCACTTGCCGAGACAGCCGGTTCAGAGGTGCTGGACGGCCTGGTGCAGCGCCGGGACAAGCCGGATCCCGGTACGTTTCTGGGCTCCGGAAAAGCCCAGGAACTCAAGGACATCGTGATGTCCACCGGCGCGGATACCGTGATCGTCGACGCCGAACTTGCCCCGTCCCAGCGGCGCGGGCTTGAAGACATCGTCAAGGTCAAGGTGATCGACCGCACTGCCCTGATCCTGGACATCTTCGCCCAGCACGCCAAGAGCCGGGAAGGCAAGGCACAGGTTGAGCTCGCGCAGCTCGAATACCTGCTTCCCCGCCTCCGCGGCTGGGGTGAGTCGATGTCCCGCCAGGCCGGTGGCCAGGTGGGTGGCGCGGCCGCCGGCATGGGCTCCCGCGGCCCCGGTGAGACGAAGATCGAACTGGACCGCCGGCGGATCCGCACCCGCATGGCCAAGCTGCGGCGCGAAATCGCCGCGATGAAGCCGGCCCGCGAAACCAAGCGCGCCAACCGCCGTCGTAATGCCGTTCCCTCCGTGGCCATCGCCGGGTACACCAACGCCGGGAAGTCTTCCCTGCTGAACCGCCTGACGGACGCGGGCGTGCTGGTCGAAAACGCCCTGTTCGCCACGCTGGACCCCACGGTGCGCAAGGCCGAAACGGCGGACGGTCTGGGGTACACCCTGGCGGATACGGTCGGTTTTGTCCGGTCCCTGCCCACCCAACTGGTGGAGGCCTTCCGTTCCACGCTGGAGGAGGTGGCTGACGCCGACCTCATCCTGCACGTTGTGGATGCCTCGCACCCGGATCCCGAAGGCCAGATTGCTGCCGTCCGCAAGGTCTTCAGCGAGGTGGATGCGCGCAAGATCCCGGAGATCATCGTGCTGAACAAGGCCGACGCAGCGGACCCCTTCGTGGTGGAGCGGCTGAAGCAGCGCGAGCCGCGCCACGTGGTGGTTTCGGCGCGTACCGGAGAGGGGATCGCGGAACTGCTCCGCGTAATCAGCGAATCCATCCCGCGGCCCAGCGTCAAGATGGAACTGCTCCTTCCATACAACCGCGGCGACCTGCTCAGCAAACTGCACGACTCCGACGCTGAAATCATCAGCCTTGACCACGTCGAGGCAGGTACCCGGGCCGTCGTCATGGTGCGGGAAGGCCTAGCGGCCGAACTGGAACCCTTCGCCGCGAATGACTGACCTCGTGGCCGGCGAAGCCACGGAAACGGCCGGCGGGCAGTTCGCCATCGAGCTGCTCGACCGGGCCGTTGCCGCCATGGGCGGGCAGAGCCGCACCGGGCAGCACGAAATGGCCAGGCAGGTGGCGCGCGCCATCGAAACGGGGAACCACCTGCTGGTACAGGCGGGAACCGGCACCGGCAAGTCCCTCGCGTACCTGGTTCCGCTGATTGCCCACGCCCTCGAAAGCAACAAGCCTGCCCTGGTTTCCACCGCCACGCTGGCACTGCAGACGCAGATCGTGGGCCGGGACCTGCCACGTCTCCTCAAGGCGATCACTCCTGCCCTGGAGCGGCCGGTGAAGGTGGCACTGGTCAAGGGCCGTTCCAACTACGTCTGCCGGCACAAGCTCGAAGGCGGGTTCCCTTCGGAGGAGCCCGCCGAGGGGCAGCTGTTTTCGCTGGGGGAGGACACCAGTGTTCCCCATTTTGCCGCAACGGTCGGCGGTCCCGCCTCGCAGCTTGGCAAGGAGGTGGTGCGGCTGCGCGAGTGGGCGGAGAAGACCGCCACCGGCGACCGCGACGAACTCCTTCCCGGTGTGACCGACCGCGCTTGGCGGCAGGTCTCGGTGACCTCGGTGGAATGCCTGGGTTCACAGAAGTGCCCCCTGGCTGCGGAATGCTTCAGCGAGCTGGCACGCCAGGACGCGGCAGAGGCCGACGTCGTGGTCACCAACCACGCCATGCTGGCTGTCAGCGCCTTCGAAGGGCTGGCCGTCCTGCCAGAGTATGACGTTGTGGTGGTGGACGAGGCCCACGAGCTGCAGGACCGGGTCACGGGAGCCGTCTCCGGCCAGCTCTCCGTGGCCATGGTCCACGCCGCCGCCTCCAGCGCGCGGAAGCACACGGCCATCACCGTGGACGCCCTCAACGCCGCCGCCGCCAACCTCGAACTGGCCCTCGCGGGCGCGCCGAACGGGCTGCTGCCCAACGGCCTGAACGACGAACAGCTGGACTGCATCGACCAGCTGCGTGAGGCCTGCCGCGCGGCGCTGTCCGATTCCAAGGGGGACAGCAGCACGACGCCCGACGGCGGGAGGCAGCTTGCGCGGTCCCGCCTGATGCTCATCCTGGAATTGTGCGAGCGGCTGCTTGCGGCCCGGGACAACAGGGAAGTGGTGTGGTTCTCGCGCGCCAGTTCCTTCGACCCCGGCCAGGGGTATTCGCAGCCCGACGAGTCCGCGCCCGTGCTGGTCAACATCGCGCCGCTGTCCGTGGCAGGCCGGCTGCGGGAGGGCCTCTTTGCCGATCACACCGTGATCCTGACATCCGCCACCCTGGCCATCGGATCAGCGTTCGAGCCCGCCGCCGGGGGTCTCGGCCTGGTGGGAGACGGCGCCCCCAGCTGGACCGGCGTGGACGTGGGCTCGCCCTTCGACTACCCGAAGCAGGGCATCCTGTACGTTGCCGGCCACCTGCCCAAACCGGGCCGGGGAGCATCGCCGGAATCGCTGGCCGAACTGGAGGCGCTCATCCGCGCATCCCGCGGCGGGGCGCTCTGCCTGTTCTCCTCACGGCGGGCCGCCGAGGAAGCAGCTGAGGCGCTTCGCCCCAAGCTCGGTGTGACAGTCCTTTGCCAGGGCGATTCCACTATGACGGCCCTGGTCAAGCAATTCGCCGACGAACCGGACACCTGCCTGTTCGGAACCATGTCCCTGTGGCAGGGAGTAGACGTCCCCGGCGGATCGTGCCGGCTGGTGGTCATCGACCGCATTCCGTTCCCGCGGCCCGACGATCCGCTCATGACGGCGCGGTCCCGTGCGGTGGCGCAGGCGGGCGGCAACGGGTTCATGTCGGTGTCCGCCACCCATGCCGCCATCCGGCTGGCCCAGGGGGCAGGCCGCCTGATCCGGTCCACCGGCGACAAGGGAGTGGTTGCGGTGCTGGATTCACGCCTTGCCACCGAGCGCTACGCCGGGTTCCTGCGGGGGGCTCTGCCCCCGTTCTGGGCCACGACGAACCGGAAGACAGCGGTAGCAGCTCTTGAGCGCCTGGCCGCGGAGGCCCACTGACAGACGGCACCCTCCCGTGAAAGGGGAAGGTGCCGTCTTTTTCGAACTATAAAGTTGTTGGTCCTGCTCTCCCTTAGAGCGAGCGCAGGACCGAGACCACTTTGCCCATGATGGTGGCGTGGTCGCCAAGAATCGGTTCGTACTGGGTGTTCTGCGGGAGCAGCCAGGTATGGCCGTCACGCTGGCGGAAGGTCTTGACCGTGGCCTCATCGTCCAGGAGCGCCGCCACGATATCGCCGTTGGCGGCATCCGCCTGGCGCCGCACCACCACCCAGTCACCGTCGCAGATGGCGGCGTCCACCATGGAATCGCCCGCCACCCGAAGCATGAACAGCTCGCCCTGTCCCACCAGCTGGCGGGGGAGCGGCATGACGTCCTCCACCAGTTGGTCGGCCAGGATGGGACCGCCGGCGGCGATCCGGCCGACCAGTGGCACCATGGCGGTGTCCACTGCGGTGGGCAGCTCCGTTACTGTGGCACCCGCGTCCTGGGGCAGCGAAACCGAAGGACCGCCGGTCTTTGCGGGTCCGCCATCCAGTGTGAGAGGCGTGAGTACCTCCATGGCCCGGGGCCGCTTCGGATCCCGCCGGAGGTAGCCCAGCTTCTCCAGTTGTGAGAGCTGGTGGGTGACGCTGGACAGGCTGGCCAGACCCACAGTGTCGCCAATTTCGCGCATCGAGGGCGGGTAGCCGTTCTCGTTGACCGAGCGCTGGATGGTTTCCAGAATTTTCTTCTGCCGCGGCGTGAGCCCCTTCGCGGCCCTTTTCGGCTGCGAGGCTGCCCTGCCCCCGGTGGCTGCTGCTGCCATATTCGCCAATGCCTTTCGGTTGCCACCGGGCTTTCCAAGGCTCCGGACTGGGTGACTTGCCCTTTTGTCAGACCCCGCTGATCAGCTTCAAGGGTGGTTGTTTCCTGTTTCAAAGCTAGGCCAGCCACTTTGCTTTTTCAAACATTTGTTCTAGCGAGTCTCGACATTGTTCGTTGATAGGTGCTAAAACTGGAGAGGCAAAAGTTCGAATATGTGTTCTAGTCAAGTGCACGGTATTCGAAAACCGTTCGAATGCGAAAGCCGGAATGTCAGTGGTGCCGGGCAGGCTGGACCTCGTAAAGCAGGGAGTCGCCAGTCCCCGCCCCCAGGCGGAGAACGCACCAAGGCATTAGAGGCACTAACAGCAGTACCGGCACTACAGGCACCACAGCACGATTTTTCCCCGGCAGCACAGGATGGTCCAGGAGGACTCAGACATGTCAGCTATATCCGCTTCGCAGGCAAACGCTCCGCAGGCCTCTGCCCGGCAGGCTTTGCAGCACGCCACGCCCGGAACCCCGGGGGGCCCGGCGCCCCTGCCTCCCCTTCGCCTGACCCGGCGGGGAAAGATCGTCCTGATCGGTATCCCGCTTGTGCTGCTGGCGGCCCTGCTGCTGTCCCTGGCAGGGTTCTTTAACTCGCCGGCCAAGGCCTCCGACACTGCTGAAGACCTCACGGTGACCCCCACGGTGACCGTTACAGTCCAGTCCGGACAGTCGTTGTGGTCCATCGCTGGAACTGTCGCCCCCGACCGTGATGCCCGGGACGTGGTTGCCGACATCGTCCAGCTGAATAACCTCCCTGCAGGGGCGGTCTTGCCCGGCCAGCAGTTGTACGTCCCCACCAGCTGAGGCAGCGTCCGCCCCAACATGCGCCGGGTGCGGCCTTGCCGCAGGCCGCACGCCCAGCGCGAACACCGGCTGTCACATTTTCCGGTCTCCGGGACGGCCACTAAACTGTTCAGGTGAATGACCAGCTAGAGCGTCTGAACCGGCTTCCCCTCCGCAGCAACCTCCGCGGGCTGACCCCCTACGGGGCGCCCCAGCTGGATGTCCCCATCCTCCTGAACGTCAACGAAAACTCGCACGGCGTTCCGGCTGACGTCAGGGCCGCCATCACCGCAGCCGTGGCCGAGGCCGCCACCAGCCTCAACCGGTATCCGGACAGGGAGTTCACCGAGCTCCGCCGGGCGCTGGCAGAGTATCTGGGCCACGGACTGGACGAGTCCAACCTGTGGGCCGCCAACGGTTCCAATGAAGTGCTCCAGCAGATCCTCCAGGCTTTCGGTGGTCCCGGCCGCACAGCGCTTGGCTTCCCGCCCACCTATTCCATGTATCCGCTGCTGGCCAGCGGAACGGACACCGGATACATCAAGGGCGAACGCGCCGGCGATTACGGGCTGAGCGCCGAATCCGCGGCCCGCCAGGTGAAGGAACTCCAGCCCAACATCGTCTTCCTCTGCTCACCCAACAACCCCACCGGCACCGGTCTCGAGCTGGATGTGGTGGAAGCCGTTTACGAGGCCGGAGCAGCAAGCCAAACCATCGTCATTGTGGACGAGGCCTACCACGAGTTCGCCCACGACGGCACCCCCAGCGCATTGACCCTCCTGCCCGGACGGGAGCGGCTGATCGTTTCCCGCACCATGAGCAAGGCGTTTGCCCTCGCGGGTGCACGACTCGGCTACATGGCGGCAGCCCCCGAAGTCACGGATGCCCTGCGCCTGGTCCGCCTGCCTTACCACCTGTCCGCCGTCACGCAGGCAACAGCCCTGGCGGCCCTGCAGCACCGCGAAGCCCTCATGGCCGACGTCGAAGACATCAAGAAGCAGCGCGACCGCATCGTCACCGAACTGACGCGGCTGGGACTCAAGCCCGCAGCCTCGGACTCCAACTTCGTCTTCTTCGGCGGCCTGGAGAACCCCCGCCAGGTCTGGCAGGAGCTGCTGGATGCCGGCGTGCTGATCCGCGACGTCGGGATCCCCGGCCACCTCCGCGTCACGGCAGGAACTGAGAGCGAAACCACAGCATTCCTCACCGCCCTGGAAAGCATCCTTGCCAGTCAGGCCGCGCTTCCCGCCTAGACTTGAAGTACCGGCGCTGGACGCCGTGCCACACTCCTTCTCCCGCAAAAAGGACACCTGACCATGAGTTCCACCGGATCGAACACGGCCGCGGCCCGGACCGCGCGCATGGAGCGCGCCACCAGTGAGTCGTCCGTGCTCGTGGAGATAAACCTCGACGGTACCGGCGTCTCGGACATCGACACGTCCGTGCCCTTCTACGACCACATGCTCACGGCGCTCTGCAAGCACTCGCTCATCGACATGACGGTCAAGGCCACCGGGGACATCCACATCGATGTCCACCACACCGTGGAAGACGTGGCCATCACGTTCGGTGAGGTGCTGCGCACGGCGCTGGGGAACAAGGCGGGGATCCGCCGGTTCGGCGAAGCCACCGTTCCCCTTGACGAGGCACTGGCCCACGCGGTCGTGGACGTGTCAGGCCGGCCCTACCTTGTGCACGGCGGCGAGCCTGCGGGCCAGGAGTACCACCTGATCGGCGGCCACTTCACTGGCTCCCTGACCCGCCACGTCTTCGAGGCGATCACCCTGCACGCCGGCATCTGCCTGCACATGAACGTCATCGCTGGCCGCGACCCGCACCACATCGTGGAGGCCCAGTTCAAGGCGTTCGCGCGCGCCCTGCGGGCAGCCGTGGAACCGGACCCCCGGGTGGAAGGCATCCCCTCCACCAAGGGTGCCCTGTGAGCGGCCAGGTCCTGAAGGACGGCGCAATTATCGATCCGTCCGCCAGCCGGAAGCTGCCTTCCCCTGAAGGAAAGCCCACCGTCACGGTGCTGGACTACGGTTCGGGGAACGTCCGCTCGGCCGTGCGTGCTTTGGAACGGGCCGGCGCCGAGGTAGTGCTCAGCGCCAAGCCCGAGGACGTCCTGAACGCTGACGGCCTGGTGGTCCCCGGCGTCGGCGCCTTCGAAACCGTCATGCGCGAACTGAAGGCCGTCGACGGCATCCGCCTCATCGGACGCCGGGTTGCCGGGGGCAAGCCCGTCCTCGGTATCTGCGTCGGCCTCCAGGTGCTCTTCGAGGCAGGCGTGGAACACGGCACGGAGGCAGAAGGCATCGGGGAGTGGCCCGGCAAGGTGGAACTCCTGCCCGCCGATGTGGTGCCGCACATGGGCTGGAACACCGTCAAGGTACCGGAAGGCTCGAAGCTCTTTGCCGGCGTCGAGAACGAACGCTTCTACTTCGTGCATTCCTACGGTGTGCAGCAATGGAACTTCGACGTCATCCAGCCGCGCATGGCGCCGCCCCTGGTCACCTGGTCCGAGCATGGTGCCCCGTTCATCGCCGCCGTCGAAAACGGCCCGCTTTGCGCCACGCAGTTCCACCCCGAGAAGTCAGGGGATGCCGGCGCACGCCTGCTGCGGAACTGGGTGGAGGCCCTGCACCGGCCCGCGGCCCAGCCTGCCTCCGGCAGCCAGCCGGACCCGGCCGGCGGTCCCGCCTAGATGTGGTCCATTGTCCTGATGGGGCTGGCCGGCCTGCTGGTAGGCGGAGCCCTGTCCTTCCGGCAGCAGCACAAGCCGCTGTGGACACAGATATCGTTCTACGTCCTGGCGGGCATGTCCCTGCTGGCCGCCTACCTGCTGACGCTGCCGGCAACCTGAACGCGCCCCGCCAACCCCCGCACCCAACCCTGAGGAAGAACATGACCACCGCAAACGATCTGCCGGTCCTTGAACTGCTGCCCGCCGTCGACGTCGTGAACGGGCAGGCCGTCCGGCTGGTCCAGGGGGAAGCGGGCAGCGAGACGAGTTACGGCACACCGCTGGAGGCCGCCACCAACTGGCAGCAGCAGGGTGCCGAATGGGTGCACCTGGTGGACCTGGACGCGGCCTTTGGCCGGGGGTCCAACGCCGAGCTGCTGCGGGAAGTGGTAGGCCGGCTGGACATCAAGGTGGAACTCTCCGGCGGTCTGCGCGACGACGAATCCCTTGAGGCCGCCCTTGGCCTCGGCGTAGCCCGCGTCAACCTCGGCACCGCCGCGCTGGAAAATCCTGAATGGACCCGGCGGGTCATTGAGCGCTTCGGCGACAAGATCGCCGTCGGCCTTGACGTCCGCGGAACCACCCTCGCAGGGCGTGGCTGGACCAAGGAAGGCGGGGACCTCTGGGAGGTCCTGGACCGGCTCGAGGACGCCGGCTGCGCAAGGTATGTCGTCACGGACGTCACCAAGGATGGAACGCTGCAGGGCCCCAACGTGGAACTGCTGCGCCAGATGGTGGAGAAGACGGGGAAGCCTGTGGTGGCCTCCGGCGGCATCTCCAGCCTGGACGACCTGAAGGTGCTGCGCTCCCTGGTTCCCCTCGGCGTCGAAGGCGCCATTGTGGGCAAGGCACTCTACGCGGGCGCCTTCACGCTGCCCGAAGCCCTCGACGTCGCCGGCCGCCGCTAGGCCGCGGACAGCACGGAAGCAGCCGTATGGCCAGCGAACCAGGGACACCCCCGCCACGCCAACTGCCCGGGCACATTGCTGCCGCGCTGGCGGGCGCCGGGGGAGCAACGGATTCGGCAGGCAGGCCGTGGGCCGGCCGCAGCCTCGCCGGTGACGACGCGAAGATCCACAACTTCGAGGACGACGACGGAACGGCCGACGCCGGCTACCTCACCGCGGTGGCCGACCTCCGGGCAGGCACGGGCAGCGAATCGTCCGTCGTCGCATCCCTCGCCACGGCACGCGTCTTCATCCCCATCGTGGCCCAGCTGGCCGAAGAGGAAGAGTCGTCCCATGGCCTGCAGGCCGACAAGCAGGCGGACATGGCCCTGGTCACGCTGAAAGCCGCGGACGGCAGGACCGCCATGCCCGCCTTTACGTCGGCCGCGGCGCTTTCCGCCTGGCACCCCGAGGCCCGCCCCGTCGCCGTCTATGCCGCTCGTGCGGCACTGTCCGCAGTGGCCGAGGGCGCGGAACTCCTGGTGCTGGACCCGGGCGCCGACGTAACTTTCGTGGTCCGCCGGCCCGCAGTCTGGGCCCTTGCCCAGCAGCAGGACTGGGTTCCCTCGTACCTGGACGCGGGCCTTGCCGAAGAAATGGGACGGGCGGCAGGCAGCTTCCCTGCAGTCCGCCGGATCGAATTGCTGCCCGGCAGGGGAGTGGCGGCGCGAGCGGCTGACGGGACAGCCATTCCGGGCGGCGGAGCCGGACCCGAACTGCAGGTGGTCCTCTACCTCGAAGACGGCCTTGACGCTGCCGGCGTCCAGCAGCTGGTGGCCGGACTCCAGGCGGAGTGGTCGCGGAATGTATTGTTTGGGGAGCGCGTCGACTCAATCGAGATCAAGCTGCGGCGCGCAGCAGAGTAGCCGGCAGCCAGGCGGGATGATCCCCGGTCCGCTGCGGCAGACGTAAGGACCACCTCGTGAATTTCGCCCTCTACCGGGAGCTGCTGGCCGTCCGGCCCATCCGGAGGCTGCTCCTCGTGGGCATGATTGCCCGGATACCCCACTCGGCCGCCGGCGTGCTGCTGACCCTCCATATCGTCCTGACGCTCGGGCAGGGGTACGCTGCCGCCGGTGCCGCGGCCGCGGTCATGACCATCGGAATCGCCCTGGGCGCCCCTTGGCGTGGCCGCAGGGTGGACACCGCCGGGCTGCGTAAAGCTCTGGTCCCGTCCGTCATCTCCGAGGCAGTGATCTGGTCCATCGTCCCTCACGTGTCCTACCAGTGGCTCCTCCCGCTGGTCTTCGTGGGCGGCCTGCTGACCCTTCCCATCTTCAGCGTGGTGCGCCAGTCCCTCGGCGTGCTGGCCGACGGCGACCAGCGGCGAACCGCCTACGCCCTTGACGCGATCACCACCGAAATGGTGTTCATGATTGGACCGGCCGCCGGTGCGGTGGTCGCCACCGGCGGCTTCACCACGGCCGGCCTGACGGTCGTGGGCCTGGCGACGTCGCTGGCGGGGCTTTTCCTGATCTGGTTCAACCCGCCCACCCGCAGCCCGGAACAGGCACCAGGACAAAAGGAAGAGAGCGAGGCTGACCAGCGCCATGCAGCAGAGGCTGCCATGGTGGCCGCTGCCCCGGCCCACCTGCAGGAAGCGGCCGCCGAACTGGGTCCTGCCGCCTCGCGGGCGCCGTCCGGCCTCCGCGGCAAGGTCAGCCACAACTTCGCCTGGTTCACGGCAACCGTGGCTGCGCTTTTCGCCGTCGCCGCGGGCGCCGGAATGGTCCTCAGCGGCACCGACGTCGGCATCGTGGCAGCCCTGGAAACAGGGGGCCGGCAGAGCGAGATCGGCATCGTCTTCCTGTTCTGGTGCGCGGCCTCGGTGGTGGGAGGGCTGTTGTACGGTGCCATGCACCGGCCGGTGCCACCGATCCTCCTGCTGCTCGGCATGGCCGCCCTCACCATCCCCATGGGGTTTGCCTCGGACACCTGGACGCTGGCACTGCTGTCCGTCCTGCCGGGGCTTCTGTGCGCTCCGGTGCTGTCCGCGGCCTCGGAGAAGGTGGCGGACCTCGTTTCCGAGGAACGCCGCGGCGAGGCAATGGGCTGGTACGGCTCAGCCCTCACCGCGGGCGTCGCGCTCGGCTCGCCGCTCGCCGGGGTGTTCATCGACGTTATGGGCTCCTCCGGCGGCTTCGTGTCCGTGGGAGTCGCCGGCGTGGTCCTCTGCCTGGTGGGCCTGGTCCTCCAGCTGCGCCGCCGGAAGGCTGCGGCCTGAGCCGCCCCCTATTTCTCCCCCCGGGTTTTTGTCCAGATATGGTGATTTCCGGGGCCTGCAGGTCGACTTATCTGGACGAAAACTCCTGGGAACGACGACGGCGGGCCGGCCCCGGAAGGTCGGCCCGCCGTCGCGGTTTGCCGGGAGTGTGCTGCCTTAGTTGACGGCCCCCGTGTACTTCTCGCCCGGACCCTTGCCCGGGGCATCCGGGATCAGGGACTCTTCGCGGAAAGCAAGCTGGAGCGAGCGCAGCCCGTCGCGCAAGGGTCCTGCGTGCTGCGAACCGATCTCCGGTGCAGCGGCAGTCACCAGGCCCGCCAGGGCAGTGATCAGCTTGCGCGCCTCGTCCAGGTCCTTCAGCTCCGCGGCGTTTTCCTCGGCGGCAAGGCCAAGCTTGACCGCGGCGGCGCTCATCAGGTGGACAGCGGCGGTGGTGATGACCTCGATGGCCGGCACTTCGGAAATATCCCGGATCTGTTGGGAGACATCGGCGCCGGAGCCGGCGGAGTCGAAAACGTATGAATTACTGTCTGGCGTGCTCATACTGGTAAGCTTGACACAGACCAACTGGATGTCGTTATTTCAAAGACCAGGTTCCCACCGGCGCTTTCCGGCGCTGACGGGAATTTTTTCTGTAGAATGGCATGCAGTTTGCAAGCGGAGTTCTCTCCCACCCGCGTCAGCCGCTGTTCCAAAGGTTCACCAGAACACTTCCGGAACTCAAGGTTGCCGGGTACTGGTTGGGCATGGCCCCGGTGGACGCCGGAACCATGCATGCGGTCCCCTTGTGGGGCTTGCATGTACCAGCCGCCAAGAGGCCTTCGATTGCTCCGGCAATTGGGGGCCTTCTCTATTTGCCGGATTCCACAACAAAAACAGGAGCTTTAACATTAGCGAGCCAAGAATCAATGAGCGTATCCGCGTCCCCGAGGTGCGGCTGGTCGGCCCTGCAGGTGAACAGGTAGGCATCGTCCGTATCGAGGATGCCCTGCGTCTGGCTGCCGAGTCCGACCTTGATCTCGTTGAAGTTGCACCTCAGGCGAAGCCTCCGGTGTGCAAGCTGATGGACTTCGGCAAGTACAAGTACGAGGCCGCGGTCAAGGCACGTGAAGCCCGGAAGAACCAGACGAACACCGTTCTGAAGGAAATCCGTTTCCGCCTGAAGATCGACACCCACGACTACGAGACCAAGCGCGGACACGCATTGCGCTTCCTCGGTGCCGGGGACAAGGTCAAAGCCATGATTCAGTTCCGTGGCCGCGAGCAGCAGCGCCCGGAAATGGGTATCCGCCTGCTCCAGCGCTTTGCCGACGACGTCGCCGAGGTCGGCGTAGTCGAGTCCAGCCCCCGCATCGACGGCCGGAACATGGTCATGGTGGTCGGCCCGCTGAAGAACAAGGCTGAAGCCAAGGCCGAGGCGCGCCGCGCAACGCAGCGTGCGGAAGCGAAGGCGCAGAACGAAGCCAAGGCAGCCGGCCGGATCGACGTTTCCGGCCAGGACCAGGCACCCATGACGCAGTCACTGGCCGACCTGCTGCCTGAAGGTTTCACGACGTCGACTGAAGCGGAAGCACCCGCCGAAGCTCCGGAGCAGACGCTGGCCCCCGCCGTCGAGCCTGCAGCCGCAGCCGAAGCACCCGCGGAAACTCCGGAAGCACCCCAGGAGGAGGCCCCCAAGCAGGAGGCCCCCAAGCAGGAGGCTCCGAAGCAGGAAGCCCCCAAGCAGGAGGCTCCGAAGCGGGAAGCCCCCAAGGCTGCCGTGCCGGCTCCCAAGCCGGCAGCAACGGAAAAGTCTGAGGCTGCTCCGGCGGCTGCGGCTCCCAAACCGGCAGCTGTTCCTGCGCCGCCGAAGCCGGTGGCCAGGCCTGCGGCGCCGAAGCCTGCTGCACGCCCTGCCCCCAAGGCAGTGCCGAAGCCGGCTGGCAAGAAGACCACTTAGTTCACAGCTGCCGTAGGTTCCGCCCGACGGCCGACACCAACCAGCATGCCGCCCTTCACAGGGCGGCTGCGTGATAGAGCTGCAGGCATAGCCTGCGGAAACGTAAGGAGATCGGTTCCCATGCCGAAGATGAAGACCCACAGTGGTGCTAAGAAGCGCTTCAAGCTGACCGGCAGCGGCAAGCTGCGCCGCCAGCAGGCTAACCGCCGCCACTACCTGGAGCACAAGTCCAGCCGTCTGACCCGCCGCCTTGCCGGCGACAAGATCGTCTTCAAGGGTGACGCCAAGGTCATCCGGAAGATGCTCGGCATCTAATTTCCAAGTTCTTTGGCTGGCACTGACTGGTGCCGGCCACCTGTAAAAAAGCCTTCTCAGGCCGCCGGAACTCCGGCAGTAGATGCTTGGGATCAGATTTTGAAGGAGTACGCACGTGGCACGTGTGAAGAGGGCGGTCAACGCCCACAAGAAGCGCCGGGTTGTCCTTGAACGGGCGAAGGGCTACCGCGGACAGCGGTCGCGCCTCTACCGCAAGGCCAAAGAGCAGCTGCTGCACTCGTTTGTGTACAGCTACGGCGACCGCAAGAAGAAGAAGGGCGACTTCCGCCGCCTCTGGATCCAGCGCATCAACGCTGCCTCCCGTGCGAACGGCCTGACCTACAACCGCCTGATCCAGGGCCTGAAGGCTGCTGAGGTTGAGGTTGATCGCCGCATGCTTGCAGAGCTGGCTGTCTCCGACGCCAACGCTTTCGCTGCGCTGGTCCAGGTCGCCAAGGACTCGCTGCCGGCCGACACCTCCGCCAAGAAGGTTGTTGCTGCTAAGTAGCAGTCCTCCCCGCCTCAGGGGCAGTTCAGGAACCGGTGGCAGCAGCCACTAGAGTTCTTCTATGAACAAAACCGGGCGCCCGCAAGACTTTCCACTGTCCAACCCCCGAGCTGATCGGGTCAGGGACGTGGCAAAGCTTGCAGGGCGCCCGGCCCGTTTAAAGCGTGGGCACTTCCTGGCCGAGGGGCCGCAGGCCGTGCGCGAGGCGTTGAAACTGCACCAGGAGCGCCTTGCCGCAGGAGCCCCTGGCGTGGTCTCCGAGGTGTTCGCCAGCGAGGCATGTCTGGACCGCTTTCCGGAATTCGAGGAGCTGGCCGCGGGAACCAACGCCCGTCTCGCCACGGACGAGGTCCTTGCCGCGATGGCGGACACTGTCAACCCGCAGGGCATCATCGCCGTGTGCCGCTTCCTGGACGTGGCACTGGAAGACGTGCTCGACGCCGGGCCCCGCCTGATCGCCGTGCTCTGCCAGGTCCGCGACCCGGGGAACGCTGGAACAGTCCTGCGGGCGGCCGACTCGGCCGGTGCCGACGCAGTTGTCCTCACCGCTTCCAGCGTGGACATCTACAATCCCAAGGCCGTCCGCTCGACAGCCGGTTCCCTGTTCCATCTGCCGGTGGTGCTGGGGGCGGATGCTGCAGCAGTTGCTGCGGCCTGCAAGGCCAGGGGGATCGGCATCCTGGCTGCTGACGGTTATGGCACTCTGAACCTGGACGCGCTGCAGGACGAGAACGCCAGGCGCAGGCTTACCGGTGCCGGTCCGGAATCCGCGTACGACCTTGCTGCACCCACCGCCTGGTTGTTCGGCAACGAAGCGCAGGGACTCTCCCCGGACGAGCTGGCACTGGCTGACCACCGGGTTGCCGTTCCCGTTTACGGTGCTGCGGAAAGCCTTAACCTGGGCACCGCCGCCACAGTGTGCCTCTACGCGAGTGCGCGTTCACAGCAGCCGGCCGCAGTCACCACCTGACGTTCGGGGTCCCCACCTGATCCTGGTGCTTTGGGGGCATGCCGGGCACAAGTAAAGGCCCCGGAAACGTCCGGGGCCCTTGGTGCCAATGAACTTCACTTGACGGGACGCATCAGGGTGCGCGGGTGGCCTTCCCGCGTCCGGTGATGGCCCCGTAGATGCCGGCAACAACAAGGCCGCCGACGATAGCGAGAATCCAGGTGCCGAGGTCAAAGAAGGCCAGATCGCCCCGGTTGAACACGAGGCTGCCGATCCAGCCGCCAACGATGGCGCCCACAACGCCCAGTACCAGGCTGGTGACCCAACCGCCGCCGACCCGTCCGGGCATGACCGCCTTGACGATGGCACCTACGATGAGGCCGAGAATAATCCAAGCAAGAAAACCCATGTCTCCTCCTTACGGTTACCGGGATTTAATCGTCCCGATGAGCCTCAAGCTAACATAACGGCCCCTTGATGTCAGCAGGATTAGGGCCACTTCCGGCGCCCGCTTGAATCTGCCCTACGGGCGCCGGGAGTCCATTGGAGCCCGTTCATGGGGCACGGGGTGGAGGCTGTTCCGTGACCTTGCCAGTGGGGCCAGGATTGTGGGGAGTTCCCTTTCGGTTACGGCCGGGGCTCAGGCAGGCAAGGGCTTCCGGCGTTCCAGCATGCCGCTGAGAATGGCGACGCCGAGTCCCAGGATGGCGAGGACGGCACCAACCAGGGCCGGTGCCACGTAGCCCCAGCCCAGCGCGATGACCAGTCCGCCCAGGAAGGCACCCAGGGCATTGGCGACGTTCAGGGCGGCGTGGTTCAGGGACGACGCCAGCGAGGGGGCATCCGGGGATGCGTCCAGCAGCCGGGTCTGCAGGGCGGGGATCAGCATGGACCCGGACGCGCCCACCACGAACACCATGGCAAAGGCCGACCAAGGCCAGTGTGCGGCCACCGCATAGACCACCAGTGCCACTGAGATGGCGGGCAGCACCTTGTAGAGGGTTCCCATGACCGACTTGTCAGCGATCCGCCCGCCCACGATGTTTCCAGCCACCATGCCAAGCCCGTAGAGCGCCACCACCAAGGGAATCAGGGAGGACGGGATCCCGGCAACCAGGGTCATGGTGTGCGCAATGTACGTGTAGGTGGCAAAGAAGCCGCCGAATCCCACCACACCAATCAGGATGGCCAGCCACACCTGGAGCCGCTTCAGCGCACCGAGTTCCCGGATGATACTCGCGTCGGGGTGGGCGGCTTGGAACGGGACGAAGCGCCACATCAGGGCCAACGTCAGCAGCCCGATGAAGCCCACCAGGACAAAGAGCAGCCGCCAGCCGTAGGTCTGGCCCAACCAGGTGGCGAACGGCACGCCAACCACATTGGAAATGCTCAACCCCGCCATCACCATGGAGATGGCCCAGCCGCGCCTGGTGGGCGGAACCAGGGAGGCGGCGATGACCGCCGCCACGCCGAAAAAGGCGCCATGGGGCAGGCCGGCAGCGAAGCGGGACACCAGCATGGTCCCGTAGTCCGGTGCCAGGAAGGAGGTCAGGTTCGCCACGGTGAAGAACAGCATCAGGCCGAGGGCAAGATGCTTGCGAGGAAGCCTGGCACCCACGGCGGCGAGCAGGGGCGCCCCCACCACCACGCCCAGCGCGTAGGCGGAGATGAGGTGCCCGGCCTCGGGGGTGCTGATGCCCAGGCCCTGTTCCACTTCCTTCAGCAGGCCCATCATGGTGAATTCGGTGACGCCGATGCCCACGCCGCCCATGGCAAGGGCAATGATGGCCATGGCCAGGTTGGGGGAGGTGGTGGGGGCTGCCGTGGACGTGGAGAGGGCGCTGCTCATATGCCTGCTTTTCGAAAGGGGTTGCTGACGGAACTGGTGCTGCCACGGCGGTGGGGCGGGAAGGACGGGGTCCGAAGGCGGAAACCCTGGAGGGGGAAGCTGTATTCCCCGTCCCGGCAGGGAGGGACTCCGGGTGCTCCCATTGTCCCCCATAGAATGGGGCGGTGACTGAACTGATACGGGTTGTGGGCGGAGCCATCGTGGACAGCCTGGCTGAACCGGCGATGCTGCTGGTGGCGCGGCGAAGCGCGCCCGAAAGCCTTGCGGGCATGTGGGAATTCCCCGGCGGCAAGGTGGAGCCGGGCGAGGACGCCGAGACGGCACTCGTGCGGGAACTGCTCGAGGAGCTGGGCGTGGGGGTCAGGCTGGGCAACGAGTTGCCCGCCGCAGATACCGGCGGCTGGCCGCTGAATGAGCGCGCCGCCATGCGGGTGTGGTTCGCGGAGGTCACCCGTGGAGAACCCCGGCCCCTGGAAGACCACGATGAACTTCGCTGGGTACCGCTTGCCGATCCTGCCGCCGTGCTTGGCCTGCCCTGGATCCCCGCGGACTTCCCGATTGTCCGCGCGCTGCTCGACAAGGTGTCAGTGCCTGCCGGCGGGAGCCGGAACTAGCACGCGCACACTCTGGGCCGCCAACTTGTGCAACACCGGGAAACGCGCGGCACCCGGGGATTGGGCAGGCCTAGAAAAGGGTTGGCTGCCCGGCTTGTCCGCCGGGCCGGACGGGTCCCGCCGCCGGGCTTCCTGAAGCTTCCGGAATGATGCCTGCCGGATACTCCGCTTCCTCTCCACGGGGATCGTCCAGGTCCCGGTGGCTGAATCCGGAGGAATGCGTGAACCCGTGCCTGGCCTTGAAATAGCGGACCTTGGCGGCAAGCCAGCCCCGGTACTCCTTGGAGGCATAGGATCCGGCGCCGTACAGCTGACGGTAGCGGGTCACCAGTTCGGGATGGTTTGCGGCAAGCCACTTCAGGAACCATTCTCGGGTACCGGGCTTCAAGTACAGGGCTCCGGCCGTCACGCCCGTTGCGCCTGCCGCCGCCAGCGAGGCGAAGAGCGCGTCCAGCGCTTCGTCGCTGTCCGAAAGCCAGGGAAGGATAGGCATGGCCATCACCCCGCAGGGAAGGCCGGCCTCGCGAAGACGGCTCACCAGCTTGAGCCGTGCACGCGGCCCCGGGGTTCCCGGCTCGATCGCTTCGGAAAGGGCCTCGTTGGTCATGGCCAGCGAAATTCCGAGCCCCACCGGAACCTGGGTGGCGGCACTTTTCAGCAGCGGGATATCCCGCGCCAGCAACGTGCCCTTGGTGAGGATGGACAGGGGAGTGCCTGAATCGGCAAGTGCGGAGATGATGCCGGGCAGGAGCTTGTACCGTCCCTCGGCCCGCTGGTAGGGGTCCGTGTTGGTGCCCAGCGCCACCTGCTGCCGTGTCCACGACGGTTTGGCCAGTTCCTTGCGAAGGACCTCAGCCGCGTTCACCTTGACCACCACCTGGCTGTCAAAGTCCAGGCCGGCGTCGAAGTCCAGGTAGGTGTGGCTCTTGCGCGCGAAGCAGTACACGCACGCATGGCTGCAGCCGCGGTAAGGGTTTACCGTCCATTCAAACGGCATGCGTGAACCTGCCGGAACCCTGTTGAGCACCGATTTTGCAGTGACCTCATGGAAGGTGATCCCGGCGAATTCCGGGGTGGTGACCGAGCGGACCAGCCCCGCCAGCGGGAGGAGGGCGGGACCCGGACCGCCGGCTTCCGCGGCCGGGGCCGGAACCAGTGCTTGGGCGTCCCATCTCATAGCCCTATTCGAAAACATGTTCGAATAAATGTCAAGGCCGGCGGATCTAGGCGGGCGGCAAACTTTCCAGTTCCCAGGCCACCGTTACCGCCGTTTCCAGCCGGTTTGTTCCGGGCTCCACCGCGATGGCCTCGGCCGCGCTGGCGCGCTGGAAGCCTGCCAGGGGAATCGGTACCTGTCCGGGGGCGTGTTCGGTCACGGACAGCACACGGCCCAGCCTGGCTGAGGCCAGGCCGGCGAACTGGCGCGCAGCACGCAGCGCGTCTTCCCAGGCGGCCGCCCGGGCGCGCTCCCTGGCCGCCGAATCATCGGCAAGGGTGAGTTGAAGGTTGTTGAGGCGCACGTCGTTGCCGCCTGCCCTGACAGCTTCGGCGATGAGCGCGGACACGGCGGCGGCATCCCGCAGCCGGACAGCAAGCGAGCTGGAGGCCGCATAGCCTGTCACCTGCTGCCCTTCGCCCTCGCGCCACACGTAGTCCGCCCGCACATTCAGGCCGGTGGTTTGGATGTCCGCCGCCGCCACGCCACGGGCGCGGAGGGCTTCGGTAACCGATGCCAGGGCTTCGCCCGCACCGGAATAGGCGGCGTCGACCGAAGCGGCCCGGGTTTCCACGCCCAGGGTAACGAGCGTCAGGTCAGGGGCTGCTTCCGCCCGCCCGGTTCCTGTCACCGTGACAGTGCCGGCAGGGCCCTTCTGTTCCAGGCTGTCCGCGGCGCCCACGGTCACGCCCCTGCTTCCCGGTGGCCCGCGGTCCTGTGCTGCAAGCCGGGCCGGGTGGAGGCGCGGGACGGGTAGCCGCCGGCGGCCAGTCCCGCGTGCCGCTCGAAGAGGTTCGCGGTCCCCGGATTCCCGGTCCGCAGGACGGACCAGCCCGCGGCCAGAAGATACAGGGGAAGGAAAGGAACGCCACCGCACCAGGCGTACTGCGTGCAGTGCCGCTCCTCGTGGCCCAGCAACCCGGGCATGGACAGCAGGTCCTCGGCCGGGCCGCGGCACAGCACCACGTTGCCAAGGGTGAAGGCGCGGGCGAAGGGCAGGCGCCAGCGGTATCCGCCGGCCAGCACCAGTCCGCGCGGTCCGGCGACAGGCCGTATACGCGCAACGGCGGCAACCGCGAGTCCCAGGACAGTGCTGCCGTTGGCCAGGTTGACTGCCCGCCGCAGCCGCTGGGCAGCGGTCAGGGGCGGTAGGGATCCCGGGCGCCGCCGCAGTGTCATGAGGCCATGGTAGCCGGAGGGTTCAATTAGACTGGAGGGCAGTGCCTGCCGGTTTCTCCGGCGGGCCCTGACCTGGTCATTGAATGAACTGAATTTGAGGGCATTCATCCATGACCTGCCAGTGACGGACGCGCCGCCGGGAAACCGGGCAGGGTGCTCTGCTCGCCGGCAGCCACGACTCGTAGCTAAGAACAGTAGATGACTGAAACTTTGCCGGGCGCCGCTGCACCGAACCCCACGGATGAAGCCGCCATCAACGCCGCTGTAGACCAGGCCATCACCGCCATTGCCGGTGCGGCCACCCTTGACGAGCTGAAGGCGGTGAGGCTCGCGCACACGGGGGAGAAGTCCCCGCTTAGCCTTGCCAACCGTGAGATCGGCAAGCTGCCGAAAGACCAGAAGGCGCTCGCCGGTAAATTGATGGGCGCGTCCCGCGGACGGGTCAACAAGGCGCTCGCCGACCGCACGGCCGTGCTGGAAGCGGAAAACGATGCGCGGATCCTCCTCGAGGAGACCGTGGACGTCACGGCGGCTCCGCGCCGTCGTCGCGCCGGTGCCCGGCACCCGCTGTCCACGCTTCAGGACCGCGTGGCGGACATTTTCGTGGGCATGGGCTGGGAAATCGCCGAGGGCCCGGAAGTCGAGTCGGAATGGTTCAACTTCGATGCCCTGAACTTCAAGCCGGACCACCCGGCGCGTGAAATGCAGGACACCTTCTTCGTGGAGCCTCCCGAAGCCCACCTCCTGATGCGCACGCATACCTCGCCGGTACAGGTGCGCTCCATGCTGGAGCGCGAGGTGCCCATCTATGTGCTCTGCCCGGGCAAGGTGTTCCGGACTGACGAACTGGATGCCACCCACACCCCGGTGTTCCATCAGTTCGAGGGCCTGGCTATCGACAGGAACCTCAGCATGGCCGACCTCCGCGGCACGCTGGAGCACTTCGCCCGCCAGATGTTCGGTGACGAGGCCCAGATCCGGCTGCGTCCCAATTACTTCCCGTTCACCGAGCCGTCCGCCGAGCTGGACATCTTCCACCCCGGCGCCAAGGGCGGCCCGCGCTGGATCGAATGGGGCGGCTGCGGCATGGTCAACCCCAACGTGCTCCGCGCCGCGGGCATCGACCCGGACGTCTATTCAGGTTTTGCCTTCGGCATGGGCATCGAGCGCACCCTCATGTTCCGTAACGAGGTGGGCGACATGCGCGACATGATCGAAGGCGATGTACGTTTCAGCGAGCACTTCGGGATGGAGATCTAACAGTGCGTATCCCACTTTCCTGGCTGCGTGAATTCGCAGAGGTACCGGCCGGAGCAACGGCTGAAGACGTTATGGCCGAGCTGGTCAAGGTCGGGTTCGAAGAAGAGGACGTGCACCGTCCCACCGATGCCCTGCAGGGCCCCATCGTGGTGGGCCAGGTCCTGAGCCTGGTCAAGGAACCGCAGACCAACGGCAAGACCATCAACTGGTGCCAGGTCCGGGTTGTCCCGGAAGGGCAGGAGCAGAAGCTCACCGGCAAGGGCATCGACCCGTCCGGCGTGCAGGGAATCATCTGCGGCGCCCACAACTTCGTTGAAGGCGACAAGGTTGTGGTCACCCTTCCAGGCGCCGTGCTGCCCGGCAACTTCCAGATCTCCGCCCGGAAGACCTACGGCCACCTGTCCGCCGGCATGATTGCCTCGGTGCGGGAACTGGGCATCGGCGAGGACCACGACGGCATCCTGGTGCTGTCCCGCATCGGCCTGGATCCCGAGGTCGGCACCGACGCCATGGAGCTCCTGGGCCTCTACGACCAGGCCGCCGAAATCAACGTCACCCCGGACCGCGGCTACGCCTTCTCCATCCGGGGCGTCGCCCGCGAGTACGCGCACGCCACCGGCACCGCCTTTACCGATCCTGCGGCGAAGGTCCAGGTCCCGGCGGAGCTCTCCGGCGGCTACGGCGTCAAACTCAACGACGACGCACCCATCTACGGCAAGCCCGGCTGCGACCGCTTCGTGGCACGCACCGTCCGAGGCGTGGACGCCACCCGCCCCACCCCGCCGTGGATGGTGTCCCGGCTGCGGCTGGCCGGCATCCGCTCCATCTCGCTGCCGGTAGACATCTCCAACTACGTCATGCTCGAACTGGGCCAGCCCACGCACTGCTACGACCTGGACAAGCTCTCCGGGGACATCGTGGTGCGGCGCGCCGCCGCCGGCGAAAAGATCACCACCCTGGATGACAAGGAGCGCACCCTCGACGCCGAGGACCTGCTCATCACCGACGACTCGGGTGCCATCGGCATCGCCGGCGTGATGGGCGGGGCGGCAACCGAGGTGGGCGATTCGACGTCGAACATCCTGGTGGAGGCCGCGCACTTCGACGAGGTGTCCATCTCCCGGTCCCGGCGCCGCCACAAGCTGCCGTCCGAAGCGTCCAAGCGGTTCGAGCGCGGCGTCGACTGGCAGGTGGCCGGTGTGGCCGCCCAGCGTGTGGTGGACCTCCTGGTGGAGCTTGCCGGCGGCACGGCGGACACGACCGGCACGGACGTGGGGACCGCCCCGGACACCGTAACCATCGAGCTGCCGGCAGGCTTTGCCGCGGCCCGGATCGGCATCGACTTCACCGAGGAACAGATCGTCACGTCCCTGGAGGACCTGGGCGCGGCCGTCGTGAAGAACGACGGCGGCTGGACCGTGACTGCCCCGAGCTGGCGCCACGACCTGGAGACCAAGGAAGACCTTTCCGAGGAGATTGCCCGGCTGGTGGGTTACGACAAGATCCCTGCCACCCTGCCCGTGGCCCCTCCGGGCCGCGGCCTGACCCGGGTGCAGCAGCAGCGCCGCCGCCTTATCCAGGCGCTGGCGGACGCCGGGCTCACCGAGGTGCTGTCCTACCCGTTCGTCTCCAAGGCAGCCAACGACACTTTCGGTGTGGCCGAGGAAGGTGCTGCCCGCAGCGCGGTGAAGCTGGCCAACCCGATCAGCGAGGAGCAGGGCTACCTGCGCACTTCCATCCTGCCGGGACTGATCGAGGTGGCCAAGCGCAACCATTCGCGCGGCTTCCGGGACCTGGCGCTGTTCGAGTCCGGCCTGGTCTTCCTGCCCGGCGGGACGGTGGGCACCCCCTCCATCCCGCCGCTGGGCGCCAAGCCCGCCGATGAGGTGCTGGATGCGCTGTACGACGGCGTTCCGGCCCAGCCGTTCCACGTCGCCGCGGTCCTCACCGGGCACGATTCGCCGGCAGCAGCCGCCCACGCACCCCGGGCCTGGGACTGGGCGGATGCGCTGGACGTCGCCCGCCTGGCCGGTGACGTGCTCGGCGTCGAGCTGGTGGTGACGCAGGGCAGCCACCAGGCGTTCCACCCGGGCCGTGCTGCACGGCTGTCGCTGCGCAGCGGCGAAGTGGTGGGCTACGCGGGCGAGCTGCACCCCAAGCTGCTTGCTGCCGCGGACATGCCCGCGCGGTCCGTGGCCCTGGAACTCAACGCCGACGCGCTGTTCGAGGCCGCGCCGGATGTCATCGTTGCCCGCCACATTTCCCCGTTCCCTGTGGCCACCCAGGACGTGGCGCTCGTGGTGCCCGCCGATGTCCCTGCGGACGACGTGCTGGCTGCGCTCCGCGAGGGAGCCGGCGAACTGCTGGAGGACGTTGCACTCTTTGACGTCTATGCAGGCAAGGGGATCGAGGACGGCAAGAAGTCGCTGGCCTTCGGGCTGCGCTTCCGCGCCGCGGACCGGACCCTGACGGCCGACGAAGCGTCGGCTGCGCGCGAAAGTGCAGTGGCCCTCGCCGCGGAACGGTTCGGGGCAGTGCAGCGCTAACGGCGGCCAGGGCAGTCTCTCAGCAGGGCAGCCTTGCACAGGCGGCTTTTCAGGGGCGGGGCGGCATGGCTCCGGATCTAGTGGTGCGTGCCGTCCCGCCCTTTGCTGTGCCCGGGGAAACCGAACGGGTCCGACGGGACGCCGAAGCGGTCCTGGATGGCCCTGAACTGGCGCGCGCCCGGGCCATGGAACCGGAGGCGCGGGACCGCTTCCTGGCCGGGCGGCTTGAGCAGCGGCTGTTCGTGGCTGGCCTCCTGGGGATGGGCCCCGAACGCCTGGCCGCCAGTTACAGCTGTCCTGCCTGCGGCACTGGACCGGACGTCAGCCACGGGCGGCCGGGCTACCTGCTCGACGGCGTTCCGGCACCTGTGGCGTTCAGTGCCTCCCGGGCTGCCGGGTGGACCCTGCTCGTTGCCATAATCGATGCTGCGCCCGCATTCCGGCTGGGCGTGGATATCGAGGAGCCCGCACGGACCGGCTTTGCCGGCTTTGCGGCGCTGGCGCTTACCCCCGACGAGCAGTGGGCAGTGCGGCACCTTTCCGGAACTGCCCTGCTCACGGAGCGGGCCCGCCTGTGGGCCCGCAAGGAAGCCTGGCTGAAAATGACCGGGGAAGGACTGCGGAGGGCGCCGTCCGATGTCGATGTCCTGGCGCGTGCCGGGGTTCGGGACCTGCCCTGCGCTGAAACCGGCCTGCCTGCGAACCTGGCGGCCGCCGTCGCACTGTCAGGCTAGGAAACCCTGGCCAGCGGCAGCGGCGGCAGTGGTTCTTCGTAGAGCCACGGGTGCAGCAGCGCCTCCGCGTCGACTGCCGTGGCCCGGTTGACCGCGAGGATGAAGTCGGGCGTGCCAACCGACCCGTACCGGTGCGCAGCGGTCCATTCCTGCAGCAGGGCAAAGAACGCGAGGTCCCCGCACGCCATCCGGACGGCGTGCACTGCCAGCGCCCCCCGCTTGTATACCCGGTCATCGAACATGTGCTCCGGGCCCGGATCACCCACCAGGATGTCCTGCGCGTCCGCCCGCAGCCGGTGCCAGGCGGCTTCAGCCCGCGCAGCCGACGGCATGATGCCCGCTTCCTCCGACCAGATCCACTCGGCATAGCAGGCAAAGCCCTCGTGCAGCCAGATGTCCTGCCAGGTTGCCGTCGTCAGCGAGTTTCCAAACCACTGGTGCGAGAGTTCGTGCGCAATCAGCCTCTGCGACTCCCAGTCCGGGTCCAGGTGGTTCGGGCCCAGGATGGACAGGCCCTGCGCCTCCAGCGGGATTTCCAGTTCGTCCTCCGTCACCACCACGGTGTAGCCGGGGAACGGGTAAGGGCCGAAGCAACGGGCAAAGGAACGCATCATGGCCGGCTGCAGGGCAAGTCCTGCCCGTGCCTTGTCTGCGAGGTCCGGGGCAACGGCCACGAGTTGCGGCACGGTGGAACCGGCCCCGCCCGGGTCCAGTTCGAGCAGCCCGTACCGGCCGATCTGCACGGTGGCAAGGTAGCTGGCCATCGGCTCCGCCTGCTCGTAGACCCAGGTCTCACGGCTGGAGCGCGTGGTCCGGGACTGGAAGATGCCGTTGCAGACCGCCCGGTAATTCGCGTCCGTAGTGACCGTGAACCGGTAGCTGGCCTTGTTCCGGGGGTGGTCGTTGCACGGGAACCAGGAGGGAGCTCCGTTGGGCTGGCCCGCCACGAGGACGCCGTCGGATAGCTCCTCCCAGCCCACCTCGCCCCAGAGTCCCCGCCGGGGTGCCGGGTTGCCCTCGTAGCGGATATCCAGCGTGAAGCGCTGCCCGGGCCGCAGACCGGCTTGCCCGGCCACCACCAGCTGGCCGGCGCGCTGGCTGAAGCGCCCCGCCTTCCGCCCGTCCAGCTGCACCTTGGTGGCACGCAGGTTGCCGGCCAGGTCCAGGACAATGGCCGACGCCGGCGCCTGGACAACGCCGTACAGCACCGCCCGGCCGCTGAGCCGGTTGCTGCTGACTTTGTAGTCAAGCTCCAGTTCGTAGCGTTCAACCCGGTAGGCGTTGCTTCCCGCCCCGGGCAGGTAGGGGTCGGGAACCGCGGGAAGGGTGGCTGCCGGGACGCTTCCGCCGGCTCCTGCTGGAAAACTCATCAATACCTTTGGGTTGTTCAACGCTGTGCGGGACCGCTCCAGGGACTGACCGGGTTGCCCATCCAGTACGTCCCGGCCGGTACTGTTTCGCCGCGCATCACCAGCGATGCCGGGCCCACAGTGCCGCCGGCCCCAATAGCGGCTTGCGGAAGGATCACCCCGTGCGGGCCCATGGTTGCCCCGTCCTCGAGCGTAACAGCGTCCATGCTCATCACGCGGTCGTGGAAGAGGTGGGTCTGCACCACGCAGCCACGGTTGACGGTGGCGTTCCGGCCGAGGGTCACCAGGTCGGCTTCCGGCAGCCAGTAGCTTTCGCACCAGGTGCCCGCGCCGATTTTGGCGCCAAGGGCACGCAGCCACCAGACCAGTGCGGGGGTACCCGTGGCGGCGCGGGCGAACCACGGCGCGCTGACCATTTCGATGAAGGTGTCCACCACCTCGTTGCGCCAGATGAAGGAACTCCACAGTGGGTGTTCGCCGGCCTGGATCCGGCCCACCAGTACCCACTTGGCAAGGACGGCCGCCCCGGCCGCCACCGCACCGGCCAGGAGCATGACCACGCCGCTGAGGAGGGCGGCCACCCCGTAGTTGAACGCCGTGGCCAGCTGGTCAAAGGCCAGGATGATGCCGGCGGCAATCGCTACCGAGAGCATCACCGGGACAAACCTGCAGAGCTCCCACAGGGCGCGCGCCACCTTCAGCCGGAGCGGCGGCTGGTAGGTGCGGGTATCGTCCGAGGCGATGGCGGTTCGGCGCAGCCGGACCGGGGGGCTGCCCAGCCATGACGTGCCGGACTTTGCCTTTGCCGGGGTGGCGGACAGGACCGCCACCAGCGAGTTCTTGGGCACGCTCCGCCCGGCAGCGGTCATGCCCGAGTTGCCCAGGAAGGAGCGTTTGCCGATCTTGGCCGGCGCCACCCGCAGCCAGCCGCCGTCAAGCTCGTACGAGGCCACCATGGTGTCATCCGCCAGGAAGGCCCCCTCGCCAACGGTCGTCATCGAGGGGATCAGCAGCACCGTGGACGCTTCCACGTTCCGGCCGATCTTCGCTCCCAGCAAGCGCAGCCACACAGGGGTGAAAAGGCTGGCGTAGAGGGGGAACAGCAGGTCCCGCGCCATGTCCAGCACCCTTTCCGTGGCCCAGACCTGCCAGCCCACGCGGCTGCGGACCCGGTGGTAGCCCTCGGTGAGGCCTATGCTCAGGAGCCGGGTTGTTGCCAGGACCAGCAGGGCGTTGCTGAGGAACCAGGCCAGGGCGCACAACGGCAACGCCAGGGCCAGCTGCGGCAGCGCAGCCGAGAGCGATGTGCTGCCCTGGATGAACAGATACGCCACGCCCACGGCGGCGGCAGCGGAAAGATAGGGGAGAACCGCCAGGCAGGCGGATGCGCCGGCGAACCCGGCGGACCACAGCCTGGCCTGAAGCGGGGTCCGGGCAGGGGCATCAGGCAGTGACCGCTTGGCCTTGCCGCGCCGCTGCGCGGGGGACCCGGCCACCAGATGGCCTGCCTTCACCTTGCCGAGCACGGCGGAACCGGCCTCCACCTGGGCGCCCGCTCCGATGGAGGCACCGGGCATCAGGGTGCTGCGCGCGCCCAACGTGGCCCCGGCGCCGATCCGGATGGCACCGATGTGCACGTTGTCGCCGTCGATCCACCAGCCGGACAGGTCAACCTCGGGCTCGACGTTGGCGCCGCTGCCCAGGGACAGCAGGCCTGTGACGGGCGGCAGCGAGTGGAGCTGGACGTCCCTGCCGATCCGGGCTCCCAGTGCCCGCGCGTAGGAGGGGATCCACGGTGCGCTGGCCAGGCTGATGGCGCCGGACAGGTCCTGGATCTGCTCGGCCAGCCAGAGGCGCAGGTGAACCCGCCCCGAGCGCGGATAGGTTCCGGGTTTGACGCCTCGAAGCAGGAACCTGGCAGCGGCCACCGAGATCAGCATCCGGCCGGGAGGGCTGACAAAGACCAGCCAGGAAGCCGCCACCCACCACCAGGAGACCGTGGCTGCCGCGGTGAACCCGGCCAGCGCGGCAAGGATGTTGTTGCCGGCCATGAGGAAAGTCAGCCAGCGCATCCCCACCAGCACATGCAGCGGTACGCCCATCAGGGTCTGGAAAACCTGGGACTTCCGTGCGGTGGGCCGGACCTGGCGGTCGGGTGCGGGGGCGGTGGCGCCGTCCGGAAGGGACAGCCGGGCTGCCTCCACCAGGGCGCCGATGCGGGGGGTGGCGTAGATGTCCGCCACGGTGATGGTCGGGTACCGCACGCGCAGCGCCGATACCAGCTGGGCTGCGGAGAGCGAACCGCCGCCGTAGGCGAAGAAGTCGGCGTCGAGGGAGGTCACAGGGCTACCCAGGACGGCGCTCCACTGCTCCACGATCCAGGCAGCGTCTTCGGGCAGGTTCAGCGGCGCGGCGTCCGCCTCAGCGGCGCCCGCGCCGGGCAGGGGCCAAGGCAGGGCATGGCGGTCCACTTTGCCGCTGGTTTTGGTGGGCAGCGAGTCCACCACCGCGAGCATCGGAACCAGCGCTGCCGGCAGGGTGGCGGCCAGCTGCCCGCGGGCAGCGGCCAGGTCGAGGTCCTGCCCCGAAACCGGGGCAAGGTAGCCCACCAGGATCTGGTTTCCGGCTGCGGTGGTCTGGACGGCGGCGGCAGCGCCGGCAACGCCGGGAAGGGCCTGCAGCGCCGCATCAACCTCGCCCAGCTCAATCCTGCGGCCGCCGAGCTTCACCTGCTCGTCGGCCCGGCCCTGGAAGACCAGGCCCGCCTGCTCAAACCGGACCAGGTCCCCGGAACGGTAGGCACGCTCCCAGCCCAGGCTCGGCATCGGCGCGTATTTCTCTGCGTCCTTGGCGGGGTCGAGGTAGCGGGCCAGCCCCACGCCGCCAATAATCAGCTCCCCCACTTCGCCCTCGGCCACCGGCACGGCGTCCGGGTCGACGACGGCCAGGTCCCAGCCGTCGAGTGGCAGGCCGATCCGGACAGGTCCCGGACCGCCCAGCGGGGCGGCGCAGGCTACCACGGTTGCTTCCGTGGGGCCGTACGTGTTCCAGACCTCCCGGCCCTCCACCGCAACGCGCCCGGCCAACTCCGGCGGGCAGGCCTCCCCGCCGAAAATCAGCAGTCGGACGTTCTCAAGCGATTCGGCGGGCCAAAGTGCCGCAAGCGTGGGAACGGTTGAGACGGCGGTGATCCCGTGGTTGATCAGCCACGGGCCGAGGTCCATGCCGGTGCGCACCAGCGCCCGGGGTGCGGGGACCAGGCATGCCCCGTGGCGCCAGGCAAGCCACATCTCCTCGCAGGACGCGTCGAAGGCCACCGAGAGTCCGGCCAGGACCCGGTCCTGGGGGCCGAGGGGTTCATCCCGCAGGAAGATCCTTGCCTCGGCATCCACAAAGGCTGCTGCCGAGCGGTGGCTGACGGCAACGCCCTTCGGCGTGCCGGTGGATCCGGAGGTGAAGATGACCCAGGCGTCGTCGTCGGGGGCAGGCGGCCGGGCACCGGCAAACGGTGCCGTACGGCCGGCGGGCACGAGGTCCACGCCGCGGAGCACGCCACCGGCTTCCAGGACACCGGCCACCCTGGCTTCCCCGAAGACCAGGCGGGCGCGCTCCTCCGGATCGTCCGCATCCACGGGTACGTAGGCCGCGCCCACCAGGAGCACCGCGAGGATGGCAACATACAGCTCGTTGGTCCCCGACGGGATCCGCACGCCAATCTTGTCCCCGGCGCCGAGGCCGGCCTGGTGGAGCCGCCGGGCCGCAGCCCGGACTTCAGCCATCAGCTGGGCGTAACTGAGCGGGCGGCGGCCGTCGTCCAGGGCGGATGCCTCCGGGTAGCGGGCCGCAGTGTCCTGCAGGATGTCGATCAGCGTCCGGGCCGGGGGAGCGGCCAGGGACCCCGGCATCTGGGGCGGATACGTGGAAGGGACATCCTCAAGGGGGACCTGCTGCTGAGTCACTGGGGCATTTTGCCTGTACCAGATGAACAGAAGATGTACCCGCCGGCCAAACTCGGCGTTCCTGCGGTCCGGCCGATCACCTCTTGTTCATTCAGCAGGTGCCGTGGGCCACTGCGGAGCGGCGGCTACGGAACCAGGAGCACCTTGCCCGTGGTGCGCCGGCCCTCCAGGTCCCGATGGGCCTGTGCCGCCTGGGACAGCGGATAGCGGGCACCGACCCGGACCTTCAGACTTCCGTCAGCCGCAGCTGCGAAGATCTCGTCCGAGCGCCAGCGCCGCTCGGCAGCATCCCTCAGATGGTGGGCGATGGTGGGCCTGGTGAGGAACAGGGATCCGCCGGAATTGAGCCGTTGCGGGTCAACGGGAGGAACGGGGCCGGAGGCTGCGCCGAAGAGCACCAGCGTGCCGCGCACCCGAAGGGCGTCGAGGGAGCCGTCGAAGGTGTCCTTTCCCACGCCGTCGTACACCACGTCTGCGCCCCTGCCGCCGGTGATGTCCCTGACGTGCTGTGCGAACCGGTCGTACCGCACCACATGGTCAGCGCCGGCCCCCCGTGCAAGCTGCTCCTTTTCCTCGCTGGAGACGGTGGTGACCACTTCTGCGCCCCTGGCCTTCAGCAGCTGGATCAGGAACAGCCCCACGCCGCCTGCGCCGGCATGCAGCAGGACGGTGTGCCCGGGCTCCACCTTGAAGGTGGAATTCATCAGGAAGTGCGCCGTCATCCCCTGCAGGGGAAGTGCTGCCGCCGTGAAATCGTCCAGACCGCGGGGAACGGGCAAGGCGGTATCCTCGGCCACCAGCATGTAGTCCGCATAGCAGTCGAATCCCTCGGCAGTGGCTACCCGGTCGCCAACGGAGAAGGCGGTAACCCCTTCACCCACTGCCTCCACCGTTCCTGCGGCTTCCGATCCCGGGGTGAAGGGGAACGGGACCTTGTAGGTGCCGCTGCGCTTATACGTGTCGATGAAATTGACGCCTGCCGCCCGCACCTTCACCAGCAGCTGCCGGGGACCCGGCACGGGGGGTTCCGCTTCCTCGTAGACGAGGACTTCCGGTCCGCCTGCCTGCCGTGCGACGATTGCGTGCGTCATTGCTCCCCTTTCCAGGAGCCGGCGCTTCCGGCTCCCGATGCTGTCACCATCCTAGGGATACCCCGAAGCGGGGAAGCAAGGTAATGCATAAATATCGGCTCTAATGCATAACTATTGTTGTATAGTCGGGGGCATGACTATTTCTGTTGCAGTGTCGGGCGCCAGCGGTTACGCCGGGGGAGAAGTCCTCCGACTCCTGGCCGGACACCCGGACGTCACCATCGGCGCGATCACGGCGCACAGCAACGCGGGCTCGCGCTTAGGCGAATTGCAGCCGCACCTGCACGGGCTCGCCAACCGAATCCTGGAAGACACCACGGTGGACAACCTGTCCGGCCACGACGTCGTCTTCCTCGCCCTGCCGCACGGCGCTTCCGCCGAAATCGCCGCCCAGCTGCCGGAAGGGACGGTGGTGATCGACGCCGGTGCCGACCACCGCCTGCAGGACCCGGCCGCGTGGGAAAAGTTCTACGGCTCCGCCCACGCGGGCACATGGCCGTACGGCCTTCCCGAGCTCCCCGGCCAGCGCGAGGCGCTCAAGGGCGCCACGCGGATTGCAGTGCCCGGCTGCTACCCGACGTCGGCCCTGCTGGCGCTGACGCCCGGGTTCGCCGCCGGTTTGCTGCAGCCCGACGACGTCGTCATCGTGTCCGCGTCCGGCACCTCCGGTGCGGGCAAGGCCGCAAAGGTCAACCTCATCGGCGCCGAAGTGATGGGCTCCATGAGCCCCTACGGCGTAGGCGGCGGGCACCGCCACACTCCGGAGATAGAGCAGGGACTGTCCAATGCCGCGGGCGAACAGGTCACTGTGTCCTTCACGCCCACGCTGGCACCCATGAGCAGGGGCATCCTCACCACCGCAACAGCCAAGGTGAAGCCCGGCATCACGGCAGAGCAGCTCCGGCAGGCCTGGGCCGACGCCTACGACGACGAGCCGTTCGTGCACCTGCTGCCCGAGGGCCAGTGGCCCGGCACCAAGAGTGTGCAGGGATCGAACCACGCCGCCATGCAGCTGGCCTTCGACGGCCACACCGGCCGCGTCATCGCCACCTGCGCCATCGACAACCTCACCAAGGGCACTGCCGGTGGCGCTGTCCAGTCCATGAACATCGCACTCGGCCTGCAGGAAACCGCCGGCCTTGACCTGCAGGGAGTAGCCCCGTGACCGTCACCACGCCCCAGGGATTCCGCGCCGCCGGCGTCACCGCCGGACTCAAGGCTTCCGGCAAGCCGGACCTCGCGCTGGTGGTCAATGACGGCCCGTCCAAGGCCGCCGCAGCCGTGTTCACCAGCAACCGGGTGGCTGCCGCTCCCGTCCACTGGTCCCGCCAGGTGGTCGCCGATGGCCGGGTGGATGCCGTGGTGCTGAACTCCGGCGGTGCCAACGCCTGCACTGGGCCCACCGGTTTCCAGAACACCCACAGCACCGCCGAGAAGGCAGCCGAAGTCCTGGGAATTTCGGCCACCGACGTTTTTGTCTGCTCCACCGGCCTGATCGGCGAGCAGTTGCCCATGGACAAGATCCTGCCCGGTGTTGAGGCCGCTGCCGCTGCCCTCAGCACCGACGGCGGACCGGAAGCCGGCGAGGCCATCATGACCACCGATTCTGTCCCCAAGTCAGCGCTGTTCATCGGCACTGACGCGGACGGGCAGGAATTCAGCATCGGCGGCATCGCCAAGGGCGCGGGCATGCTGGCCCCCGGCCTTGCCACCATGCTGGTGGTGCTGACCACCGACGCAGCTGTGCAACCGGAACTGCTCGACCTGGCCCTCAGGGACTCCACCCGGGTCACCTTTGACCGCGCCGATTCCGATGGCTGCATGTCCACCAACGACACCGTTGTCCTGCTGTCCTCCGGAGCGTCCGGAGCAGTTCCGGCCGCCGAGGTCTTCACCGCAGGCCTGACCAAGGTCTGCGCCGAGCTGGCACGGAAACTCATCGCAGACGCCGAAGGCGCCAGCCACGACATCGCCATCCGGACCTTCAACGCTGCCAGTGAAACCGACGCCGAGACCGTCAGCCGCTCCGTGGCCCGGTCCAACCTCTTCAAGGCCGCCATCTTCGGCAAGGACCCCAACTGGGGGCGCGTGCTCTCAGCGGTGGGCACCACGGACGCAGCGTTCGAGCCGGACCAGCTCAACGTGGCCATGAACGGCATCCAGATCTGCCGCAACGGCAGCATCGGCGACGACCGGAGCCTGGTGAACCTGGAGCCGCGCGAGGTCCTGGTGGAAATCGACCTGCAGGCCGGTGACGCAGAAGCGACCATCTGGACCAATGACCTCACCCACGACTACGTGCACGAGAACAGCGCCTACTCCAGCTAGCACCGTTTCAGCCATCGCCGATCCCCGCGGAAGAGACAGCATGAACACCCAGACGCGCGAGACCACCAGCATGTCCGACGCCCAGGCCAAGGCCGCCACCCTTATCGAGGCGCTGCCCTGGATCCAGCGCTTCGCCGGCACCACCATGGTGATCAAGTACGGCGGCAACGCCATGGTCAATGACGAACTCCGCCGCGCGTTCGCCGAGGACATCGTGTTCCTCCACCATGTGGGCATCCATCCGGTGGTGGTTCACGGCGGCGGGCCCCAGATCAACTCCATGCTGGGCCGGCTGGGCATCGAATCAGAGTTCAAGGGCGGCCTGCGCGTCACCACGCCGGAGGCCATGGACGTGGTCCGGATGGTCCTCACCGGACAGGTGGGCCGCGAACTGGTGGGGCTCATCAACTCCCACGGCCCCTACGCCGTGGGCATGTCCGGTGAAGACGGCGGCCTGCTGCGCGCCGTGCGGACCGGGACAGTGGTTGACGGCGAAGAGGTGGACCTGGGCCTGGTGGGCGAGGTGGTGGGCGTCGACCCCGCCGGCGTGGTGGACATCCTCGACGCCGGCCGCATCCCCGTGATCTCCACCGTGGCCCCGGAAATCGTCGACGGCGGTGACGGCGTCGCAGGTGCCGCCAGGTTCCAGCCCACCGGACAGGTGCTGAACGTCAACGCGGACACCGCGGCGGCGGCCGTTGCCTCGGCCCTGGGCGCGTCCAAGCTGGTCATCCTCACCGACGTCGAGGGCCTGTACGCCAACTGGCCGGACAAGTCGTCGCTGATCTCCTCCCTCACGGCTTCCGAACTGCGGGACATGCTGCCCAAGCTCGAATCGGGCATGATCCCCAAGATGGCCGCCTGCCTCAAGGCCATTGACGAGGGCGTGGAACGGGCGCACATCGTGGACGGCCGGTTGCCCCATTCAATGCTTCTTGAAACATTCACCACCGCCGGAATCGGCACCCAGGTTGTTCCGGACGAGGAGATCAACGGATGAATACGATGGAAAAGTCACCAGTGACCGAACTCGTGGAAACCACCGGCCATGCCGGCTCCGAATGGCTGTCGCGCTATTCGTCCTCACTCATGGGAGTGTTCGGCGCCCCGCAGCGTGTCCTGGTCCGCGGTGCCGGCTGCCTGGTGTGGGACGCCGACGGCAAGGAGTACCTTGACCTGCTCGGCGGGATCGCCGTCAACGCACTGGGCCATGCGCACCCGTTCGTCACGTCGGTCATCGCCAGCCAGCTCTCCACCCTGGGCCACGTCTCCAACTTCTTCACCAGCCCCACCCAGATCGCACTGGCCGAAAAGCTCCTGGCGCTGGCCAACGCGCCCGCCGGGTCCAAGGTGTTCTTTACCAATTCCGGCACCGAGGCGAACGAGGCAGCGTTCAAGCTTGCCCGCCGCAACTTGGGTGGCGGCAGCGTGCAGCGGACCAAAATCATCGCCCTCGAGGGAGCCTTCCATGGCCGGACCATGGGCGCACTTGCCCTGACCGCCAAGGAAGCCTACCGGGCTCCGTTCGAACCGCTGCCCGGCGGCGTGGAGCACATCCCGTTCGGCGACATCGAGGCGCTCAAAGCCGCCGTGGACGAAACCGTCGCGGCAGTCTTCCTCGAGCCCATCCAGGGTGAGGCGGGAGTACGGCCGCTTTCGGCGGAGTACCTCCGGGCGGCGCGGGAGCTGACTGCCAGGGTGGGCGCGCTGCTGATCCTGGATGAGGTCCAGACCGGCATCGGCCGGACCGGCAAGTGGTTCGCCAGCGAAGAGGCGGGAATCGTCCCGGATGCCATCACGCTGGCCAAGGGCCTGGGCGGCGGCTTCCCCATTGGCGCCCTGGTGACCATGGGTGAGCAGACGTCGTCGCTGTTGTCCGCCGGCCAGCATGGCACCACCTTCGGCGGGAACCCGGTGGCGACGGCGGCCGCCCTCGCCACGCTGCACGCGATCGAAAGCCAGAACGTCCTGGCCAACGCCACCGCGGTGGGGGAGCACCTCCGTTCCGCGCTGGCGGCGCTGCCGGGCGTCACCGAAGTACGGGGCGCCGGCCTGCTGATCGGCTTCGACCTGGACGCCGACGTCGCGCCCGCCGTGGTGCAGGCTGCCCTGGACGCCGGCTTCATCGTCAACAGCCCCGGCCCGCGCACCATCCGCCTGGCGCCCCCGCTGGTCCTCACCACGGCCCAGGCCGACTCGTTCCTCGCCGCTTTCCCGGCAATCCTCCAGACAGCTAAGGACGCCCAGTGACTCCCGCAACCCGGCACTTCCTCAAGGACACGGACCTGACCCCCGCCGAACAGGCGGAGGTCCTGGAGCTTGCCGCGCGCATGAAGGCGGCGCCCTACAGCGTCCAGCCCTTCGCGGCAGAGAGCAGCGGGCGCAAGACCGTTGCCGTCATCTTCGACAAGACCTCCACCCGCACACGGGTCTCTTTCGCCACCGGCATTGCTGACATGGGCGGCAATGCCCTGATCATCAACCCCGGTGAGGCCCAGATCGGCCACAAGGAATCCGTGGAGGACACCGCGAAGGTCCTGGAGCGCATGGTCTCCACCATCGTGTGGCGCACAGGCGCGCATGCCGGCCTGGTGGCCATGGCGGAAAATTCCAGCGTCCCGGTCATCAACGCACTTTGCGACGACTACCACCCCTGCCAACTGCTGGCAGACCTCCTGGCCGTGAAGGAGCACAAGGGGGAGCTCAACGGCCTCACCATGAGCTACCTGGGCGACGCCGCCAACAACATGGCCAACTCCTACCTGCTGGCCGGGGTCACCGCCGGCATGCACGTCCGGATCGCCGGCCCGGAAGGCTACCTGCCCGCCGCGGACATCGTGGCCGCCGCCGAGGAACGTGCCGCAGAGACGGGTGGCTCGGTGCTGATCACCACCGACGCCGCCAAAGCACTCCAGGGCGCCGACGTCGTGGCCACCGACACCTGGGTGTCCATGGGCCAGGAGGCGGAAAAGGAAGCGCGGCTGCAGCTGTTCCGGGAGTACTCCGTGGATGAGGAAGCCATGAAACTCGCCGCGGATGACGCCGTCGTGCTTCACTGCCTGCCCGCGTACCGGGGCTACGAGATCTCGGCGGGCGTCATCGACGGCCCGCAGTCGATCGTCTGGGACGAGGCGGAAAACCGGCTGCACGCCCAGAAAGCGCTGATGGCCTGGCTGATGCACCGCTCCGGCCTTGCCTTCGTTGACGGCCTTTCGCCGGTTGAAGGTACCGGGGAGAGCACGTTCTAGTGTCCGCCCAGCCCGTGTCCCCGGGCTCCAGCCCGGCCACAAAGACTGCGCGGCAGGCACGCATCACCGCCATCCTGACCAACCAGTCGGTGCGTTCCCAGGCGGAGCTCGCCGCACTGCTCGCGGACGACGGCGTGCAGGTCACCCAGGCCACGCTGTCCCGGGACCTCGTGGAACTCGGGGCCGTGCGGGTCCGTGGCAAGGAGGGCGCCCTGGTGTACGCCGTCCCCGGCGAGGGGGGCGAGCGTGCCGCCAAGACCGGCGTGAGCCAGGAAATCCTGGACGCCCGGCTCGCCCGGCTGTGCAGCGAGCTGCTGGTGACGGCGGAAGCGTCGGCCAACATCGTGGTGCTCCGGACCCCTCCGGGGGCCGCGAACTTCCTGGCCCTGGCCATCGACCATTCGGTCATGCCCGCCATCCTGGGGACCATCGCCGGCGACGACACCGTGCTGCTGGTGTCCCGGGATCCGCTGGGCGGCCCCGACCTCGCAGCCCGCTTCCTGCAGCTGGCCGAGGAAGCCGGGCAATAAGCTTGAAGACAACATCAAACACCCCCCACTAAGGAGCATGTGAAGTGACTGAACGCATTGTGCTCGCCTACTCAGGCGGCCTGGACACATCCGTAGCCATCGGCTGGATCGGTGAAGCCACCGGCGCCGAGGTCATCGCCGTGGCAGTCGACGTCGGACAGGGCGGCGAGTCGCTCGAAACCATCCGCCAGCGCGCCCTTGGCTGCGGCGCCGTCGAAGCCTACGTGGCAGACGCGTCCGATGAGTTCGCCAACGAATACTGCGTCCCCACCCTGAAGGCCAACGCCCTCTACCAGGGCCACTACCCGCTGGTGTCCGCCATCTCCCGCCCGGTGATCGTCAAGCACCTGGTGAAGGCCGCCCGCGAATTCGGCGCCACCACCGTTGCCCACGGCTGCACCGGCAAGGGCAACGACCAGGTCCGCTTCGAAGTGGGCATCCAGACCCTCGGCCCGGACCTGAAGTGCATCGCACCGGTCCGCGACCTCGCCCTCACCCGGGACAAGGCCATCGCCTTCGCCGAGGAAAAGGGACTGCCCATCGAGACCACCAAGAAGAACCCGTACTCCATCGACCAGAACGTCTGGGGCCGCGCCGTGGAAACCGGCTACCTCGAGGACATCTGGAACGCCCCCACCAAGGACATCTACGACTACACCGCCACGCCGGAGTTCCCGCCGGCACCCGATGAGGTCATCATCTCCTTCGAAGCCGGCGTGCCGGTAGCGATCGACGGCGCCCGGGTCACCCCGCTGCAGGCCATCAAGGAACTCAACCGCCGGGCCGGCGCCCAGGGCGTGGGCCGCATCGACGTCGTCGAGGACCGCCTGGTGGGCATCAAGTCCCGCGAAATCTACGAGGCCCCCGGCGCCATGGCCCTGATCACCGCGCACAAGCACCTTGAGGACATCACCATCGAGCGTGAGCAGGCCCGCTTCAAGGCCACCGTGGGCCAGCGCTGGGCCGAACTGGTCTACGACGGCCAGTGGTTCTCCCCGCTGAAGCGCTCCCTGGACGCCTTCATCGATGACACCCAGAAGTACGTCTCCGGCGACATCCGCATGACCCTGCACGGCGGCCAGGCCATCGTGAACGGCCGCCGCTCCGACACCTCCCTGTACGACTTCAACCTGGCCACCTACGACACCGGCGACACCTTTGACCAGTCCATGGCCCGCGGCTTCATCGAGTTGTGGGGCATGTCCGCCAAGGTGGCCTCCGGCCGCGACATCCGGGTCGCAGGAAAGTAGCCCACGTGGCTGAGCCCAAGACGGAAGCTACAAATGCGGGAGCCTTGTGGGGCGGCCGGTTCGCCGGCGGCCCCGCGGACGCCCTCGCCGCCCTGAGCAAGTCCACGCACTTCGACTGGCGGCTGGCCCGCTACGACATCGCCGGTTCCAAGGCGCATGCCCGCGTGCTGCACAAGGCCGGCCTGCTGGACGATGGCGAGCTGGACGGCATGCTCGCCGCCCTGACGCAGTTGGACGAGGACGTGGCTTCCGGCGCCTACCTGCCGGCGGAGTCCGACGAGGACGTCCACGGTTCCCTGGAACGCGGCCTGATCGAGCGGGCGGGTCCGCAGCTGGGCGGCAAGCTGCGCGCCGGCCGGTCCCGCAACGACCAGGTGGCAACCCTGGGCCGGATGTTCCTGCGCGACCACGCCCGGATCATCGCCCGCGGCGTGCTGGACACCGTTGACGCGCTGGTGGACCAGGCCAAAGCCCACCAGGGCGTGGCCATGCCGGGGCGCACCCACCTGCAGCACGCCCAGCCCGTCCTGCTCAGCCACCATCTGCTGGCCCATGCCTGGGCCCTGCTGCGCGACGTGCAGCGGCTCCAGGACTGGGACAAGCGGGCCGGTGTTTCCCCGTACGGGTCAGGTGCTCTGGCCGGGTCCTCGCTGGGGCTCGATCCCGAGGCGGTGGCTGCGGACCTGGGCTTCTACTCCGCGGTCCACAACTCCATCGACGGCACGGCGTCCCGCGATGTTTTCGCCGAGTTCGCCTGGGTGTGCTCCATGATCGGCGTGGACCTGTCCCGGATCTCGGAAGAAGTGATCTTCTGGGCCACCAAGGAGTTCTCCTTCGTCACGCTGCATGACTCGTACTCCACGGGGTCCTCGATCATGCCGCAGAAGAAGAACCCGGACGTGGCCGAGCTGGCCCGCGGCAAGGCGGGGCGCCTGATCGGCAACCTGACCGGGCTCCTTGCCACCCTCAAGGGCCTGCCGCTCGCGTACAACCGCGACCTGCAGGAGGACAAGGAACCGGTGTTCGACGCCGCTGACACGCTGGAGCTCCTGCTCCCGGCCGTCTCCGGCATGCTCGCCACGCTGACCTTCAACCGGGAGCGGATGGAGTCGCTGGCACCTCAGGGCTTTGCGCTGGCCACGGACATCGCCGAATGGCTGGTCCGGCAGGGCGTCCCGTTCCGTGAAGCGCATGAGCTGTCCGGTGCGGCGGTCAAGCAGGCAGAGTCCCGCGGCGTCGAGCTGTGGGACCTGACCGACGACGAGTATGCGGCCATCTCGGCTCACCTCACTCCTGAGGTCCGGACGGTCCTGTCCACGGAGGGGTCGCTGAACAGCCGCAACTCCCAGGGCGGAACGGCGCCGGCCGCCGTCGAACGCCAGCTGGCAGCCCTTGAAGGCGAACTCGCCGCGGTCCGGGAGTACGCAGGGTAACAACCCGACGCTCTCTCACTTGATGCGCCTTTCTGGCCAGCGCTCTCTCACCTTCGCTAAGAAAGTGAGAGAGCGTTGGCCATTTTCATGTAGCAACTGAGAGAGCGTTGTGCCGTCCAGGCATGGACCCGCCGCTAGCATGGCGTCATGAGCGAAACCTTCCGGAAGTTCCTCCGCACCCTGCCCGACTTCCCGGCCGACCTTCCCAGCTTTGATCCGGCCGGCGCTGCGCGGAACCCAGTGGAGCTGTTCAAGCAGTGGCTGGACGAGGCGCTGGACGCGGGGGAGCAGCAGCCCCACGCCTTCAGCCTGGCCACGGTCAGTGCCGGGCAGCAGCCGTCCTCACGCATGCTGATCCTGAAGAACATCGACGGCGACGGCTGGCATTTCGCCACCTCCCGCACCTCCCGCAAGGGACAGGAACTGGACATCGTCCCGCAGGCCGCCATGAACTTCTACTGGGCCTCCCTGGGACGCCAGGTCCGCGTGGCCGGGCCGGTGGTCCGGCTCTCCGCCGAGGCCTCCGCCCGCGACTGGGCGGAACGTCCGCGCGCCGACGGCAGCACCAATCCCAACTGGCAGCTGTACGCGGTCCAGCCCACGGAGTTCGAGTTCTGGCAGGGGAGCAGCGACGGTGAACATGTCCGGCACCGGCTGGGTCCGGACGGAGCTCCTGAGGGTTAGGATGAGCGCCATGGCCTCTCCCGCACCCGATGACCTGCTCGCAGACCTCCATAAGGCCGCGGGTGACGTTGCCGCAGACGCCGCAAAGTTCAGCGACCAAGACGTCCGGGCTTCCTCGGCACTGCCGGGCTGGACGCGGGGACATGTCCTCGCCCATCTCACCGGGATCTCCAACGCCATGGCCCGGCAACTCGAGTACGCAGCCCGCGACGAAACAATAGAGCTGTACGACGGCGGCATGGACGGCCGGAACAAAGCCATCGAGATGGCCGCGGGGCACGACGCCGCCACCCACCTCGCAGACTTAACTGCGGCACTGCAGCGGGTCCTCAGGGCCTTCGATGCGCTGCCGGGCGTCAAGGATTCCTCGGCCAACCGCACCGGATGGTGGGCCCCGATTTCGTACCGCGGGGGAGTGGTACTGGACGGCGGCCTGGCGCTCTGGCGCGAACTCGTCATCCATACGTCAGACCTGCAGACGGGCAGGGGGCCGGAAACCTGGAGCCGGGCGTTCTGCGAGCACCTCTTCGACTTCCTCGCCGCCAGGGTGCGGCCGGAGGACAAGCTGGTGCTGCAGCCGCTTGGCCTGCCGCCCGTCAGCATCGGCAGCGGCAACCGGTCCACCGTTATCAGCGGGATGCTTACGGACATCGCCGCATGGCTGGCAGGCCGGGAGCCATCACTCGGCAGCCTGCGTGCCTCCGCTGCAGCCGACGGGACGGACCTGCCTGAGCTGCTGCCCTGGCCAGCCGGAACCCCGGCGCCGAAGTAGTCCCCCTGTACTGTCCCGTCAGGCCGCTTCGCGGGCCAGCAGGCTCTCCTTCACGCGCAGGCCCCAGCGGAAGCCGCCCAGGGTGCCGTCAGTCCGGATCACCCGATGGCAGGGCACGAACAAGGCGGCGGCATTGAATGCGCACGCGCTGGCGGCCGCGCGGACTGCCTTGGCGTTGCCTGCCAGGGCCGCGTATTCCGTGTACGTCACGGGGTGGCCGGGCTTGACCTGCCGGAGGACGTCCCAGGCGTGGGCCCGGAACGGACCGGAGCGCTGCAGGACCGGCACTGCCATGGCCGGCGCGGGGTCGCCGTCGTAAAAGGCCTCCACAGCCCCCGAGATGTCACCCAGCGCGGCGACGGACTGGACGGCGTCGGGGCGCAGTACGGGATGGACCTGGCCGGTCAGTTCGCGGGGGTCGGCGGTCCAGCCTGACGCCAGGACCAGTCCCTCCCGCGCAATGATGGTGAAGGGGCCGTCCGGGGTGGACATTGTCAGCAGTTGGGCGGTCATGGCATCGCTTTCCTGGAAGTGCCGCTGGCGGCGGGGGCTTTGGGTGCGGCGGCGGCGCGCCACAAGTGCATGGTGGCGTAGGAACGCCAGGGGCTGACTTCCCGGAAGTCCGGGGCCAGGCCGGCGCCGCCCGCCGAAAGGGCCCGGATCCCGTTCCGGACGGCAGCGTCGTTGGCGAGGAAGACGTCGGGGGCGCCCAGGATCCGCATCGCCGCGTAGCCCACAGTCCAGGGTCCCACGCCGGGCAGCGGCAGCAGCTTGGCCGCGAGGCCGGCCAGGTCATCGCCATAACCGGGGTCAACTAGTCCTTCCGCCATGGCGGCGGCAGCAGAAAGCAGCGATTCCGTCCGGCGTCGGGGCCCGCGCAGCAAATGTCCGGCCTCGGCAATCTGGGCGGACGTGGGGAAGAGACGGTCAAGGCCATCGCCCGGAACACTGCTGGGGCTGCCGGCAGCAGAGAGCTGCGTCAGCGCCGTGCGGGCCGCGGCGACGGTAATCTGCTGCCCCACCATGGCCCGCACCAGGAGCTCCTGTGGATCCAGGGCGCCGGGCATGCGGATGCCCGGGGCTTCCGCCACTGACGCGGCCAGCCGGCTGTCCGAGGACAGGGCGTCGTCGATGGCTTCCGGATCGGCGTCCAGGTCGAACAGGCGCCGGACGCGGCTCAGCAGCGCGGGCAGGTCGCGCAGGTCCGCCGCGCCGATGGTGAGGGTCAGCGGCCGTCCCCGCGCGCCGGCGTCGTAATCAATCCTGAAGCGGGCGTCGCCGTGGGGCAGCCGGAGAGTCCGGGCATAGGAGGTTGGCGTGCCTGCCTCGATGCCCGGGATGGCGCGGACCGCCAGGAATGTGAAGATGCCGGGATCGAAGGGCTTGCGGTAGGGGAGGCTGAGGGTCAGTACCGTGGCAGCTCCTGCCGTGTGTGCATGCCGCCCGGTGTGCCGAAGGGCAGTGGGGGTCATGGCGAACACGTCAAGCATGGTCTCGTTGAATTGCCGGACGCTGCTGAAGCCGGCGGCGAAGGCGACGTCGGCAAGCTTCATTGGCGTGGAGACCAGCAGGGTGCGGGCGGTCTGGGCCCGTCCGGCCCTGGCCAGGGACAACGGCCCGGCGCCCAGTTCATGGGTGAGGATCCGGTTGAGCTGGCGCGACGAGTAGCCCAGCCGGGCAGCAAGCCCCTCCACGCCGTCCCTGTTGATCACGCCGTCATTGATCAGCCGCATGGCCCGGCCCGCGACGTCCTGGCGGAGGTTCCAGGCCGGCGTGCCGGGGACGGCCTCGGGAAGGCACCGTTTACAGGCCCGGTAACCGGCGTCATGGGCCGCAGCCGAGGTTTCGTAGAACGTGACGTTGGCGGCTTTGGGGGTGCGGGCCGGGCAGGAGGGGCGGCAGTAGATCCCCGTGGTCCGGACCGCAGTGTAGAACTGCCCGTCGAAACGGGTGTCCCGGGCGTCGATTGCCCGGTAGCGCTGCCAGAAGTCCATGACTCCATCCTGCCAGCCACCGGAGGCCCCTGCTAGCGGAAATCGGACATGGCCGTGGCGGCTCCGCTGCCGCGCCGCGGGTGAAACCGGCGGATGCGGGTAAGGTCTGGCCATGAGTGAAAACCCTGTGCCGGCCCGTCCGCCGCTGCGGGAGATCCTCTCGGGCGATGCCCGCGAGCTGGCCCCGCTGCTGCTGGGCGCCGTCCTCACGCACGAGTCGCGCGAAGGTCCGGTGTCCGTCCGCCTCACGGAAGTGGAGGCCTACCTGGGACCGGAGGATTCGCTCCACCCGGACCCGGGCTCCCACACGTACCGCGGCCCTACGCCCCGCAACGCGCCGATGTTCGGCCCCGCCGGACACCTGTACGTCTATTTCACCTACGGAATGCACCACTGCACCAACATCGTCTGCGGGCCGGAGGGGGTTGCCTCCGCGCTGCTGCTGCGGGCAGGCGAAATCGTGGACGGCCTCGAACTGGCCCGGCGGCGGCGAACCACGTCCAGGAGCCCCGCCGACCTCGCCAGCGGCCCGGCCCGGCTGGCCAAGGCCCTGGGACTGACGACGGCGGACAGCGGACGTGACGCGCTTGCCCCGCCCTTCGGGCTGGTACTTCCGCCGGGGCCGCCTCCCCAGGTAAGTTCAGGCCCGCGGGTGGGGGTGGCCGGGGCGGGCGGCTCGGACGAGTACGCCTGGCGCTTCTGGATCACCGGGGACCCCACTGTCTCCAGGTACAAGCCCGCCAAACCCCGGGTCCGGAAACCCCCGGCCACCATGGGTCCATCAGCGCAACCGCCCCGGTCCGCGTTTCATCAGCGTTAACGGAAATGGTTGTAGAATGGTAGGTCTGTCTTTTGCGATAGGGGAACGTTGAATGCTTGACGCCGATTTGGCCCACGAACGGGAGTATGTAGCGGGCCTGTATGCCCGGCTGGAAGAGCTCCGCGAGGAAAAGCGCCGGCAGCTCGCGCAGGTCCGCCGGGCCGGGGCAGTGGGCACCATGCAGAATGTTTCCGAGCGCGATGCGTTCGCCGCACTGTACGAGGACCGCCTGGCGCAGCTGGACGCGGTGGATGACCGGCTGGTCTTCGGCCGCCTGGACCTGGACTCCGGCGAAGCGCAGTACATCGGCCGCATCGGCCTCACCACCGAGGACCTGCAGCGCCTGATGGTTGACTGGCGCGCGCCCGAGGCCGGGCACTTCTACCAGGCCACCGCGTTCGACCGGCAGGGCGTGCGCCGCCGCCGGCACCTGATCCTGCAGGGCCGCGAAGTCAAGGCCATCGAAGACGACGTCCTCGATGCCGGGATGCTCGCGGACAATGAGTCGCTGCAGGGTGAAGGCGCCCTGCTCGCCGCCCTGAATTCCAAGCGCACGGGCCGGATGTCGGACATCGTCAGCACCATCCAGTCCGAGCAGGACCGCATCATCCGGTCCTCCATCTCCGGCGCGCTGGTGGTCCAGGGCGGACCTGGCACAGGCAAGACCGCCGTCGCCCTGCACCGCGCCGCCTACCTGCTGTACACCCACCGCGACCGGCTCAAGAGTGCAGGCGTGCTCCTGGTGGGCCCGTCGTCGTCGTTCATGAAGTACATCGAACGCGTGCTGCCCTCGCTGGGTGAGACCGGCGTGGTCATGGCCAGCCTTGGCCGCCTCATGCCCGGCATCCATGCCGTGCCGGAGCAGGACGCCGATGTTGCTGCCCTCAAGGGCCGCCTGGACATGGCAGAAATCGTGGCCAACGCCGTCTCCAACCGCCAGCGGGTTCCTGCCCACAACAGGACGCTGGAAGTGGACGGCCGGAAGCTGGTGCTGACGCCCCGGCAGGTCCGCCGCGCCCGGGAGAAGGCCCGTGCCACCGGCAAGCCGTACAACGAGGCACGCGTAACGTTCGTTAAGATCCTGCTGCGTGAACTGACGGAGCAGATGACCGAACTGGTCGAGGCCGGGAACATCGGCAACAACGCGGACCGCTCCTACCTTGCAGAGGATGTCCGTACGGCCCGGGATGTCCGCATCGCCCTGAACCTGTGCTGGATGCCAATGACCCCCGAAAAGCTGATGTCCGACCTGTTCAGCAAGCCGGCCATCCTGGAATTCTGCACCCCCAACCTTTCGCCCGCGCAGCGCGCGCTGCTCCTGCGGCCGGCTGACGCCCCCTGGACGGAGTCCGACGTTCCGCTGCTGGATGAGGCTGCCGAACTGCTGGGTGAACTTGACGCCGCCGCCGGCCGCGGGCTGGCGCAGCAGGAGCATGACCGTGCCCGGGATCTCGCCAACGCCAAGCAAACGCTCGTCAACATGGAAACCGCCGGCGTTGACGCCCTGATGACCGCCGAAGACCTGATGGAGCAGAACCAGGAACGGGAGGCACGGCTCAGCGCTGCCGAGCGTGCCACCAGCGACCGCACCTGGGCCTTCGGGCACATTGTGGTGGACGAGGCGCAGGAGCTTTCCCCCATGCAGTGGCGGCTCCTGGTCCGCCGCTGCCCCCTGAAGTCCTTCACCATCGTGGGCGATATTGCCCAGACCAGTTCCGTTGCCGGCGCCAATTCCTGGCAGGGCGCGCTGGCGCCGATGTTCGGTGACCGGTGGCAGCTGGAGGAGCTGACGGTCAACTACCGCACGCCCTCCCAGATCGCCGAAGCCGCCGTCCGGATGGCAAACGCGGCGGGCCTGGTGGTGTCCGCCCCCAAGGCCGTGCGGGAGGGGCGCTGGTCACCCGTCATCGACGAGGTTATCCCCGGCGCCCTGGTGGACCGGCTTGTGGAGGTCCTGCCGGAGGAGCTGGAAGCGCTCGACGGCGGCCTGCTCGCCGTGATCGCCGACGGACCCCTCCTGCCCCAGGCCACGGCAGCCCTGCGCGCGGCCTACGGGCGCCGTATCGGCACGGGCGCGGGCAGCTACGAACAGGACATCGTGATCATCAGCCCCCGCGAAGCCAAGGGCCTTGAGTTCGACGGCGTGGTGGTCCTGGAACCGGCAAAGATGCTCAACCACGAACACGGCAAGGTGGGTGACCTCTACGTGGCGATGACCCGCGCCACTCAGCGGCTGCGGCTGATCGCCTCCGAACCGGTTCCGGCCGGTATCGTCCGCTGATCCGGCGTCCCCGGATACTGCTACCTTAGAAGGCGTGCCAGACATCAACAGCCTCGAATCGCAACACAACGACCCCTCTTTTGCCAACATCTGGCAGGAGCTGAAGTGGCGTGGCCTGGTCCACGTCTCCACCGACGAAGCCGAGCTTGAAAAGCTCCTCGCCGGCGTCCCGGTCACTTACTATTGCGGTTTCGATCCGACTGCACCGAGCCTGCACCTGGGCAACCTGGTCCAGCTGCTCCTCATGCGGCGGCTGCAGCTGGCGGGGCACAAGCCGCTGGGACTCGTTGGCGGCTCCACCGGCCTGATCGGTGATCCCCGGCCCACCGCCGAGCGCACCCTGAACACCAAGGAAACAGTTACGGAGTGGGTGGGTTACCTCCAGGCGCAGGTCCGCCGGTTCCTGAGCTTCGAGGGCGACAACGCTGCGCGGATGGTAAACAACCTTGACTGGACGGCGCCGCTGACCGCCATCGATTTCCTGCGGGAAGTAGGCAAGCACTTCCGGGTGGGCACCATGCTCCGCAAGGATGCCGTTGCCTCGCGGCTCAACTCCGACGAGGGCATCAGCTACACCGAGTTCAGCTACCAGATCCTGCAGGGCATGGACTACCTGGAGCTGTACCGCGCCTACGGCTGTGTCCTGCAGACCGGGGGCTCCGACCAATGGGGAAACCTGACCAGCGGAACCGAACTGATCCGCAAGGTGGAGGGCAAGAGCGTCCACGCCCTGGGTACCCCGCTGATCACCAACTCCGACGGAAGCAAGTTCGGCAAGAGCGAAGGCAACGCCATCTGGCTTGACGCCGGCATGTGCAGCCCGTACGCGTTCTACCAGTTCTGGCTCAACACTGCGGATGCAGACGTTGTGGACAGGCTGAAGGTCTTCACCTTCCTGACCCGCGCCGAGATCGAAGAGATCGCAGTGGCAGTGGCGGAGCGTCCCTTCGCCCGCGAGGGCCAGCGGAAGCTCGCTTACGAAGTCACGTCGCTGGTGCATGGCGTGGAAGCCACTGAAAAAGTCATCGCCGCTTCGGCCGCCCTGTTCGGCAACGGCGATCTCACTGCCCTTGACAAGTCCACGCTTCAGGCGGCCACGTCTGAGCTTCCCTCCGCCACCGTCCAGGTGGATGCCCTCGGGATCGTGGACCTGCTGGTGGCGTCGGGGCTGTCGGAGAGCAAGTCCGCTGCCCGCCGCACGGTTGGTGAAGGTGGCGCGTATGTCAACAACGAAAAGGTTCTGGACCCGGAAGCCGTGATTTCCGAGGATGAACTCCTGCACGGCCAGTACTTGCTGCTCCGCCGGGGCAAGAAGAACCTGGCCACGGTTGAGGTGCTGGTCCCGTAACTACGGCATCTGACCCTTTTGCACGCCCCTCCACAGTCGATTTGCACGGCTGCGGAGGGGCGTGTATTGTTTTCTGAGTCGCCGCCGCTGAGTGGTGACAAACCCCCAACTAATGAGAAGCGATTCTTCTCGGAGCAATGCTCTGATGGTAGGAATGCTTCACTTTTTGCTGGGTGGATTCACTTCGCCGAGTGAATTCCGGGAAAACATCCGGATTTGCAAAAGCGAATATGGAAGAATAAGATTGAAACATCGCAGCGAAGAAATACGAGATAGAAATTCTTTTTGAATTTGTTTCGGGAATATTCGAATGTGTCTGTTGTTTGAGAACTCAATAGTGTGCCAAGTTTGTTGATACCGATTATGTATGTAATTGGTTGAATGTGCCGGATCGTGCCGCCCCTGTGGCATTGGTTTGGTGTTTTTGGCTGGTTTCAAATTTGTGCAGCTTTTGCTGGTGTTATTTCCACTGGTTTTGGT